>NZ_JBHRYW010000012.1:0-218547 GCF_042649265.1 Paenibacillus sp. GCM10012306 | reverse complement strand
CGTTTCCGGTAGTTATCCCAGTCTGTGGGGCAGGTTGCCTACGTGTTACTCACCCGTCCGCCGCTAAGTTGATTTGAAAGCAAGCTTTCAAATCAACCCCGCTCGACTTGCATGTATTAGGCACGCCGCCAGCGTTCGTCCTGAGCCAGGATCAAACTCTCCAAATAGGTTTTTTCGAGCGTTCACTTCCTCGAAATTACTCCAAGAAAATAACCATCCGAAAACTTATCGAAAAGAGCGATTGCTCATTTTGAAACATCTGACGAGAATTAAATTCTCATTTGTGAACTCACTTGCGTGAATTCGATACTCACTCGTTGTTCAGTTTTCAAAGATCAAGCTGTTCTCGTTGTCCACTCAATGTCTCAGCAGCAACTCTTATACTATATCATGTCCGGCGTTTTAATGTCAAGCTCTTTTTTTAATTTCTTTTTTCGAGCTCGGCATCGTTATTTCTTGGCCGGAATTAGAATATACCATGGATAAAAGACCATTGCAAGTGTTTTTTATTATTTTATTTAATATTACCCGCGCCATGACCATTTATCCCTGTATACAAGGTTTTGCATGTCCTGCCAACAGCACTGCATTTCAGTGATTCGTAAGAAGACACACTTATGTTCCTTCTATAAAGAATGTCCATCATTAAACTCAGTAGCTCTTGGGAGGTGATCTCCCCTACTATGCCCCATTACCCTTTTGATTAATACTTCAATCACTGTAGCTTTCAAATTCAAACATTCTTTAATTTGAAAAAGCCAGTCTCCATCCACGATGGAAACTGGCTTTAAAGGTAACATTCCGTACTTCGTTATTACTGTGCGTCCCCAATTTGAATTCCATAGGTCGCAATCCCGAAAGGACCGACCTTCAATGAATACGGACGATCTCCAGGATCTGCACATGGCGCCGTGCGCTCTTCCAGAATAGTCGTCTCATACAGATGCTCATGCGGAGCAATGACGTCCAGAGCCAGCTCTAAAGGCTGCTCAGCCATGTTGTACCAGCGAACCAGCAGGTCGCCAGTCTTTTCGTTCATTTTTACAGAGGAAAATGCGGCTGCTGTACCCTTCCATTGGAAAGGTGCATAGCCCGAGGCAAGCTTACCCTCATGAACCCCTGTCTGGAAGACAGTCCAAGGCACCTGGAATTGATAAGCCTCAGTATATGCTCCGGACGCAATGCGATCCCCGCTATGCGGAATTAGCTGCAGCTGTACCGTATGCTCGCCCAAGCACTGGGCTTCCGGTGTCGGGAACCAGCCCCAGTCTCCAAGTTCGCCCACGCTGCGCAGCAGGGTAACAGCCACTGTATTGCGGCCATCCCGCAAGATCTCGTACTCATTCAGCCCTAGATTAGCAACCGTAAGTCCGGCTTGGTCACTGCTGACATCAACAAAGTTCTGCTGATGCTGGGTATTACTCGGGTTCAGCCATTCGCTCGCCGGAACGTTATCCCGCGTAGCAATTTCGAACATAGAGTCAGCATGGTGCACATCAGTTACCAGATCGGTCGGGAACAGCATCCGTACCCGGTGATCCTTAGCGTTGTTATTAATAGTAGATTCGATAGACAGACCTCTGCCCTTACGTTCCAGTGACAGTACGGTACGAAGCTTCAACGTAACGGTCTCACGGCTGCGTTGTGCCTTACGTTCCGGGTAATAGACTAGGGCCCGCTGCTCTGCGTCCAGCAATTCATCAGCTGAGGCTGGAATCTCCCAGTCATGAAGTATTTCAATCGCAGCCCGGAAAGAAGTATCTTCAAGCACACGAATTTCGGCTTTCAAGCCTTTGGTGGTCAGCGGAACCTCGCCGTCCGGTTGTCTGTACATGTATTCATTACCAATATCGCCGGTATTCTCATACACGCCAAGATCATTATATGAAGTATTGCTGTTCTTATCGTGCAAGGTAAAGGAGCCATCATCGGCAATCTCCACTTTAATTCCATCGTTCTCAAGCACTCGCGCTGCATCCAATAAGGATACAAAGGCAGGAGCCGGCTCGGCCGACTTCACCCAAGCATAGGTACGAAGACCAAGCGCAGGTACATCAGACGCTTCAAACGTAAGTTTGATTTTACGGCACGAATAAGGCTGACGGAATTGATTGTCTGGCAGATCATAGCCGAAGCTCAGCCCGAGGTCTTCGATAGTGTAGGATACAGCGATGCCGTTCTCATCCACCAATTGATGTCCATCGAGGGAAACCTCTCGCATGCGGCGAGCGGTCTCTTCCAAAGAGAAGCCTTCACGCAGGTACAACCGCGCTGCATCCAATTCCACGCTGACCGTACCAGTACGGTTCCAGCCTGTTGTATTCATAACGACAAATGGCACAGCATCATTGCCGAATTTACTATAGCCAGAAGTATCAACGGCTTCAGCAATAAACCGGCCGCTATCCTCTACAATGCTTTCGGCCACATGACGGCTTTTATCAAACCGGGTAACCATTTCTCTGTGCACTTCATCCACGCTACAGCCGCAAATGCTGTCATGTGGATGGTTCTGCATCAGCGTCTTCCAAGCATAAGTGAACAGATGATGTGGATAAGATTGTCCTGCAAGCTTAGCGATAGAGGCCAAAGGCTCTGCCACTTTTTCCAGAATAGTCTGTCCCTTCTGATTCATCTGCTTCAGATAGACACGGGCTGAGGCCGTATTAACCAGGGTGCCCCATCCGTCGGTACGCTGGCTACGCAGCTCGCCTTTGACAGAAGAAAGCTCATCTTTCAGACTGTCTTTCAGAGCATCCAGATAATCCGGGAAGTTGGAATGAACGAACTCTGTATCCGGGTATAAAGCCTTTGCCGTCTCAATAGCTTCCGGAAGATCAGTCTGCAGCGGCTGGTGGTCGCATCCGTTCATGAACATCAGCTCGCTAGTCGAAGCATATTTCTCAGCATCTGCAAGCTTACGGTCCCAGAATTCTTTGGCGGCCCCTTCTTCTACTGGAACCTCGTTGCCGTTGGAATACCAATTAGCGAACAGGATACCGAGAATTTTAGAACCATCTGGACCCTCCCAGATCAGCTCGGAATAGGAGGATTCATAATCGCCGTCGGAGACGGTGTTATTGAAGCCAGTTGGCTTCACGCCGCGTCCGAAGAACGCGTTGGAGATTCCAGATTGCAGCATCAGCTGCGGAATTTGTCCGGTCAGACCAAAGGTATCAGGGAAATAACCGATTTTGGACGGCGTTCCGAATTTCTCAGCATCCTGGTGTCCGATCTGCATGTTGCGCACATTAGCTTCGCTGCTCGTCAGGAACGCATCTTGCAGAATGTACCAAGGTCCAATCAGAATTCGTCCTTCACGGATATACTGCTCCAGTTTCTCTTTGTTCTCCGGGCGAACCTGGAGATAATCCTCCAGAATGATCGTCTGTCCATCCAGGTAAAAGCTCTTAAAGGCCGATCCCTCATCAAGCTTCTTCAGGAGTGCATCCACCAGTTGAATCAGACGGACATGATGCTTCTCGTAAGGCAAATACCACTCCCGGTCCCAATGCGTGTGGGATACGATATGCGCTGTTCTTTTTTTAGCCATAAATCCATCTCTCCTCTCTAGTTCAGCCTTTGTGGCTTGTTATCGTTACTTCATCAGGTCTATATACGGACAGTAGGTGTCCTTCTGCATCGGTCGTGAACAGCACCGAACGCTCTTTTTCCAAAACAAAGCTGTACACGGTACCTGTTCCGACATCCTTCACTTTGACCTCGGTATCCCAGGCATACTCCGAAACAAAGACAAAGAGTGCTCCTTCGCTAAAGTCGAGCTTCCGCCCGTAGACACCCGGCAGATCACCTGAGGCCTGCCATTCGAGTTCTGCGCGTACTCCGGAAACTGCCACCGCATAGCGATACAATGCCGCAATCGGTTCATCCCGTTCATTCAGCTCCAGCGGTAGCGGGCTCCAGATCAACCGCCCCTTGCCTACAGCTACTTCCACTACAGCATCACCTTGTACAGATTGAGAAGTGGCTTTCGGAACCTCCTGCACAGACACTTCTTTAATAAGCTCTGCAATCCGCCGCTGTCCGTAGGACACAGGGAAGGTCAACCCATTCAGGTTCAGCCGCTCTTCTCTACGTACATTGTGAAGCTCCCGGCGACCCAGCAAATGATCCAGACGATCCGTTGGCTGCCAGTACGCGTCAAGGCCAAGGCTGCCAGTTACCAGCAAGGTCGCTCCAGTGCGCTCTACGAATGACAACAGTTTCTTCATCGCCTCATTATCGAGATTGTGCGCGCTTGGCAGCATGATCAGCTTCGGCGGCTGGGCTTCCAGAACCTCCAGATCATATTCCGACACTCCACGGAAAGGCAGATGCAACTGATAGGACATGATCCGCGTCAATCGTGTAGTGGCATCGTAAGCCAGCTTCCGGTTGGAGAAATCATTGGAATACGGGAAAATAACAGCGATATCCTCCAGCTTGCGTCCGTCGAACACGCCTCCGGCTTCGCCGATAAAACGGCCGAAATCATAAGACACATCAGCTTCAGGCTTCTCTGTACCGTCCGCACGAACCGCGCCGATCTGCGATTCATTGGCATTGTCCATATAGAAGTTCGTGTTCCAGATCCATTGCACGGCACCAGCGCCACCGGTAGCAAAAGCATACGCATATTTGCGCTCCAGAATGGACTGCAGTTCTTCCTCGCTCCGTTTAGCCCGTCCGTCCGGTGTCTCCACGTACATAATGCCAGTCTCCTGAACCAAATTCGGCTTGTTTGCCGTTTTGGCGAAGATGCCGCTCCAGAGCAGGCTGTCGTTCAGCCACCAGGTGTGAACGGTCGTGTAATCCACAGCCTGTTCATAGAAGAAAGGCGATGGCCGCTGCGCACCAAGTGCTTCGTCCTGGCCTACGGTAACCATATGGTTTGGACACAACTCTTTAATCGTTCCGTACAGCTCCTGCGCCCAGACATTATGCATATCCATCGAGAACAGGCAGTAATCCAGCCAGCGCGTACCGCGTTTGCCTGAGTGAATATCCTGGATGCTGAAGTTAATATCACTTTGCTCTGGAGGACGGGCAGCCGCGAAGTCCGGCAGCTCCAGTGGTGTCATGTTCCAGTGCTCCTGCAAAGTGGAGATGTTCCCGTGACGCTTTTCCAGCCAAGCTGAGAAGGCCTTGATCTCATGGATATCTCTGGCCGAGCTAGGTCCGTCCGAGAAAATGCGCGGCGGGTCGAACATCGACGGTTCATTAATAAGATCCCAATCCACGTGAGTCGTAGAACGATGCCGGGAGACAATTGAGCGAATAAACCGCTTCTGAGCCTCCACACTGCGGGGATCAAGATACGGATTCGTACCCTCCCAGGTCTCTGGTGTGAAGGAGAAGAAGGTGAAGGTCACTTGCAGGTCATGCCGTTTCGCAGTCAGGAAAAAGGCGTCAATGGCCCGCAGTACTTCTTCTGAGGCATGCCCATCCACTTGCATTACATTACGGTAAGCCGTCCAAATCCCCGTCCGAATCCAGTTAATTCCCGCCTTCTTCATCTGTGCCATATCCCGATCCCATACGTCCGCATTCGGCAGGAACAAGAACTTCCGTGCTACGTCGGAGGTCATATAAGTCATGCCCACCACCGGCAACGGCTTTCCATTCTTCACAAAATAATCTCTGCCAGCTGAAACGGGCTCACCTTGTGACAGCAGGGCTTCATCATGGCCCCACAGGCCTTGGAGCAGCACGCGTACTTCTCCATCCTCTGACTCCGCCCGGCAGACCAGCCGGTGCAGCCCGGGTTGAAGCTCGACTGGAACTGGAATCCGCAGGATGTTCAGTTCCCGGGTGACTTTCACCTCGCACGTATGGCTGAATAGAGCGCCAGCTTCTTCACCCTCTTTGTTCAGGGTGAAGGATAGCTTCCACTCAGTAGCTTCCTTGGATGAGGACGCCTTGCGGCTCAGGTTCTGGCTTTGCAGACTCAGCACTGGACGTTCTCCCGGCTCATAGGAAGCATAATTCGACTTCAGCCACAGCTCGGTTACACCCTTGGCGGCAAAAGCAGTCCAGCCCGCCAAAGCTGTCGCACCACCGTTCTCCCAGAAGCTCTGCCCCAGCGGCTGGTTAATGAACAGCCAGCGTCCTCCCTTAAAGGGACCGCCGACATGCTCCCACAATACCGCCGGAGCCGAGATTTCACGCCCCTGTGCCGACACGCCCTTCAGCAGCGCATAAATCCGCGTATCCATCGGTCCACTAGAGCCCATTTGCTCTGGCAAATCACTGCTCTTCGTGACATGCGGTACTAGATTCCAAGTGTTCGCAACCGGCAGAAGCTGCTCCTGCCCAGCGAAGAGCGGGATATCCGGGTGCGAGGTATACTCGCTGACCCGTTCCTTACTGCTCACCCGCAGCGCTTCATGAATATGAAGCTGACGGTGGTAGGCCGTCTGCTCTGCTTCGATATGCCACTCCCCAGCTTCCCAGGTCACCGGATGTTTGAACGGTGCGCCTCCAGCGCTGATCAAACCCCCACCTCTTTGCAAAAAAGCTACAATAGAAGGCCAGGCTGCCTTAGGAAAGTATGGCGCATGCAGGTTAATGAAGACCCCGCCTGCCGGAGCAGTATCCAGCGCTTCCGCTAGCCCGTGGCCATTAACGGATGCCACGGAGACACCCAGCAAGCCTGTCTCAATTCCCTGCGCAGCTCCAGTTGCAAGTTCTCCCGGAAACAGCGGATCACAAAAAACAATCACTCCTGTCGCGCTCACAGAATCCCTTCTTTCATCGCCCGGTAGACGAGCTGCGAGAAGAGACTGTTCGACCAAGCGAACCAACTTCTCGTAAAGACAGACGGATCATCAGCATGGAACCCTTCATGCATATATCCTGTTCCAGCGTCAGTGCTTTCCAATAGCTTGATCATTTCCAGCTTCTCTTCAGCAGATTGTGCCGTAATGCCCTGCATGGACAAGGCCATATGCCAGACGTAATCCTTCGGTGTATGTGGGCTGCCGATACCTTTAGCGGCGGTTCCTTCAAAGTAGAACGGATTCTCCTTGCTAAGAGCGAACCGTCTCGTGTTCTGGTATATTGGATCATCCGCTGTGGTATACCCCAGGTAAGGGATGGAGATCAGTCCTGGTGTTCCCGCATCATCCATCAGACAGTAGTTCCCGAAGCCATCTGTCTCATAAGCATAAATCGGCCCAAATTCAGGGTGACGGTAAATGCCGTATAGCTTAATACCATGATCCACTTCGAATTCAAGTTCCTTCAGCTCGGCCAGGAAATCGAGATCGCGGAAGACCCACTCTGCAAATTCCTGCATCTGACGCAACGCCACCACAGCGAACATGTTGCCTGGAATGTTGTAGTGGAAATCACAAGCATCATCACTGGAGCGGAAGCCGGACCAGATCATTCCGGTATAGTTGACCGGCATGCCAAGTCCTCCATTACGCAGCGAGTCCTCAGGAATGCCATTATTGCGAGTGAAGCGGTATGGAGACTGCTCAAAATGATGCTGCTCTCTTTTGAACAGATCTACGATAAGGCGCAGGGCCGACTTGAATCCGGCATCGAAGAAATCGGTAAGTCCTGTCTCTTTCCAGTACGTGTAGGCCAGGCGAATCACGAAGCACAACGAATCAATCTCGAACTTCCGCTCCCACACCCACGGCGACATCTCAGTCACATCCGTCGTATTCCAGTGCCAATCATTAGCTGATTCGTTGAATGCATTCGCATAAGGATCAACATGGATGTATTGGATATGCCGCTTGATCAACCCGCCGATGATGCGCTGCAAGTCCGGATCATTCTTGGCCAGTGGCACATAATGAATTACTTGTTCTACCGAATCGCGCAGCCACGAAGCTGGAATGTCTCCGGTAATGACAAAGGTTGTTCCGTCATCCAATAGCTTTGTGGTCGTCTCCAGCGTATTTGGGAAACAGTTCTTGAACAGCTGTAGCAGCTTCGGACGATGGGCCAGCTTTTCTTCAGCTTCCGCCAGCACTTCCTGCACTGCTTTTGGCAAAGTAAGTTGTGGCATCGCTATTTTGGGTAGTCTGAATTGTTCCAAGGAATATACTCTCCTTTTATATATGTTATCGAATGATTAAGATTGATCTCAGGAAAATTACAGGGGTAACATTGCGGAAAATGTTTAGACTTTCAGATGTATTACTCTTTCACCGCACCTACAGTAAGCCCCTGTATGAAATAGCGCTGGAAGAACGGATAAGCGAAAATAATCGGTCCTGTAGCCAGCACGACCATCGCCATACGAGAAGTATCTTGTGGCATCGAGCGCAAGGCTTCCAGGCTGAGCGAGCTGTTCTGTGAATTCTGTAATAGGAACTGCATACTGGTCTCGATTCGCATTAGCATGGATTGCAGCGGTACGAGATTCGGAGTGTCGATGTAGAGTAGGGCGTTGAACCAGTCATTCCAGTAGCCAAGTGTGCTGAACAACGCAATCGTAGCCAGACCTGGCAGCGACAACGGCAGCACTAGCGTGAGGAAAATCCGGAACTCGCCGGCTCCGTCGATTTTACCCGACTCGATAATAGCGTCAGGCACGCTGGTCGTATAGAACGTTCGCAAGATCATAATATAGAACGCGTTAACAGCCAGCGGCAGCACCAGCGCCCAGATGGTATCCTTCAGGTGCAGCAATTGAGTGACTACGATATAAGTCGGTACCAAACCACCGTTGAACAGCATAGTGAAGAAAGCAAGGAACGAAAAGAAATTACGATACCGGAAGCTTTTACGCGAAATAGCATAAGCATAAAAAGACATCAATAACAGACTGACGATCGTTCCGAGCACAGTAACTAGAATAGTAACGCCATAGGAACGAAGCAGCATATCCCCGGACTCAAAAACATAACGGTATGCTCCGAGGCTCCATTTGGACGGGATTAACCGGTAGCCGTCTCTTGCCAGCGCTCCTTCATCGGTGAAGGAGATGATGACAACGAACAGAAACGGAAATACGCAGAGAAAGGCAAAAATTCCGGCGATCAAGTTAAATAACACATTCATTGGTTTGGACAATTGATGAAAATCGCGTTCTTTACGCGTAATTGATGACATATGGGCACACTCCTTTCAGGTGATTTAGAACAATGCGCTGTCTTTGTCGTATTTGCGCACCACATAGTTCGAGAACATGACGAGCGTGAACCCGACGAGCGACTGATAAAGACCTGCCGCTGTACTCATGCCAATCTCACCCGTACTCTTGAGACCTTGATAGACATAGGTGTCAATAACGTTCGTGACGCTGTACAAGGTACCGGAATTACGAGGCACCTGATAGAAGAGGCCGAAGTCGGCATAGAAAATTTTCCCTACAGCAAGCAGGGTCATAATGGTAAGAATCGGTCTTAAAAGCGGCAGCGTAATGTTGCGGATCTGTTGGAGTTTGCTGGCCCCGTCGATCATCGCCGCTTCATAGAGTGACTTGTCGATCCCCATAATGGCAGCCAGATAGACGACACTGTTGTAGCCGACGGCTTTCCATAGATATACGAGGATGAGGATCAGCGGCCAATATTTCTTTTCCGAATACCATTGCACAGACTCCGCACCGAAATAGCCCATAATCTGGTTCAGCATGCCACGTTCGGAGCTGAGGAAGCTGAAGGCAAAGTAGCCGACGACAACCCATGACAGAAAATAAGGCAGGAACATTCCGGTCTGATAGACCTTAGCGAGTTTTTTATTAACGATTTCCGATAGCACGACTGCCAGCAGAACAGACAAAGCTAGTCCTACTATAATAAATGCCGCGTTATAGAGCAGCGTATTACGTGTAATGATATAGGCATCATTGGTGGTAAACAGGAACTTGAAGTTGTCGAGCCCCACCCATTTGCTGTTGACGATACTGGCCCAAAAGCCGTCTCTACTAAAGCGATACTCCTTAAAAGCGATAACCGTCCCTAGCATCGGTAGATATGAAAAGAAGAGGAACCAAAGGGTACCCGGTAGAACCATAAACAGCATAACCTTGTTTTTGTTGATATTTCCGAAAAATTCTCGGGCCATTCTCACAGTGAATCCCTCCTGAATGGTAAAGAAGACCGGGCAAGAGTCTCACCCCGCCCGCGTCTTCTGTTCCAATGATGTATTACTTGTTGTTCGCCGCTTTCCAAGCATCAATTTGCGATTGGGCTTCGGCAATGATCTTGTCCAGTCCAGCGGCTTTAAATTTCTCATTGGCCTTGGCCAGGTATTCATTCGGATCTACAGTTCCGGTCATCAGCGGCGCCCAGAATTCTTCCTTCACGTTCTGAACAGCTGCAATCTCACTTGTTACTTTCGAAGTGTCGAAGTTGAATCCGAGGAGCGGAGCGTTCACACCGGAATCGTTGAATTTCTTGAAGAGTTCCCATTTATCATCAGGGTCTTCTTCGTTCAGGTAGTTAAGCATGATGTTACCGAGCGAGAAGGTAGGCATATCGTAGTTCTTGGATTCCGGCAAGTTCTTCATCCGGTTCTCGCCAACTTTCTCATAGTGCACACCTTCAATCCCGGAATCGATCATATTGCGAAGTACCGGATCGGTATTCAGCAAGTTCAGGAATTCCATAGCTTTATCTGGGTTAGGTGAGTTGGCAGAGATAGCCTGCATGGAACCCATAACAGACCAGTTATAAACGTACGGCTTGCTGGCTGGTTTTGAGACTACCGGATAGCCGTAGCTCGCTGACCACAGGTTGTCTGCCATCGGTTGGCTGGTTGCACGATCCATGAACCAGTTGCTGGACTTGTAGAGATCGTCTACGGAAGTCGTTGTTGCTACCTCAGGTGAAATATAACCTGCCTTGTAATATTTGCGAATGGTTTCAAGACTGTTTTTCAATTCCGGTGTTTCCAGAATGTTCACGACTTTATAGTCCTTGGTGTCCATATATACAGCCATCGGCATCTTCTCGATGATGTAGTCGAACGGCAGTACCGGCATGAAATCCTTCACCATCGCATAAGGCGTGATGTTAGGCTCATTTTCCTTGATAGTCTTCAGCAGCGGCTCTAGGCTCTCTAAGGAGTCGACTTTATCAATGTCCAGCTTGTACTTGTCCACCAGGTCTTTATTAAAGCGCCATACTTCTTGGGCTGGAAGCTCTTTGTTCGCAGGCACCGCATAGTTATGACCATCTACTTTGGAACCTTCCAGGAAAGCAGGGTCAATGGTGTCTTTGATGCCTTTGCCGTATTTCTCAAGCAAGTCATCCAGTTCCATAAATGCACCTTTGCGGGCATTTTGTACATAATCGAAAGCCCAGGAGCTGGTGAACATAAGATCCATCGGCTCGCCAGAAGCGACTTTCACTTGCATTTTTTGTGTATAGTCACCGAAATCAATCATGTTCATTTTCAGAGTTGCGTTGATCTTAGGCTGAATATATTTGTTAACCTCGTCCACAACCATGTTCATGTCCTTTTGTGGGGGCCCGATCGTGTACCAGATCAGTTCAACTGGCTTTTCTGATTTACCACCGTTCCCGGAAGCATTCTCATTGTTGGTATTGCCTCCACCACAAGCGGTGAGCGCAAGCGAAAGCGCCATCATAGATGTCAGCATCAGAGATAATCTTTTTTTGTTCTTGCTCATGTTCGTATAACCTCCCCTTATGTTTACCTCAGTATCGCTGCATAACCCGGAATTATACCTCGCGATATTTCCTTCAAGGACTATTTATACTGTAATTTATGAAAGCATTTTCAAACAGAAGCTAAACTAAATAAAAGGTGTAAAAAATAAAGAAAAGGACTTGCTTAGCTTATGTGCTAAACAAGCCCTTT
The DNA here is from genome assembly GCF_042649265.1 of Paenibacillus sp. GCM10012306. NCBI lineage: Bacteria > Bacillati > Bacillota > Bacilli > Caryophanales > Paenibacillaceae > Paenibacillus > Paenibacillus sp. GCM10012306. The sequence continues at coordinate 206,757 of NZ_JBHRYW010000012.1, read as the reverse complement.
ATATTCGGTTGGAGAGATCCCTACATGCTTTTTGAATTGCTTGTAAAAGTATCCAGTCTCCCAATATCCCACGTTCCGAGCGATTTCATGAACCTTGAGCGAACCGGTTCGCAGTTGCTCCTTAGCTTTCTCAATCCGGTACTTGTTAATATACTCTGTGAAGGATTCACCAACTTCTTTGTGGAACAATTGCCCCAGATACACGGGGTGAATATTATATTGTGTCCCAAGGGTCTTCAATGAGATATCTTCGCTGTAGGATTGATGAATATGGTTAAGCACCTGCTGAACTACAGGGCTTTTCACATCACGGATCAGTGCATCTATAGTATATGCTGCCGCTTCCTTCAAAATATCCGCCCAATCGGCGATGGATGATGTTGCACGAATTTTATGAAGTCCTTCTTTAAAAAACTCGGGTTCCTCCGCATGCCGGATCTCCTTGAGCTGCATTTTGAAGCGGATTAGCCATTCCGTAGCTACGTCCTGGATCAATTCTGGTGTAATTCCCTCCATCCTCCGCAGCTGCTCAAAGTTCTGATTAATCCTTTGCAGCAGACCCTCCGTGTCCTTCGCCATAATCAGCTTGAGATCCTCTTCCCAGTTAACTGGAAGCTCCAAGCTAATCTCCTCTCGCCCTTCTTGCAAATTCTCATAGCAGATATAACTGTGTTCGGGGAACAACATAAAATATTCCTGTGCCCGCTTCGCCTGTGTATAGCTCAGTGCTACATTGTCCTCGGTTTCCTGTACACTTCCTACTGAAAGATACAGTTGCTGGTAGGTAGCTAGCGCCGGAGCGGCCAGCAATTGCTGATGAATAGATTCCGCCCCTTCCTTGCCGCGTTGGTATTCGCTGAGCATGTGCAGCATCACGATGTCCCCATCCATATCCTGAAACGGAATGACGCCGGGAATACCATTCAATGCCTCAACAACCGCAGAAAATAGTTCGGACACGCGCTGCTCAGATCGTAGCAATGCGACCTGGGCCAGCGGCTTGTCGATGACAATCCCCAGAAAGTCGGCCCGTTCCTGAAATTCCTGCGGAGCAATCTGATTTCTCAACCATCGGTGCATAACATTATCTCTTAAAATTGAAATGCTGTGTTCATTCAGCCTATAGTCTGCTCTGGATTCATTCAGCTTCTCGGCGATGGTACTCAGCGTAGCCTTAAATTCTTTCAGATTGATCGGCTTCAAAAGATAATTCTCAATGCCAAGGGCCATTCCTTCCTTTAAGTACCCAAATTCATCGTAACCGCTTAAAATAATCGTTTTAATCTCCGGCTGAAATTCCCGAACACTACGGATGAGATCCAGTCCATTCATCTGCGGCATGGAAATGTCTGTGATCAGTACGTCGACCCGCACCGACCTCAGTGACTCCAGCGCTTCCTGTCCATTGCCCGCCTGACCAACAATCTCCATGCCAAAGCTGGCCCAATCGACAATATCATACAATCCTTCGATGATGAACGGTTCATCATCCACAATGAATACTCTGTACATGGCTCACTCATCCTCTCCCAAATCGGGGAAATACACCGTCACTGTCGTACCCTTACCCTCTTCGCTGTTCAGTTCAAGGCCATGCGGCGCCCCATACAGCAGCTGGAGCCGCTCGTGAATGCTGCGCAGGCCAAAGGACTCCGATGATTCATCGGCCTGATGCAGCCTCTGCTGCAATTCCTCCAGTCTACCTGGGGTGATGCCACGCCCGTTATCTGTTACTACAGTACGAAGAATATCTTCTTCTTTGGTCACAGTCACAGTGATGTGATTATCACTGCGATCCGCCCGCATGCCGTGCAAAATGTAATTCTCGATAATGGGCTGCAGCGACATTTTCATGACCACTTTTCCCTCCAGCTCCCGCTCACAACGCAGTTCGTAAGAGAACCTGTCCTTGTAACGAATCCGGAACAGCTCCAGATACAGCCGGCAGGCTTCCAGTTCATCTTTCAGCGTATGCTTGGGCTTAGGATGCACGTAGCTTTTGAAAAGTACCGACAAGCTATATATCATCTCACCGACATCTTCGGCTCCCTGTGAAATGGCCCGCATTCGGATGACCTCAAGGGTGTTATATAGAAAATGAGGATTCACTCTGGCCTCTAGCGCCGCAATTTCCGTGTGCTTCTGCTTGATTTCGGCCTTAAATACCCGATCAATGTAAAGATTGAGTTCATCCAACATATCGTTAAAGCTTTTAGAAATCTGACCCAGTTCATCTTCCTTAACATCAGCAATCCGGGCATTCAGATCTCCGTTCTTAACCTTACGAGTGAATTTGATGATGCCCCGTGTACGCTTGGCAAAATTACTAATAAAGAGTGAGGCCGTAATAATCGCGAATGCAATACATAATAAACAAATCGTAAGAACTGTATTCCCCAAGCCACGATAAGTGGCTGCAAGTTCTTCCTTAGGAACGATACTAAGCACAGTAAAGCCGCCTTGGCCATGTGTCAGCTTCGTAATCGTCATGCCGTTGACCTCTTCACCATCCGTGTAGGCAGAACTTACCAGCTCCATATTCGGATATTTGGCCCCATAATATCGACCTGAAGTATCGAATAGCACATCGCCGTCGGCCGACAACGCCAGAATGGTGCCTTTGAAATCATTCTTATCGTTGCCCATGCTGTTCCACACTCGCTCAGCATCGAAATAGACGAGCAGTTGGCCAATATTGCGCAGCGACTGCTTGTTATTAATGGGAGTGCGCACCGAGAACATCGGCGTATCGGCAAGAGCAATGCTTTTGCGTACCCAAATATTCGGAACTGAGACATTGACTGCTTCTTCCGCATACATGGCATCGGGAACAAAGGAATGGGCTGCATTCGCAGCGATGATCTCAAACTGCTTGTGCGAATTAAAGACATAGAGCTGCTGTTCTGCAGCGCTATACAATATCAAGTTACGAATACCGGGATCATCCTCAAGTTTGTTCTTGAAATACTGTACGGTGTCGGTGGTTGAATTACTCTCGTTGAAATACCGATCCAACCGGTAACGGATGTAATTCTCATAGGGATGCTCCAACAAGTACGCCGTATTCGAGGTCAGCTCGCTATCCCGGTAAATATCGATCATCATAGACTGCACCAGATCATACTTCTGCCCGATATAATGACTAACGCTTTCAACTGTCCGTTTCTGAATCTCCATTTGCCGCTGTACTGCCGCCTGAGACATCAGGTGAAACATTAAATAAGAGAACGTAATGATAGTGACGACCGCAACGATCGAGAACAACAGGATGATCTTGATGAATACATTATGTTGAAAATATTTTCTGTACATCTTCCCCAGAAGCATGTTCATCCTCCTGTTTTTTGATGAAGCCGCGCTTCATTTGCACTGCTATCCTATAGTATATCACGAAAATGACAGCGCTTGCGGAAATGCTCGTCTTGCAAACTATCCCAAAAATTAAAGATTCTCTGCAAAAATTAAAGATCATGCAGGGATTATGTATGTTTTACAGCCCATCTGGTTACAGTAACAGCAAGTTTATCAAGGCGAGGAGGCGCAAGGAGTAATGGATGATACACATGAGTATGTGGAGAAGCTGCATGACACGCAGAAAAAAGCGGAGAAGAGCAAGCACCGGGGACAAGGCAGTCCTGAAGCAAAGCTACCCAACAAGCAGCACAGCACCAAAAAATAAAAGCATCCGGGAGCGCAGCAGTTGGACTGCGGCCTACCCGCAAACTCATAACAGCCCGGCTATCCGTGAAGAGATATGCCGGGCTGTTTTATGGGCTGAATCTTTTATGAGGTGAAGCTTAATGAGATTATTTGCTTAATTTTGCTACACCTACTGCTACTTTCTCCAATTGTGCTTTGCTGAGGCTCTTATCCGGAGAACTGATCGTTACCACCCGGTCATTCAGGTTGAAGCCCAGCAGTTGCGTGTCGCTGGAAGGGCTGTACCATTTGGCTTTAACACCATTGGACAGTTGGACCGCTTGGCTGGCATAACCGCCTGAATAGTCTCTGGCCGAAATCACGATTCTCATATGCTTGAACAGGAAGCTCACACCATCATCGGAGGAGGCCACTTTATCAAAAGCATCGCCTTTGGTCATTTGTGTTGGGGCATAGGCTGTCTCAAAGCCTTTGAACTGGGCAAAGGCCTTCTGAATTGCCTGCTTTTGCGCAGCGGTGTATTGGATGGCTGACAGCTCATTGGTCGATCCACCATTGCTTGGTGCAGAGCCGCCATCGTTTTTACCGATAATGACCTGATTAGTCTTACCGTCAAAAGTGACCGGCACCTTCAGCGCATCCGCCAGCGCCCGAACTGGCAGGTAGGTCGTATCCTTATACGTAATCGGTGCCAGCTTGTTGCCGTTGCCATCGACTGGTGTATAAGCGGAACCGTTAACTTTGAAGCCAAGGCCATGATTAAGGTACGCACTGATCTTTTCTAAATTGGTTCCTGCATAAACCCCCGCTGAACCTGTCACTGCCATCCCGAACACCATTGTTGCTATGATCATTTTTTTGCTTTTCATCTGAGATCGTCTCCTTGAAGTTTGGTGTGCTGTGCTGCATTTCATAGTCTTATTAAACCAATGAGTTGTTTCCAAACTGTATCCATGATGTAAAGAAGTATTTCACAGCGGGGCGTAAGACTATTTAAGCTCAACTTAAGATCCGCCGTAAGGCTCGGTCGTCACTACGGTGAATGTTTGGACTTCCGGTCGCTGTTTCACAAAATATTCTTTTTAATCAGCCTGGAGAACACCTTCCCAGCATCTGGAATTTAAATAACGTGCTATACTTAATGAATCTGCTGCACACATTCTATTCATTAGGAGAGGTTCAACTTGAACAACCCACACTGGATCGCACCGGAAACTTATAATCTGACTTCGGAGATGGAACACCATCCACCGGAGAAAATAGCATTGAAATGGCTTAGTGATCACGGAGATTACGAGGAAATCACTTACGGGGAGCTGCGCAAGCAGGCCAACCGTCTGGCTGGAGGTCTGTCGAGTCTAGGTCTCCACCAGGGAGACCGCGTGCTGGTCATGGTTCCAAGAAGAATCATCGCTTATGTAATCTATTTGGCTTGTCTGAAGCTGGGACTGGCTGTCATTCCTTCATCAGAGATGCTGCGTGCCAAGGATCTGTCCTACCGGTTGCGGCACTCGGAGGCTAGAGCTGTCATCGCTTGGTCCGACACTACAAATGAAGTAGATCTCATCGCTGACGATCTGCCTGCCCTTGATTACCGTCTGGCCGTGACCGGAACGACGGAGTATCAGGAAGGTGCCACAGGCTGGGTACATCTGGAGGGCCTCATGGCCGATCAGCCGGATGTCTATCCAACAGCAGCCAGCCATCGGGACGATATCGCCATATTGGCTTATACCTCCGGCACAACCGGCAATCCCAAGGCAGTGGTACATAGCCATGGCTGGGGTTATGCCCACTTGCGAATTACCTCCTCACTCTGGCTCGATATTCGCGAGTCGGATACGGTATGGGCAACAGCTGCGCCGGGTTGGCAGAAGTGGATCTGGAGTCCCTTCCTGTCTGTGCTGGGCAACGGGGCAACTGGCTTTGTGTATAATGGCGCTTTTGGGCCGAAACGCTTTTTGCAACTGCTGCAGGATCAGGGCATTCAAGTTTTGTGCTGCACACCGACAGAATACCGCCTAATGGCCAAGACTGAAGGACTGGAGCATTACGACCTGTCTCAGCTCCGCTGCGCCGTCTCTGCCGGTGAACCGCTGAACCAGGAAGTCATTCATACCTTCCAGCGGCACTTCGATATCACGATCCGTGACGGCTATGGCCAGACCGAAAGCACGCTGATTATTGCCGCGCTTAAGGACAAGCCTGTCCGAATTGGCTCTATGGGCCAATCCATCGCGCCGGGCCTCGTGGAGGTCATTGACGAGGATGGTATCCCACTGCCGGCTGGCGTTGTTGGGGATATTGCCGTGCATCTCAGCATGCCGGCCTTGTTCAAAACCTACTACAAGGACCCTGAACGCAAGTCCAACGCCTCGCATGGCGAGTACTTCGTCACCGGAGACCGGGCGCGCAAGGACGAGGACGGATATTTCTGGTTCGAGGGCCGTGGCGATGACATTATCATCAGCTCAGGCTATACGATTGGCCCTTTTGAAGTAGAGGATGCGCTTATGAAACATGCCGCTGTCAAGGAATGTGCCGTTGTCGCCAGTCCTGATGAGATTCGCGGCCATGTAGTCAAAGCCTTTGTCGTGCTCAAGGATGAATATGAGGGCGCAGCCGAACTGGTTAAGGAACTCCAGACCCATGTCAAGGAGATCACTGCCCCTTATAAATATCCACGTAAAATCGAGTTTGTCGCTGACCTCCCCAAGACAGCCTCAGGTAAAATCCGGCGGGTGGAACTGCGCCAGCAGGAGCAGCGCGCTGCGGAGTAAGCGAGAATATCGGTATGATAGTTCGAGCTAATCATCATAGAAAAAGCAGCCCCCAATCGGGCTGCTTTTTCTATGTAAACACACAGGAAGATTACTAGTCCTCCGCTACTCCGACCAATAGGAGGCTTCCGGATTCATTTCCGCGCCTACTTCGCCTTCCTTAATCAGATCGCAGTCCAGATAACCGTCTTCGTCCAAGAAGTACACTTCTTGACGGTAAAACTCGCTAAGCGTCTCCAGGAACTTCGCAGGAGAATCATACATTACCACTAAATCGCCGAAGTCATGGAGCAGATCACAAATCCGTTCCGTACCGTCCGCAGACCGATAGTAGCAGATGAAATCACTGCCATAGTTAGTCAGGATGGGCAGGACGGTCCCTTCAACGGGATGGCCTTTCTCTGCCAAAATCCCCGCCAGTACTTGCATCTCCTGCTCATATTCATCCCGATGAATCAGGCGATACCCCGGCACAAACTCAATCAGATTTGGTTCTTCCTCCTCACGGTTTGTGCCTGACACCGTATTGTATATAGCCGCTAGCAGCTCTGGGATTTCCGGCACGATTGCCGCCATTTGGTCGTCTTTTCCCCCATGTCCTGTTCCCAGGCTGGCAGAGTATCCAGGCCGCAGACTGTCCGACAGTTGAAGGTAATCTTGAAACAATTGCGTTAAATTTTGAACTGACATGTCTTCATCCTTTGCATCTGTAAGGTAGTATTATCTACTCTCTATTATCCCCAATGCGCTTGCCGATGCAACTCCTGACGTTACCTCTATTGATATATCTGGCTGCCGCCCCCTCTGAACTCAGCAGATTTCTCGCGCATCCCAGCAACGATGGCCTCCTGCTCCTGTATGGGTTCATCCTGCACTCTTCCAGAGTTGCGAATATCGTGAGAAATACGCATACTGCAGAACTTCGGGCCGCACATGGAGCAGAAATGGGCTGTCTTGGCACCTTCTGCTGGCAGCGTCTCATCATGGTACTCCAGTGCCCGCTCAGGATCGAGCGACAGATGGAATTGATCCCGCCAGCGGAATTCAAAGCGTGCTTTGGACAACGCGTTATCCCGCTCTTGGGCACCCGGATGGCCTTTGGCCAAATCTGCGGCGTGGGCAGCAATTTTGTAGGCAATCACACCTTCACGCACGTCGTTCTTGTTCGGCAGTCCCAAATGCTCCTTGGGCGTAACGTAGCATAACATCGCCGTCCCGAACCAGCCGATCATGGCTGCCCCGATAGCGGAAGTAATATGGTCATAGCCCGGCGCAATGTCCGTGGTTAAGGGTCCCAGCGTATAAAATGGCGCTCCATGACAATGCTCAAGCTGCTTGTCCATATTCTCCTTGATTAGATGCATCGGCACATGGCCCGGCCCCTCTACCATGACCTGAACATCATGCTTCCAAGCTAGTGTCGTCAGTTCACCCAGCGTCTCCAGCTCCGCGAACTGGGCCTCGTCATTGGCATCAGCGATAGATCCCGGCCGCAGCCCGTCTCCCAGAGAGAAGGCGACATCATAGGCTTTCATAATCTCACAGATATCCTCGAAATGCGTGTAGAGGAAGTTCTCCTGATGATGAGCCAGACACCAGGCCGCCATAATCGACCCACCACGGGAGACAATGCCCGTCATTCGTCCGGCTGTCAGGGGGATGTAACGAAGCAGCACCCCAGCATGAATTGTAAAATAATCCACTCCCTGTTCCGCCTGCTCAATCAGCGTATCACGGTAAACTTCCCATGTCAGATCCTCTGCTTTTCCATTCACCTTTTCGAGAGCCTGATAGATCGGCACAGTACCGATCGGCACGGGAGAATTGCGGATAATCCATTCCCGGGTATGATGAATATTTTTGCCCGTAGAGAGATCCATAATGTTGTCAGCACCCCAGCGGGTGGCCCACCTCATCTTCTCCACTTCTTCCTCAATGGAAGAGGATACAGCAGAGTTTCCGATATTCGCGTTGATCTTCACAAGGAAGTTGCGCCCAATAATCATCGACTCACTCTCAGGGTGATTAATATTAGCTGGAATAATGGCGCGTCCACTCGCTACCTCATCCCTAACGAATTCAGGACTTACATTTTCTCGGATGGATATAAACTCCATCTCGGAAGTGATGATACCTTTTCGCGCGTAGTGCAGCTGCGTAACATTCCGGCCAGCTTTTGCTCGAAGCGGACGTCGCTGCAATCCTGGGAACGCCTCCACGGCCGATTTTCCCATCGCATGTCCGTTATCTTCTGGTTTAAGCGTCCGTCCCTGATACCATTCGGCATCCCCACGCTGCTCAATCCAGGACTTACGGTGAGGCGGCAGCCCCTGGCGAATGTCATTCTCAATGTCACTGTCTGTATAGGGTCCGCTAGTATCATAGACACGCACAGGGACGTTCTCCTCTTCGCCAGCAACCCCTTCGGTCCGTCTGAGCTTAATCTCCCGCATAGGTACCCGGATATCGGGATGTTGCCCTTCCACATACACTTTGCGACTACCCGGAAAAGCTGAAAGGTCCACCTTATCATACTCTCGTTTCTTGTCCTGCTCGTGTTCATGTGCCATCTTATGCATCCTCCTGTACTATGGGATATAAATAAGACAAGCGCCAAAAAAGCCGCTCCACATGGAGCGGCTTTATCCATGAACAACCAGAAAAATAGACCTGGCTATACAGAAAAAAGTTCCGTCTCCACTTTCCTACGCTGGTATGATCCAGATCAGGTTCAAGGGTCCAGGAATGCAATTTTCCCGTCTCAGCCTATTCAGGCTCCCCTAGTGGTTATCTTATCTAATTAGTTATAAGTTAACGGTATAATTGGAATTCGTCAACACCCTCTGCAGCTTTAGGGTTGGATGTGTTGTGTTAAGAACAGACAACAAGCAGAGGGTAACGCCGAAAAACCCTCTCTGATCAGAGAGGGCTCATTCCTGTGTAGAACTATTTAGCCGATTGCCATTTGCTCTCCAGCCATTGATCAAATTCGGCGCCTTTTTCACCTTCGTAAGCGTCGTAGATGTCGATTCTCATCTTCTTGAACTTCTCTTTGAAGTCCTCATATGAGTGGTCTTTCGGCAGACTCTTCTTGATTCTCAGTAGAATCTTGGACAAACCCTTAAATAGTTCAGGTTTGTTTTTGGACGGCTCTTGCACCTCTTCGCCAAAAGCCACTAATGCACGGTAAGCCGCCTCTTGTACGGTATATACAGGATCGTTCTCCACCAGACGCTTCAAAATATCAATAACCTGCTTATGCGGTGTACGGCCAAGCTCTTCTACTGCCGCCAAACGGGCTTTCCAATCCGCGGAACGACCCGCTTCCTTTTTTAACTGCTCATAATTTTCCGGCAGCTCTTGCTGCACTTCTTCGTTGTTCAAAAGTCACAATTCCCTTCTATAATCAATCTGTACCAATTCTACCGTACCGCTATCCCCAATATCAATCTTTTGGACAAACAAATAATAATCCCGTCTTACAGCTCCCCGGCTCTTCCTTCCGCATACCAATGCGGGATCAGCCTTTGAAAGTGATCATAGTCCGTGAACGCCATCCGGCAGCGCGCCTGCATCCCCTCAATATCAGCACTTCCGAATGGAATCGCCCACTGGATCGAAAATATAGAAGTATAGGCCACATACACTGCGAGTCTGACCCAGAAATCCTGAGGAGGAGGCCCATCGAAGTAACCATCCAATTTTCCACGTGTAAAAGCAACGCTATGCTCTCGGTCAAATGCTTGCAGCTTGTAAAATTCTTCAGCATAATCCCCGTTATCCCAACGATTGAAATCGATGATACCAATCCGGCCCTCACTTGTGTAAATATGATTACCGATGTGGAAATCGCCGTGCTGATATACTTTTTTCACTTGCGAAATCGCCCCGATATTCTCCCTCACAAAAGCAATCGCCATCTTATCACCTTCAACCCTGAAGGGACAGCCTTGCTCATACTCCTGTACCCGCTGTAATATCTTGGCCTGCATCCGACTTTCCCAATCTGCAAGATCACAGTTGTTCGAAATCGTATGAATCTGCTTGAGTATCCTCCCGGCTTCAACCCCAAGTGCATACTGTTCTTCTTCTGCCACAGAGAGCAGACAGTCCTCCAGCGGCTGGCCCTCCACCCAAGTCAAAAGCATATATGTACTGCGCTCCGCACCTTCACCCCACGCGCCGAAATCCACCGCCCGTGACATTGGAAAGTCGAGCTTATTGACCCGCTGAATCATTTCATACTCTGCTTGCTTCTGTGCATGATTCTTCCCGTCCGATACCCGCAGCAGAAGCTTGCGGCCGCCGGTGTCCTCGATATAATACTTTTTATCATTAGACCAGCCCTTGAGGACAGGCTCTATCTTCGTCCAGGCGCTCGCGCCGGGAATACCCAATAACCGCTCCACCTGCATCCCTCCTGTATCTACGTAGGAAGCTTCACCACAATATACCCTTTCTCTTGCAAGTCAAATCCCTGCTCCAAGCTAAATGTGGAGAGATCAATTACGCGGTCATGCTTCTTGTTGCGCGGCTCACCCTCCTCGTCCGCCCAGCAGCTGTACAGCTCGAATACTGAACCAGACACGCCGAAATCCTGCATCAGCTTGAACAATTCCCGGCAGCATTTGAGTGAGGCGTTCTCCGAATCAGGACGAGTCTCCTGATCTGCTGGTTTTACCGTGAAACTACCCCAATTCGGAGAGATTTTGTATACATAAGTACTATGAAAATGCTTGCGGATTTCCTCATTCCAGTAGCCCAGCGCTTCAATGTAAATACCCCCGGCATCTTCTTCCGTATCATATACGAGACAGTCCTCATCCCGAATATGGGACAGGTCAATAATATCCTCCAGTGGAACCATGCCCTGTTGCTTAAGCTCCTCGCGCTTCGCTTGGTATTCCGGGGAGGCTAACATTTCGCTGCGCGTTTTGGAAGACCGTACGCTTCCCCTCTCGCCGAGCGGCAGCTCCACCGGTGAGCCGATGTAATGAAATTGAGTCATTAATAAAACCTCCTAATGATCTTCTGAATACCTGACCGGATGCCTCGGCATTTGTATGCCAATGGTACCGGCTCAGCTCTATGAATGCCTGATAATACATTTATTCTTGATTCTTCTGATAGCAACCCCTTCTTCACTGACTCCTATGCTATCTATAATTGTCTCAATCATCAGTCACTTCTATATGTTAGCTGCAAAAAGGCTCCGAAAGTCATTCTCCCGACTCCAGAGCCCTCCTGCCTATTCTTCTATCTATCATTAACAGATCCGTTCCGTTGGTTTAATTCGTTCCCTGTGATTCTCGCCCCACAGATTCATCAAATCCATCAACGGGACTAAACTTTCCCCGTATTCGGTTAATGAATATTCCACTTTGGGCGGAATGACCGGATACACCTCGCGCTTAATCAGCCCGTGTGCCTCTAACTCTCTTAGCTGGTAGGTCAGCACTTTCTGCGTGATCCCGGGTATCAGTTGAGCAAACTCACTGAATCGTTTGGTCCCATTGCGCAGATGACAGAGAAGCAATAGCTTCCATTTGCCCTCAATGATTCCAAGCGTTACGTTCGCAGCATAATCACATTCAGTTGGCCTCATTCGGCATTACCTCCTTCACTTACACTTACTTCAAAGAAACTAACGCGAAATAAAGTGCGTACTTCTCAGAACTCTACCATTCAAGCATAATCAAATACGTTCTTATAATCAACAGCAAGAGGGGAGTACAGCATATGCAAGCAACTACGACTAACAATGCCAAAACATCTTATCCCATTGCCATCTATATCTTGATGATCAGTGCGTTTGCTATCGGTACAACTGAATTTGTTATTATGGGGCTTCTGCCTGACGTAGCCAATGATCTCCATATCTCCATCAGCAAAGCAGGGCTACTGGTGTCAGGTTATGCTCTGGGGGTGGCCATTGGCGGGCCATTACTGACCGCATTAACTGTCCGTCTACCTAGGAAAACTCTGCTCCTGGCACTGATGGCTCTATTCGTAGGAGCCAACCTGATCAGTATGGTCGCCAGCGATTATACAGTTCTCATGATTGCACGTATTCTGTCAGCTGTCGTTCATGGCACGGTATTCGGGATCGGTTCTATTATCGCCGCCAGTATCGTCAGTCCGGATAAAAAAGCTACTGCGATCGCCATGATGTTCATCGGCGTCACTCTAGCGAACATCCTCGGCGTTCCCTTAGGAACCTGGATTGGCCAAAGTCATGGCTGGCGTTCGACTTTCGGGGTCGTATCTCTGCTAGGTTTGTTCTCGTTGATCACCTTAGCCATATTCGTTCCTAAGCTGAAGAGTCAGGAGACTCCCAGTTTTCGAAAAGAAATACGTGTTCTTCGCAGCCCTCAGGTCCTGCTCACCCTGCTGATGACGGTTCTGGGATTCGGAGGCGTGTTTGTTATTTTCACTTACATTTCCCCCTTCCTGACGGAAATTGCCGGCTTTCAGGAAAGCACCGTGACGGTTCTGCTGCTCCTGTTCGGCGCAGGATTAACCCTTGGGAACATAACAGGTGGAAAATTAGCAGATTGGAAGCTGATGCCGTCCCTGATCGGGATGCTGATCCTTCTTACTGTTGTGATGACCCTGTTCACATTCACAAGCCACAACAAAATCGCTACAGTGATCACGATCTTCATCTGGGGATTCGCCGCCTTTGGCACAGTACCCGGGTTCCAGATCCGTGTTCTGGATAAAGCCAGTGCTGCACCCAACCTGGCCTCTGCACTCAATATCGGCGCTTTTAATCTTGGCGGTGCAGGCGGCGCCTGGCTCGGAGGTATCGTACTGGACAGTCCGCTGGGACTGCAATCCTTAACCTGGGTAGCTGCTTTGGTGACGCTGCTGGGATTACTAATCACGCTATGGGGACAACGTGTAGAGAAGAGGCACAAGGCTTAACGTTCACCCTCATAAGAAGAAAAGCCTCCCTGAAGGGAGGCTTTCTTTACAGTTAAACAGAGGGGCCAAGCTGCTGGAGAATCCGTTCCCATCTTCCAGGGTGACTCTCATCCATATGGACTGGCGTGAATCCCAACTTCCGATAGATTTGAATGGCTGGCAATCTGAAATCATCTGTTTCTAAATAGGCCGTTCCCCCGCCCTCTTCACGCATCTTATGCAGGGCGGCAAGGCTTGCCGCAAACCCCAAGCCTCTTCCGGAATACTCGGGCAGCACACCCACCATGTGCAGATACCAGTTGTGACTCGCTGTCTCCCAGGCAGTCGCAGTAGCGACAGGCTGGTCGCCTTTACAGAGAAATAATAAGCGATCAGCGTAGAGCGGAACGATGTCGCCAATTTTATCCGCAAACTTCACGTCTCTAGTAAAAGAATGACGGATGAGATCCTCCCAATTGCGTTCGTCTCCATGCTGGTAGGACATTATCCGAAAGCCCGTTGGACATAGAAATGGCGGCAAATCGTCCAGCGTCTCCTTCTGCATAATCAGCTTCGACAGTCCTTGTCCCATCGTTACTCCCCCCTCTTCGCCTTAAAATCAGGAAAGGGAATGGCTTGTCCGCCCGCTTTCACCGATTCCATGGATAGGGAGAAGATCGAGCTCCAGGTAACCGCATCATATACATCAACTGAAGGCTCGCGATCCTCCTGGATGGCCGAAATAAATTCCTCCAATACTAGAAAATCACCCCCGCCATGCTTCGTCCCTGCTGCGAATGCTCCCCATTGTTTCCACGTTGGGTGATCGTACTGAGGCTGGTAGTTCTGCAGGGGTTCCCACATCTCCGACCCGTCCTCTACATGCTGAGGCGAACGGTTCTTGAACCAGATCAAATCATCTTCCTGCTGATGCCGGCCTGTAATAAAGGCACCTTCCGTACCTTGGAGTAAATAATGCGTTTTATTGTGCGGCCTTACCGAGGTCCAATCCACACGCAATTCGATCAGCACACCCTTCTCGGTCTGCAAAATAGCTACTGCGCTATCTCCCTGCTGCCAAAATCCGTTCCCCGCAGCCGGATGATCCTTGCCAAAATGCTCACTAAAGTAGCGCTGCAGCGATCTTGATTTGGACACAAAGGTAGAGACTTGCTTCAAGCGGTCTCCGCCCTCCTTGTTCAGGTTGATCCACTGCGCAATGGGGCCAATGGAGTGTGTAGGATAATTAATTCCATTAAATTGTTGGTGCAGCTGGCCCCGCCAAGTGAGCGAGCCATCCGGATGGTGGATCAAATGGCGCAGGTCATGGATATACCCGCCCTCCAGGTATGTAATCTCACCGAACATCCCCTGATCTGCCATATGCTTGATTGTCAGATTGGAACGGGAGAAGCAATAATTTTCGGACATCATATATTTAAGTCCTGTCCGCTCTACCGTCTCGATCAGCTCCCAAGCTTCATCCAACGTTCGGGTAGCAATAACTTCACTAAGTACATGCTTGCCAGCATTCAGTGCGTCGATGGACTGTCTGGCATGCAGATGCATAGGACTTAATATAAAAACAGCATCCACCGAGGGGTCTTTCAGCATTTCGTGATAATCACGATAGGTACGGATTTCTGGGAATTTCTCTTTCCACTGAAGAAGCACCCATTCATTCAAATCACAGGTTGCAGTCAATTGAATTCGGTCAGAGAGCGAGGATAGGGCGTTCATAAAGCTGGCCCCCCGATTCCCGCCAACAATGGCTAATTTTACAGGCTTACGGCTCATTTCCTTGCAACTCCTTTGCGGGCTGTTTGGGCATTGACGAAGAGTCCCAGCGCAGACGAGTCACCTTCACAGCTGGGATGTCTCTCATAATCGTACATGTGCGGCGTATAGACACGCGCCCAGTTGGATAGATCCTCGCTGGCGAAGCTGATCGTTTCCACGCTAACCTTCTGGTCTATAATGTTCACCATTCGCACAGAGGGTACATCCGGTACAGCTGCCGTCTGGATGAAGTGCCAGTGTTCTTGGCGAACAATGGAATTCACGTGATTATGTCCGTTAAAATAGAATCCGCTTCCCTGCCATTGTTCAAGCAACGGCCAGATCGCGAGGTCAGGGTCTAGAGACATCATGGTTTCGGTCGACCTTGCGGTTGTCCCGTAAGGCGGATGATGGCCGATCATAATCAGCGGCTTGTCCGGGTCCTGTCTCAATTGGCTGTGTAGCCAGTTCCATTGTTCCTCGTCTATGGTGCCGCTCCAATCCTCACGAATTTCACGCGCGGTATCCAGCAGTATAATTCTTGCGTCATGCTCCTCGATCACTTCATATCTCTTCAACCCGGTTAACGCAAGAATATCGCTCTTCGGATGCGTATACGTATCATGATTACCCAGCACATGAAGAAAACGGTCGCGTAGACCACGCTTTTCAATGTGCTCTATGACATACGTGAATTCGGCGGCTTCTCCCGCATGCGTTAAATCACCGATCGAAATATAATAATCAGCCTCCAGGGATAAGAACAGATCCATGAAGCGTTCATAATAAGCATCACGGGCAGCGGCTATCGAAGGCTCATCGCTGGTTAGTTCATACGGGTAATGCAAATCTCCAATTATAGCTAACTTCAATCGTAGTCCCCCTTAGCCTTTGATTCCTGAGTGCATAAAACTGCCGATCACCTTACGCTGGAACAATAAGAACCCCAGCATAAGAGGTGCCGAAACAATTAGCGTCGCCGCGCTTACGTCACTCCATTGTGCCCCTGACTCGGTAGATTTCGCGAACATCGCCAGCCCTACGGTCAACAGCCGGTTCTCTTCGGAATTGGTCACGATCAACGGCCACAAGAAATCATTCCAGTGGAAGCTGAAAGAGACGATCGCGAACGATACATAGACCGGCCGGGACAACGGAACATAAATTTGCGCCAGGATGCGCAGACGGGAAGCCCCTTCTACACGGGCAGCTTCCTCCAGTTCATACGGTAATTGCTTGAAAGACTGCCGAAGCAGGAAGACACCAAAGGCGGATGCGAAGTAAGGCAGCATAATTCCGATCTTGGTATCCAGCAGACCCATGTCACTTAAAATCTGATAGTTAGAGAAGATTAGAACATCAGGCGGTACCATGATTTGTACTAAAAACAACATAAATACTAACTCTCTGCCCACGAAGCGCACCCGTGCAAATGCGTAGGCGGCCATGGTCAACGTAACCAGCTGAACAGCAAGAACGCCAGTACAGACCAATAACGTATTTAAAAAGAATTGCCCAAAGGGTGCCGCTTGCCACACCCGGGTGAGGTTATCGAGCGTCCATCCCCAGGACCAGCCTGTATCCACAGCCGAGGCTTTGGGCAAAAAGGCCGTTCTGGCCACCCATAAAAAAGGGATGATCCAGAGCGCCACCACACCGAAGCCGATGCCATGCGACAGCACTTGAAGAAGTCTTCGACCGAACCGCCGATCCCGGTGCATAGCCCGCTCTTCTTCTGCCAACCTGCTTTTCTTCTGCCTTGGCAGAAGTGACAGCTTTAATGGATTGTCCATGAGCCCCGTCCTATTCGTAATGAATTTTACGATCCCACCCAAAGAACTGGAGGGACGAGATAATGAGCAGCAGACCGATCATCACGACGGTCATCGCAGCAGCCATTCCCTGATCGTAGAAGTTAAAGGTGGTATCGTAGATATAGTACAATAGCAAGTTGCTGGAATTGTTCGGACCACCCTTGGTCATAATCCATAGATGATCAACCAGCTTGAAAGAATTCGTAATCGCAACTACCATGACGAACAACGTAGTTGGCATCGTGAGCGGTATGGTAATCCGCCGTATCGAGGTGAAAGTGCCAACACCGCTAACCGCTGCGGCTTCATACAGATCTTTCGGAATCTGCTGCATCCCCGCCAAATAGAAAATCATGAAGTAACCGGCTTCCTTCCAGACCATCATGACAATTAGCGCCCCCATTACCGTATCGGGGTTCCCAAGCAGATTGACCGGCTGATCTGCGATCCAGGCGGCAAACCTGGCGAACAGCCCGAAATGCGGTGTATACAGAAACAACCAAATGTTCGCCACAGCGATCATTGGAATCATATTCGGATAAAAAAAAGCAAGGCGGGCAACCCCGCGTCCCTTAATCGCCTTGTCGGCAAACAGCGCCATGACAAACGCGAGTCCTACTGAAACGGGAACCGTTCCGACAGCAAACCAAATATTGTTTGCTACCACTTTTCTAAACACCTGATCTTTAAGCAGGTTTGCATAATTCCCCAACCCGACGAACACAGGTTCAGGGGTCGCCAGATTCTTTTCATATAAACTAAGCCACACGGATTTCAACATCGGGTAGTAGGTAAATAAACAGAGAAACAGCAGTGAGGGCAACACCAGCCCCCAGCCAAAGCTATTTCGTTTGAGCTTCTCACTCCATCCGGCAAGCATGCCTTTCCGTCCTTTCTGCCACGGGCTCTGGATCATTCCATTTCACGGTATAGAATGGAGTACGCCTTGAGATAGAGACCCTCCCGGCGTACTCCGCAACAACTCCTTCTTATCCGTTGCCTTTGTTACTTATTGAACGGGGCAAGCGCCTGATCGGCTTCTTCCTGCGCTTTCTGCAGTGCACCAGCAGCATCCACTTGTCCGGCTAAAGCAGCTTGAATCTGATTCGTGATCGCTGTCGACACTTTACCGTGGTTATGCGTAGACAATTCTCTGAAGGCATACTGCAGTTGATCGCGCGCAACAAGTGCTTGCGGGAAATCAGCCGTATATTTCTTCATGGCTTCTGTATCATAGGCTGATTTGCGCACGCCTACATAGCCGGAGGAGCTGCTGAACAGTGCGGCCTGCTCTGGAGCAGTCATATATTTAGCAAATTCCCAAGCTGCTGCTTGCTTCTCAGGCGAAGTGTCTTTAAAGATGTACAAGTTGCCGCCGCCCGTAGGTGATCCGAATTGTTTCTGTGCAGGCGGGAAAGCCACACCGAAATCGAACTTGGCATTTGTTCTGACATTCGTCAGGTTACCGCTTGTGTGCATCATCATTGCTGTCTTGCCTTGAATAAAGTCAGTAGGCACGGTAGCCCAGTCAATTACGCCTTCTGGCATTACCTTGTCTTTGTGGGACAGGTCCAGCCAGAATTGCAGAGCTTCCACATTCTCAGGTGTGTTGAACATTGCTTTTTTACCGTCATCGGACATGATGTTTTGCTTAGGATCTGTGGCATTTTGCCGGGCAAGCATTTGGAACATCCAGTAGGAGTCGTCATTACCCGGGATTTCCAGGCCAGCATGACCGTCTTTGTTCAGCTTTCCGGCATAGGATACAAGCTCAGCCCAGGTTGTCGGCGGCTTCTCAGGATCTAAGCCTGCTTCCTTGAACATCTCTTTGTTGTAGTACATGACAATTGTGCTTCGTTGGAACGGAAGGCTGTAGGTTTTGCCTTCGGTTTGTGTATCTTCCATAAAAGCAGGATAGAAATCATCCATATTAACGTCTGTATCCTTAGCGATCCAATCATCCAGCGGAACAATAGCATTCATATCCAGCATGCTGTACAATTCCGTGGACATCATCACGGCTACATCCGGCGGCTGCTTAGCCTGAACACCGGCTTGAATTTTCACTGTATTATCACCATAATTGCCGGTATATACAGGATTCACTTTAATTCCAGGATGCGTCTCCATAAAGGATTTGGCCATATTATCGATAACTTTGGTCAGTGGACCCCCGACGTTAACCGGATAATAGAAGGTAATTTCTACGTTCTGTGTGCTCGGTGCTTCAGTGGCCTCTGCACTTGCAGAAGGCTGCGCAGTAGGGTCTGCGGCAGCTTCTGTAACACTATTATTATTAGATTGACTACAGCCTGTGGCCAGTAGAGTACATCCCATCAAGAACAACATCAGTTTCGATTGCTTCATCATTTCTATAGGCTCCTTTTTAGCTTCGATTGGATTAGAAAGAATAGTGACGGAAGTTCACGCTTATGCGATTAGAACCTACATCGAGAATGTGAAGCTGGGCTCCGTCAGCCGTTGGCAGCACTGCAATACCTTGAGCTTCGGTACCACTAGGCAAATTACGGTCTACTGCAACGGACACATTACCGTTATCCACATCGACTTTATAGAGAGTCTGGGTCTTATTATCTGAAGAAGCATAGAGGTATCCGTTATACATCGCAGCACCTTGAACCCGATCAATGCTTTGAGTAAGCGGAACCGTCTTAATCAGGTGCATGTCGTCAAGGCTGAACACGTTTAACACATCAGCATTGTTCCATTTTGCCGTGTACACCTGCCCGCGGGCAGCATCTACAGCAACCCATGGAACACCTCCAGGATGGAGATCTAGCGGCAGCGCATAAGAAGTACCGGTATACTGCAAGGTATTGGCATCATAAAGGGCGATGTACGGATGCTCGTATTTTTTCCCATCTTCAATAGGAGCATAAATCTTCCCGTTATAATAGGAGATATCCCCGATGTGATCCCCGCCAAGCGCGGATATCTGGGATGGAATCGCCAAAGGATTCCGTGCGATTACCGTCTTGCCGTCCAGTGCTGTACGAAGCAGGCCATAAGGTGAGCTGAAAATCCATGCGTTCCCATCCGTCGTTACCCCTTGCCCCCGTTCCAGGGCATCTAACAGCCAGAAAGTTTGCTTGGACACTTCATGCCAGGGTTCAGCTGCTGCTGTAATTGCAAAATCACTTCCCAGATTTTCCGTTTCTACCGGATCTGCAAGTACCGAAGACATAGACACTGAACTGGACACCATTACTCCCGCAACAACCAGACCCCAAAACCTTGCAACTTTCATGTTCTTCTCTCCTCCTAGTGTTATCTTGGCCCAGCACGTCCTCACGCCTGACCTTAATCCCATTCTAGGGCTGATCCATCCCCCTCCTATTGAACAAAATACTTCTTTCCTTGAATAAAACTCTCATTTGCATATTTATTCCGACATGGAGCCGGGTTTAGCTGAAATTTGATAAGCATACAGCTTCGGAGTCAATCCAGTCTCCCGTTTAAAGACTCTGGTAAAATGCCCTTGGTCGGCAAAACCGACTTGAGCAGCAATTTCCTTCAAGCCTACCTTGCCTGATCGGATCAGGAATTTGGAGCGTTCAATACGGAGGCGGATTAAATAGTGATGGGGAGTATAACCGGTCTGCTGCTTGAAGACACGGATAAAGTGGGACTGACTCATATTGGCCTTCGCGGCCAGCTCAGCCAGCGGAGCATCTTCCTCCAGGTTCTCTCGCATGTATTGGATAACGCGGAAAATCTCCTGGTTCGCTAGCGTTTTAGCACCAGAATGTTGGGGAATGACAGAGGAATAGTGCTGCAGTAAGTGAATGATTAGCATATTGGACAGTGAATCGCTGTATATTTTCCCCTTCGCTCCGCCATTCTGCAATTCTTCCAGCATCCAGAGCCCTAACTGCAGGAGCTTGGAATCTTTGACATGGAATTTGCGGTCTAATTGAATGTGCCCTTCCGTCAAAAATCCGGATTCACGGGCAACTTCTTCAATCACAGAAGGAGTGATCTCAATATTCAGGAAATATAACGACGTCTTGCCCCAGGGGCAGAGGAGGCTCTCGTTGCATGGGGTAATATGAATCGTATAATAATTTTCGTAATAAGCCGTACAATGAATTCCTACCAAATACTTGGGCTCCGGCGAGGGACTAAACGCTTGTTGCGGACTGTACCATTGCGAGACCTTGACCTTATCCCAACCCAGGTTGTCACTTGCCAGAACAGGCTGAGATGTCGTGGAGACCGATTCTGTAAAATTTTTCATAGCCATCACCCCTTGTCCCCCCAATCTATCAGCCATATATGCGCGCCGCGTCAATGAGTTGTAAAACATTTGTAAATCTCTACATCGCAAATGTTGTATTGCACAGCAATATTTTCGTCATAACGTCCCTATGTGTGTCTTGCTTTGGCAAATATGCCGCCACTTCGGACTTACCTCCTCATTGAGGGTGCAATCCGACATCCTCCCGCACCAAAAAGCGCGAGTGACAGGTGTGAAATGAACCTGTTACTCGCGCTTTTTTTCAAACCACCGACTAAACCGATGGTTATGACTGCGGTCTTCGAATGCCAGAGCTGTTAATTAACAATCTCATACACGCTCTGGAAGAAACAATGCCTCAAACTTCGCTTTTCCTTGCTTTTCAATCCAGGTATTGAAATCCGTAAGTGCCGGGAATGCCTTGCTCACAACAGAAATATCGACCTCGTGGCCTTCTTCGTTTAGCCACTGAAACACGCCGGCCAAGATTTCATTATGCTGACGCAATGTTTCCAGCGGAACTTGAACATAAGGAATGGTTCGGTTGGTTATGCGGCCTATAGCATCAGCAATCTGTACGGGTGTTAGCATGTCACCGGCAATTTCGACAGTTCTGCCCAAATAGTCGTCTGGGAATCTAAGTGCTAACACAACGAAAGCGCCGATGTCGTCCACAGCTACAAGCGGGATCACTCCATCTGGCTTGAAGGCTTGTGCGATCATTCCGTTCTGCACACCGGCTGTCATCGGGTCTGAGAAGTTCTCCATAAAGGTGGCGGGACGCAATATGGTAGCCGGCAAATCTAATGAAAGAATATACTGCTCTATATCCCATTTCTGCATGTCACGATAACGGGATTGCGCATCTGCACCGCCAACTGATGTATAAATGAAGTGCTGAATGTTCGCCTTTAAGGCAGCGTCCGCTACAGCCTTCCCGATACGTCTTTCATCGGCATTGGTTTCGAGAGTAGGGTTCCAGCCCGATGCTTGAACACTGAATACGCCATATACCCCCTGCATAGCGGCATCAAGTGAGGCAAAATCGTTCATATCACCTAAAAAAAGCTCAGCTCCCTGTTGGGCTAGTTTCAGGGCCTTATCGCTTGATAAATCGCGAACAAATGCACGAACCTTCCAGCCATCAGCGATTAAATGCCTAACAGCGGCACCTCCTTGTTGTCCCGTTGCGCCTAAAACCAATATCTTTTTATCAGTCATATCCCCATGCTCCTCTCTAAGCTGTATAAGACTATCTCTGCTTAAACTAAACCATTACAGTAAAATAAGTCCTGTTGTTATCCTAAATTATTAACTATATAATTTAAAGGAGACACATTATTTTTATATAACTTCATAAAGTAGACTACCTATATTTTAGTTAGGAGTGATTTCTGTGGATGTACGCAAAGGGGACGAACTATGCCTCATTTCTATTCGTGAAGCTTTGGAGGTTGTTCGCGGAAAATGGTCCTTTTTGGTGCTTTCCTTACTTAGTCTGGGGCCGCAACGATTTAATCAAATGCGAAGAAATTTAGATAACATCAGCATCAAGTCTTTAACGGATGTCCTGCGTCATTTGGAGCAATATAAAGTCATCAATCGCGAAGTGTTTCCTACTGTACCAGTAACCGTTGAATACTCACTAACCGATAAAGGACGGGAGTATATCCCCGTGCTTGCGCAAATGCGTACATGGGGTGAAAACTGGGGGGAACATCCGCAGCTTGTCGATGGTCGCGAATATCGTTGTTGTACAAATAGATAAGCATGGAGAGAATACAAACCGGGTTATAAATTGAACTGGTCTTCAGCAAATATAAAAAGACAGCGAGTATCCGTTATCGGGACTCGTTGTCTTTTTTGGTTTTACGGCATTTGCCACTAGCTTCAGCTAATCATGATCTAACAAAATTAGAACACTACTTCCATCCTGCTTCTCAGGATAGTGATCGCCACTTATTCAAAATCAGTTCGGAAGCTGACGTCCTTGTTCGCTTCCAGTTCTTCACGCAGTTGGTCCAGCTTCTCGGATGCTCTCCGGTAAGCATCACTGCCCAGGAACAATTGAGCCGGCGGATTCGGTGATTCCGCCAGATCAATGAACACCTCTGCCGCTTTTTCAGGATCACCAAGCTGCTTGCCATCTGCCGCTACGAACTGGTTATGTCCAGCGTGAAGCTTGCTGTAATCCTCAATTTTATTGGCAGACAGAACCAGGGAATCCGCCTTATTGAACTCCGTTCTGAAGCCTCCGGGTACTACTGCCGTCACTTTGATCCCCAGAGATTGCACATCCTGGGCAAGCACTTCTGTCAGTCCCATTAGCGAGAACTTCGTCGCTGCATACACACTCCAGCCCAAATGCGGAGCGAAGCCCGCGATAGACGAGATATTGAAAATGTGCCCTGACCGCTGCTTCCGCATATAGGGCAGCACACTTTGAATGACATTAATGGGACCAAATACATTGACTTCAAAGTTAGCCATGATCTCCTTCTGCGATAGCTCCTCGATTGCACCACCGATGCCATACCCTGCATTGTTAACCGCTACATCTATTTGCCCGAACTGCTCATACGTCTTTGTCACGGATGCCTGGATCGAATCTGCTTGGGTCAGATCGACCGCGAGCGGCAGGAATTGTCCTTCCGACACCTCACCCACGGCTTGCTTTAAATCTTCTATATTACGTGAAGTTGCAGCGACTCTATATCCGCTATCAATCAATTTTTTCACCAAGGACAGCCCCAGCCCTTTCGAAGCACCGGTCACGTACCATACTTTATCATGTTGCATATTTTCCCCTCCAATGGATAATCATTACTGTGTAATAGGCGATTGCCGCCGGTCTGTTGGAACAACCTTATTATGCTCCTGCCGGGTGAAATTCCGTTAGAATATTACTCTCACGTTCTTGCCTATTATTCTCACCTTACTTAACAAACACAGTTCAAGAATTTATACTGAAACACAGTAATGGGAGGGATGCACATGCTGGATGATGCTCAAAAAACATACTATAAACAGCTGGAGCTAGCGAAGCTCGTCGAGAAGTTCTCCGGTAAAGATGGCGACCATGCTACCCTCATCCCCTCACTGCATCTGGTTCGCGATTCCCACTCCGAGGTTCCGATCTGCAGAATTCAAAAACCATCGCTATGCATCGTTGCCCAAGGTGAGAAGGTTATTATGCTCGCAGATGAGCGCTACCGATACGGGGTATCTGACTACCTCGCGGTGTCTCTGGATGTGCCGATAACCGGCCGGGCTACTCAGCCCTCTCCTGAATCCCCCTACTTAGCGATTCGTCTGGATTTAGAGGCCAGCCAAATCTTTCAGATCATGAAGGAGACGGACCTACTTCCCAAGAGCACTAATAGATACCATAGAGGATTATTCGTAGGCAAAATGAATAATGCTCTCCTCGACGCAGCCGTCAGACTGGTAGGCCTGTTAGAGACGCCGAAGGACATTCCGGCACTGGCGCCCCTTGTCATACGGGAGATTATTTACAGACTCCTTAGCGATGATCAAGGAGATGTGTTCAAGCAGATTGCCATGGCTGGAAGTAATTACGCCTCCATTGCTGAGGTGGTCGAGCGGATCAAGAGGGATTACAACCAGCCGCTGCGCATCGAAGAATTAGCTGAGCTTGCGAACATGAGCTCCTCCTCGTTATATCGTCACTTCAAAGAAGTGACCGCCATGACCCCAGTCCAGTATCAGAAGCAAATTCGACTGCAGGAAGCTCGCCGCCGCCTGTTAACCGAATCTACCCATGTGGCAGATATTGCGTTCGAGGTAGGCTATGAGAGCCCCTCCCAATTCAGCCGGGAATATGCGCGTTTGTTCGGCTTCTCTCCAATGAGCGATATTAAGCGGTTCAGCTAAATGCCTTTGTATAGAAGCGGAACAAACACCGAGGCACAGTTGGCTTGGCGAAAACGAGCGATGACGTGCCTGCTCCAGTCACGCTCATATTGTGGATGGGAGGCTAGAAACAGCTCATCCAGATGGTTAAATGCGGCATCATACGGCATAGCCGGATTGTCGCCGTTGAACTCCAGTTGCGAGATATGCAGATAGATGCCACCGGGCAGCGTGATCTTTTCCACACCATCCGGCAGCCCCTCGAAGGAACTAACCCGTGTACCAAAGCAACTGTTCACTTGTCCCTCCACCCCCGTATCAACTGGAAAGCCATAGTAATCATGCAGATAATATTGAGCCGCTTCTACTGCAAAGACCTGCTGCTCCACTTCAAAGTATTTGGTAATTACAAATTCCTCCGAGTCAGGAGGGGTCACACTGCATGCTATTTTCATCTCGGGAAGCGTCACCGGGCGGCATCTTAAAGTCTCGAAAGAATCCCCAGCATTGGACGGAAGCTTGATCGGCTCGTACTTCACAAGCATATCCCCGTCCTCATCATAGGTATTGAGGGGGGAGCTTGCCGGGTTATAAACATACTTTGTATCGGTACGGAAGCCATTGACAAAATACTCGTCAGCCTGCATCCGTTCGTCATATCCGGCTCTGCCTTCTTGCTTCTTCCCGTTGATCAACATCTTGGCATAGCGGCAGGCCGGTATCGTCAACGTTACCGTATTCTCCGGGAGATGAGCCGGCAGATTCGCCAAGCTGTCCACAGCAATCCCAACAACTACTCTGTAGTTGCCATCCCCCGCGATATCATAACGTGCGCTCAGCAATTCCTGTTCCGCCAGCTTCACCCCAAGGATATCGGCTAGCAGCGCCGTTTCTCCTTCAGCAATCATTTTTCGGGCAAAAAAATAATCATTTAAATCACGGCCAGCCGTTCCACTTCGCCCATAACCATAGCCACGGCTCTCGTAGGTGATCGTCAAGCCAATTCCGACAATCTTGATTTCACTTCTGTCAACAATAGCGCAGAATTCGTTCACCTGTTCTACCAATACCTCTGCTTGACTGATGCGGTTTGCCTCCTCCACCATGCTCATAATGACTGGTTTTACCTTGGGTCCATAACCCTCGGGGCTTGCATCCAGCTTTTTGGCTGTATTCATTAGGATTCCTCCATTCGTCACTGATGTCACCCATTGTAGCCGTTTCGTACTTCGTAGTATTATCCGTTCTTACCATTTTTTGAGTCTGCGATATAATTTCTGCTGCACGCTCCCAGTATCGCTGATGGCCTGGTATACCGCAAAAGCAGGTTCATCCTCGCACAGCAACCCATTGTCATTAATCCATCCGGAAAGAATCTGATCATATACCGTATAATCGCCGCCGCCACTTTCCTGCAACATCGCGCAGCAAGTATCGCCCTCCACTCTCAGCAGCTTTATTTCAGAATTCTGTGGAAGCTCCAGTGCCTCTGCAACTCTAATTCCGCAGATACAAGCGTCCGGCATTCGGGAGACATAGAATTCCTGCTCACTCTTCAGCAAGTGAGGGAAATAGACTGCTGCAAATCCTGTGACTGCTGCCGCTGCTGCCTCTTCCGCTCTCGGACCCATTTTTTCCGACACCAAGAAGACCATCTCACCTGGACAAGTTAGTGTAATTCGGGGAAAGTCACTGCGCTTGTGCAATGGCAGGTACAGCTTTAGCTTCTGGAATGTGCCTTGTCTGATTATGTATTCCTCAAAGTATGGTCGTTCACTCTGTACGAACATGCTCCTGTTTAGCCAATCAATGCAGAGATAATTCCAGGCCTCGAAGATGGCATCTTCCTTATGATCGACAATCACGGTCGCAAAACTGTTGTTAAACGAAGAAACTGTCTCCAAGCTTGTAAATTCCCCCTCCGCCAAATCCCTTGCGTCAATACCCTGAATATACAGCTCATAGCAAAAACGATTCCCATCCTGCTTGCCGTTCCTCCCAAAAATGCGCCCCCTGTAGCCAGGAAGCAGGGAGAACAGAGACCGCATGGCATTCCGTTCAATATTCTCCAGACTACTGTGATAATACCTTGCTCGCACCGTCTCCGGAATACATTCTGAGGCCACTGACACTTGCCTGTCGTTCTGGCTGTTATACGGCGGGAAATAATAATAGCAATCCCCGTTCCGATATTCCAGAGGGGACTGTCCCAGCGTGGATTTGACATGTTTGCAAAAAGCCTGCTGGGAGCTATACCCCCATTCCATCGCGATATCCGCCAGCGGCATCTCTGAATGCTTCACCAGTGCCATCGCATTGGAGAGTCGGCGCTTGCGGATGTATTCCTTCACCGAATGACCTGTCACACTATAAAAATCTCGATATAACTGCATGGGCGACAGGAAGCACCGCTTCGTAAGATGCTGTATGTCCAGCCCCGCAGCGAGATTCCGTTCTATATATTCGATTATCGATTGAATATGCGGTTTGGGCTGCACACGACCGCCTCCCCGATAAGGAATAGTAGCATACCCTTATATCGTAAACCTTTTGACACTGTGGGAACTGTTAATTACTTCTCACAAGATCGACCACCTCGAACAGAAATGATCGGCCGCTCAAGAATTCCCTAATGTAAGCCTGAGCGTAGGGTTGCTCCTCAATCAGACTTGCTGTCTCCAGCGGATTAGAGGCATGATGAGCGTAATTTCCGATCATAACCATGATGAAAAAGCATTCCAGCTCGCGGACATAGTCCCCTGTAAGCTTCCTTACGCTCTCATATCCCTGTATGAACATCCAGCGGTGCTTCGGCCAAAGCCCCAACAACGCCCCTGCCATATCGTAAAGATAATAGCCATAGCCACATCTTCCGAAATCAATGGGGTAGGGCTCATCCTCCAGAATAACGATATTACCGCTGTGCAAATCGCCATGGATAAGACCATGGTTACGATCGTTGCAGGGTATTTCTTCGAGTTGTGAGCACACTTTTTCAGCAGCTGCCTGATAGGATCTCCAAGCCTCCTCCGACAAAAATACGGAATAATGCTGTTCCAGCTTAGCCAACTCAGACCGGAAGCTGCCGGCACCCCATACAGGGCGCGTAAAATCTGCTGGCGGGTCAAACTTCACAGCGGCTTCATGAAGCCTGCCCATCAGCATCCCCATTTTATTAGCCAAACTGTCGGTAAAATCACCTTCTACGTGGCTGCCCTCTACCCAACGCATCATGGTCACATAATAGGGACGACGTTGCTCACCAGCAACCTCAATGTCCAATACATACGAGCCATCACGGCTTGCAATCCCTTCCGGAACCGTCAGATCATCACATAAGTTAAGCGCCTGTAACAGCGTTAACTCGGATTGAATTTGCTCTTTGCTCATGAGGTCCGAATGAATACGCAGTAAATAATGGCCCGTTGATTTCGTCTCTATTTTATACGTGATGGTGTCCGATAGCTGAATGAACTGGATGCCCTCCCATTCGATATCGTAGTGCATAAGTGCCGACAGAACTATCGTCCTGGCTTTGTTCAATAAAGAACGCCTATGCTGCGCTGTGTCATACCTGGAAAAATCATCCATACCTAGTCCTCCCGGTGTCTTGTGCCTGGGATCGATAACGCCGTCCCTGTTCTGTTGGTCATTATAGCAATGACGGGCCACCCGGAAATATACAATAAATGATTAAAAACTGTATTTTACACAGCAAAAAGCCACATCAGAATAAGTCCCAATGCGGCTTTATGTGACTACTTTTTTGCATATACAATCTTCTTAATACTATCTCTGGATAGGCAAAACCGGTCGGCCAGCTGGTCCATCGTGACCCCGGTTGAAAATTCTAAACGAATGGTCTCATTTCTGTGATCCAGATACTTTCGGCTGCCGGATTTCTCGCCCCATTTCTTGCGCACGCCATCCGGCTTGGGGATGTACACCATCCCGCCATGGACATATTTCTGTACTTCCTTCAGCAAGGCTTCCGGGAAGATTAGGTCAGCATTTACATATTTCATAATAGCTCCGCTCCTTTAAATGTTGAAATCTTAAAGGTAGCAAAGTCTATTCTATAAACATGAACACTGTCATATAAAAGCGGTTACTTATTTCTATTCAGCTCTATGCAAACAACCGCTTGTTGTTTATAGAATAAACTCTGCATAGAGCGCTGATCTAATCTAGCCATGTGGTGCCCCTCCCTTCCTTAACATGCAATATGATTACTTTTTCTTCCTTCCCTTATTTTCCCTTCGTTTGGCATTATCTGCAACCCTAAATTTTACAATCCTGCTTATCAATTCATAGGGCATTGGTTGGCCGATGGGAAATTGCACAGAGCCTTTGGCTCCCTTATACCCTGACAGTTCTTCCTTAAAAGCGGCAATTCCGCTGGCCCCCGGGTAGAAGCCGATATGGTTCTTGTAAGCAGCAAAATGCACCAGGTTGCCTTGCAGCGCAAAGGTGGGCATCTGATAACTGATCTTCTCCACCGCCTCCGGTGCAGCTTCGTGTATAACACCTCTTAACGTCTGAAGTGTCTGCTGAACTTCGGTAGGGAACAACGAGATGTATTCATCTATTGTCTCAAAAACAGGCTTGTCCGTATCCATATGATTCCTCCTTTCACTGCATGGTTAGTATGGTTATATATTTCTGGGCTCATTCTATATTTAGCGCTATTTCAAGCTCTTTAAAGCTCACTTCAATGGTTCGAGATGGATAAAATTCTCCAGCACTCCTACCAATTCGGACAAATCATTAATGATCGCATCAGCCTCAACAGGGGGCTCCCAGTACTGGTCCTTTTTCCAAATCGCTCTCATTCCGGCCTCTCTGGAGGCCTGCACATCATTTATCGGATGATCTCCTACGTATATACTCTCTTCGGGTGCTACGCCCAGCCGCTCTACTGCTAAATTAAATATTCGGTGATCTGGCTTTCTTAGACCTTCCTGTTCTGATACCAGTATGGCCGAGAAAAATCGTTCAATGCCCAAGGCTTGGATATTGCTCATTTGTAGTGCTGTAAAGCCATTGGTTATCAGACCTAGCTCTATTCCCTGCCGCTGTAACTCTTCTAACAACTCAACCAAATTAGGGAATGGTACACAGGACTGATGAAACTGAGACACATAATCTTTAAGTAGTTCTTCCCACGTTGTTCCCTGAATCCCAAACTCATCTATCAATTGCCGATAGACTACATCCTTCCATACATAGCCCCTTGCATCTAGCTCGACAAATCGGTTAATCAGAGCTTCCTTCGAAGTATGGCCAAGGCAATGCCCCAAGCGTTGATGCTGCATTTCAACAAATCGTTTCAAGGATGTATCCCGGTCCAGCAATGTTCCGTCCAGATCAAACAGCACAGCCCTTATCACTTGGATGTATTCACTCCTCTGAGGTTAAATTAGGGTCCAAGCGGATTCGCCTAAAACCACTATAATCATTCTACCTCTTGATCACTCACTCGCCGAATTTTATAATTGAAAAATCTTCTAAATCGGGGTGAAATGGATGTCTTTCCGCATCGTTCGAGGTATGTAGCTGCCGGGCTGGATAAAACGCGTACCAGCCGTCAAGGGGGAAGTCTGCCCTTTGACCCAGTGCAATCTTGAGCAATAGCCAGCGGAGACTCCGTATTATTTTATTCTCATTGGAAGGTGGAATTTAAGAATGAACAAGGTAGATTATAAGGAATTTTATGATAGAGTCGGTGTATTAAACGGTTGGGATTTCAGCCATGTGAAATGCGTGTCCGAAGAAGCTCCTTGGGACTTCTACCGTGAAGTCACGAAGAGATGTCACCCCTCCGACCTCCTGCTGGATATCGGAACAGGCGGCGGAGAAGCCATTTTATCCATAGCTGATTCAGCAGCGCTGCTGGTGGGCATTGACCAGTCTACTGGGATGATGGAGACAGCAAACAGGAATCTATCCAGCTCCGGCAGAACAAATGTCCGTTTTCTGGAGATGAATGGTGATCAGTTGGAGTTTCCGGCACACTTCTTTAATGTGATCCCATGCAGACATTCTCCTTATTCCGCCAAGGAAATAGCACGAGTCTTGTCCAAGGATGGAGTATTCCTGACCCAGCAAGTGGCCGAGAATGATAAGTTGAACCTTAAAGAAGCATTTGGGAGCGGGCAAGCTTGGGGTACACCGGGTGGCACCCTCAAGCAGCAGTACCTGACCGAGCTAAGTGAAGCAGGCTTCAGGGAGATTCAGTCCTACGAATATAACATCACCGAGTATTACCAGACCGCTGAAGACCTGATATTTCTGTTGAAGCATACGCCGATCATTCCTGGCTTCGGCCAGAACGAAGAGGATTTTCAGATTCTTGAGCGATTTATTGCAGAGAATCAAACCGAGCAAGGAATTATGACAAACTCAGAGCGTTTTATGATTACTGGCCTACTCTAAAACTGGTCGGCCGGTGGATGGGTCGCTGGAATGGTGCGCTGGTTAACTGAGTGGTGGGCCTCTGTGTTGGTGAACTAGTCGGGTGCTGATGAGTAGGTACGCTAGTGGACTGAAAAGCTGGTGGGTTGCTGAACTAGTGAGCTAGTCGACTGGGTGCTGCTGCTGCTGCTGCGTAGGTACGCTAGTGGACAGAAAAAGCTGGTGGGTTGTTGAACTAGTGAGCTAGTCAACTGGGTGCTAGTGCTGAGCTAGTAAGCTGGACAACAGTGTACAAAACTCAGCTACTAAAGGCAAAATTGCACCTTATTTTTCGCAATATTTCCATTATGGGGTGATTAAGTGCATTTTTGTCCCTTAATTCCCCAGAAAAGGCCTTTCGGTGGTTCAGCACCTAGGGTATGAAAATCCGTTTGCAAAAGAGGACCTCAAGCTCCACAATAACGTGGGAGCTGAGGTCCTTCCTTATAGGACAATATGCTTCATCTTCGTACGTCCATGCTTAATCACTATACGCACATAGTTAATCCTTATTTACTCAAAGCAATCCCTATAAGCCCATAATCAATCCTTATACGGATCAAACTCGTCCGCTCCTGCCATACACACTCCGATCGGTTTTAAGACATGCATAACCTCAATCGTCTCCGCGTGAGCGTCCAGTACTTCCTGGAGCTTCCGGTATACAAACGGGCTTTCGTCCGTCCCGGCTCCGCGCAGCTCCACATTAAATGCCTGCACCGCGTCCAGCATTTGCGCCTTCGAGATTACTCCGCCGCTGCGGGTTCGGGTCTTCCAGTTCATTTTGCCTGCGGCCTGTGTCCGGCTCATGATCCGTCCGGCTCCGTGAACCGTGCTGTAATAAGCGTCCCGATTCTCTGCGGTATCCTTACCTTTAACGATTACCGAAATGTCTCCCATGCTCCCGCCGATAAAACCCATCTGTCCCGGTGCAGACGGTGTAGCACCTTTGCGGACCACCACTGTCTCCTTCCCGTCATGAGTTTCCTTCCAGGCATAGTTATGATGGTTGTGTACTTCAAAGTCGGCCTCCGTCCCCAAGATGGACAGCACTTTGCGCATTACATAATCCCGTCCTGCGTACGCATAACGCCCTGCCAGCTTCATGGCACGGTAGTACATATCCCCTAGCTCACTGTTCAAATCCAGCAGGAGTGGCGGCTGATCCATTTTTTCACCCGGCGCGTTGGCTAAGAATCCACGTCCTGCTGCCAGATTGATAAAACCGCTTGCCGTCTTATGCCCGAAGCCCCGGCTGCCAAAATGATTACCGATCCACAGCCGCCCTGTCGCCGTTTCCTCAAAGAGATCCACATAATGATTCCCTGAACCAACCGTTCCGAGTTGATCACGGGCCAACGTTTTCAGCTTATCGTGCTCTGCCTTTCCTATAGTTCGGTATACATCCCAGTCCGGATCGTCGAACAACTCATGATCCAATCTCTCGTTATTGATACGACCCACGCCAAAAGAAATCTGGCGAGCGATATCATTCATGATTCCGGCCAGCCCAGGTTTTACATCAGCTGCGTACAGCTGCGTCCGCACCGCTTTATTCCCACATCCAATATCATAGCCCACACCGGAGGGCGAGATTTGCCCGTCATAGACAACAACACCGCCAATAGGCTGACTGTACCCTTTATGATGATCCGCCATAAGCAGCGTCTGAACTACGTTCCCCGTCTTGGAACAGGTTCTCGCCTGAGCAAGTGCTCCCTCGTCAGGCTTTCCCCAAACACGTACACCGTCAATATTCTGATATGTCATCTTACACCCACTCCTGTAACTTTACTAATGTTCTAAACAATTCATCGAGCCGTCCATCCTGACCGCCTTCAGCAGCCTCTATTCCGGATACGACCTGCTCGTAGTAGCTGATTCGTTCCTCCAAAAACTCATTAATGGGTTGAATTCTCGGACCGTAATCCATCTCGTCTCCTGCTCTTTTACGGACCAGCAAATCATCGACGGCCGCTCTAAGCAAGCCCTCCTCCGGCAGCAGGGTCTCCATTAATATTAGAAATTCAATAGGTGGTATCGTATGGAATCGCTCGATCCATTCGCAGGCCAGCACTGGACGAAGCACATAAAAATACTTCTTTATTTTCACATGATCGCCCTGCAGGTAATCGCGATAGTTCCCCTTAGCCATATGCAGATAGTGGTGCATGCACGATTTGGGGGAGAACATGAATGAAGAAATGTCACGGATTTGCCGGACGACGATTTCATCCTCCATATAGACAATCGGAGATTGCAGCCACTCTAGCAGCGGCGGATTGGATTTACGGAATAGATTCAAGGCCTTCTTCAAATCCCAACCGTTGATGTCCAACATATTGCTGATCGGTCGTTCAATGACATCCCGTTTTTCAAAAATAGACAGATACCAATCCAGCGGCCGGATATATAGAAATCTTACGTCATAATCACTGTCCTTGGAAGGAAATCCCCAGGCCCGGCTACCTGATTCGCAGGCATACAGAATGCGGACGTTCTCTTCCCTTTCGATCTTTTTCAGCTCTTCTATAATGATCGTTTTAACTTCGCTCATAAGGCTCTCCTCCTGCTCAGCTCCATTACTACGCATATTTTCGCTTATTTCCGGAAGTTCGAACATGGCAAAAGTATTACGATCAGAGCACAGTTTGCCATTTCACCCCTACCCTTGCCCTGTTACAATGAAAGGAAGACTTTCATGAAACGGGGAATTCAGGTGGCCAAGGAAAGCTTTGATAAAGAAATCCAATTCCTGCGAATGCTTGCGCTCACGAGCGGCGCGTTCAACAGACAGCAATTCGCTGACCGGCTGGGTATTTCCGTGCATACCTTTGACAAGACCCTCCGCCGGCTCAAGGATATCGTGAGCGCTACCTATCAGCACCTCCCGGAGGAACAGGGTAAAGAATTCGCTGAGACTCTAAAGTACAGCTACTATGATTCTACTGACCCCATGCTGTTATTTCTCTTCCGGGCCAAGTCGGTAAAAGAAACCGAAAGCCAGCGCCTTTCTCTCCTGCTGGGTGCCATGAATACAGAGGCACTGACAGCGATGGAGCTTCTGGATATGTGCTGTGGCAGCCTGCCCGCAGGTGTTCCCCAGCCCGATGAGAAGACGATCCGTTCGGATCTGAAGTACCTGGAAGAGGTGGGCGTCATCCGCAAAGAAGGGACCACCCGTCCTTTCCGCTACCGTGTACATAACGATTTGGTGCAGCAGTTAACCCAAGAAGAGCTTATCGACTTGTATGATTTTGTGGATGTCATGGCGAACACTCAGGTTCCTTCTGTACAAGGCTATCTGCTGCGTGACGGATTGAAAAGGCATCTCTTGCGCAATCAGACCGAACAACCAGCCATCGAAGCTTTTTTATATAAGTATCATTATTATTCACGCATCTTGGATGAAGCCCATTTGTTCACTCTTTTGAATGCCATTCGCCAGCGCCATAGCGTCACCTTTCTCTACTTCTCTCCAAAGTCCGAGAAAAGCTACGGCTCCAAAAACACCAATCCATTGTTCGAGCGCGAAACCGAAGGTTCCTCGATAAAGACACTGCCGCTGAAGGTCGTCTATGACCATCAGTACGGACGGTGGTATCTGCTCGCGAGCGGCCGGGAAGGCCTTCGCAAGTACCGCATGGAAGGGATCACGCGGATGGAGACCGAGGATCAGCCTGTAAATGAGGAAGCCTTCCAGACCAAACGTAACAAGCTTGACGAGAAAATGAAGACTAGCTGGCTGATCGATACTGGACTGCCGGTCACGGTGCGGGCGAGGTTCTATAGTCCCGGAGTTTCCGAACCGAATTTCGTTAGGGAGCGGGTGCTGCTGCAAGGACAGTGGGGACAGATCGTGGACGAAGACCCGTATTCTTTTATCTACGAAATCACCGTGAATGGGACGACCGAGATCAAGCCTTGGCTGCGGAGCTTCGGGTCCAGCTGTGAAGTGCTTGAACCCGTGAGGCTGCGCCGCGAAATGATCGCTGAATGGAAGGAGATATTGGCCTACTATGAACCTGTTCGAGAAAATTTTTAACTATCAGATCATCTCCCGTATGGACGACAACGGCACCTTCATGATCACTTCCCACGAAAGAGCCTGGCTGAAGACCATGCTTGAACACCCCGCAGCCATGGAAGCATTCACTGCCGGGACGCTGGAGAAGCTGGTCTCCCTGCTGGAGTCTGATCCTCTGATGGATACTGCCGACCACTTGGTGCAAAAAGCCCGCAGCAGGGAAAAGCAGGTGTATCACCCGCTCCTCCGCACCTTACACCGCCACATCATGGCTAAAGAAGCGGTCCAACTGACGTACGGAACCAAACGCGGCAATGTTCAAGAGGGGCACGCGGGGGTACCTTACAAACTGGAGTACTCCATGGTCAAACGGGAGTGGTATTTGCTCTGGTACCAACTGCGGCGGCGCTCGCTCATGAGCACCAAGCTGAGCAAGATCGTCAGCGTCTCACACCATCCTATAGCTGTCTCCAAATATGAGAGCATTCTTCATGAGATCAGCCTGAGGCGCGATGCACGTAAATTTGAGGTTGTTATTGAAATCGTCCCTGACTATAACCGGGAGCTGTCCCGCATTTTATATGCTTTCTCCAGCTTTGAAAAGGACGTTGCGTACGATGCGGATACTGACGCCTACAGTGTCAGCATCATTCTAACCGGGAACGACAGTGATTATCTGCTCTCCAAGCTTCGTTTTCTCGGCAAGCGGGTCCGGGTCGTGAAGGGCAATTACCTTAAGAAGCGGATGCAGGAATCGGCGATCAAAGCGCTGAAGCTCTACGGCGAGCTGCCGTCGGAAGAGGAATTATCGTCGTAATGACACCTGATTGTTGCGGCTGGAGGGAGCAGAATTAGTCTCTGCTCCCTCCAGCCACTTTATTTTCGATCATTCAATCGGCTAATCAATGAATCATACAGATGAATCAATTCCTGGGACGGGCGAATGCCCAGCTCCCGGGTGAGCAGCCGGACATAATCGGTGTAAAGGGCGTTCAGCCCTTTTTTATCCCCGGTCATCTGCCGGATCGTCATGAGCTCTCCAACCACGTCTTCGTCCAGCGGATTACGCTCGTTCAGCTTAAGCAGCAGCTTCGACGCAGCAGCGGTATCTCCCGCCGTAATTAGCACCCTGGCAAGCTGTTTTACAAACGCTGTATACATTTCCGCATACCGCTCTGTCTCATGGATGGCCCATACATAGGCTTTGTCACCGAACAAATCCCCTGTATACATCCGTTCAATATTCAGCGCCTGTTCAATATTTTCCGTATCAATAAAGTACAAACTTTTTACTTCTTGTTCAAATTCCACGTAGTCGATCTGCGAATCCTTCAATTCGAGTGCGTAACCATCATTCTCCGAACGGACACACTCTCGTATGCCTAGCGGTTCCAGTGATTTACGTAATTGATAGACAGTGGTATTCAGGTAGCTCTCGGCATTCGTCTGGTGCATCCCGCCAAAAATATCCTTCACCAGCCTGGAACGCGGAATTCGCTTGCCCTGGTACAGCAGTAGATAAGCGAATAGTTCCGCGCACTTCCGTGAGGTCCATTTGACCCGTCCAGCCTCATTGCTCACGGAGACGTCCCCCAGCGCCGTAAGGATATTCCTGCGGGCAACAGCAGCAGATGCAGCAGGAGTGGGCTGCGCCGGGGATTGAATGCTCCGTTGGTTGGCCAGCACGCGATTTACCGTCCGTTCCAGTCTCTCCTGGGAGACTGGCTTCACCAAATAATCGACCACAGACAATTCGTAAGCCTCCAGGGCAAATTCCTTGTGCGACGTCACAAATACCACTTGTACAGGAGAAGCTGCGGCTTCCATCCTGGCGGCAAATTTCATTCCACTCTCGCCCGGCATGGAAAGGTCTACAAAAGCCAGCTCAACATCGGTATTGTCCTGTAGAAAAGAAGTCGCAGCACGTGTGTCTGTAAAAGCGCCTGCGACCTGAACGCCAGGCAATTTGACCAGCATTTTTCGCAAAATCAAATGCATAGTAGGCTCATCGTCTACCAAAATAACTTTCATAGGCTTCCTCCTCCATATCACTATTATCGAATCTCTCCGGCACACCCTGCGAGCCTGACAAGGAGAATGAGAAGGTCGTTCCGCTGCCAGATTCGCTCTCGAACCAAAGGCTTCCGCCATGAATGCGGACAAATTCACGGGTGAGCGCCAGTCCAAATCTCGCATCTCCCGAATCATCTCCGGTAGCCATCGCCTTCAGGAAAGGCTCCTCCAGCCGGAGCAGTTCCGAGGTCTCTTCATCGATTCCGGCTCCGTTGTCGGTGACAGAGATGATGATCCGCTCACCCTCCAGCACAGCTCTGATATCAATCTTACCGCCGACCCCCGTAAACTTGATTGCGTTGGACAGCAAATTCCGCAAAATGAGATCCAACATCTCTTTATCTGCCCTCACCACCAGCTTCTCACTAATATCCTCTGTCAGCTCAATCTGCTTCATAGCGGCCTTTGGGCCAGCCAGCAGCAAGGCCTGCCGTACGACCTGCTGCAGATTCCAGCCTAATGGACGAAAGGCCACCTTGCCTTTTTGACTGCGATACCAATCCAGTAAATTATCAACCAGATGAAAGGTGCTCTGGACTTGGCCCTTAAGCTCACGCACCAACTCGGCATTCTCGAAATCGGCAGCCGTCAATTCATCATCCAGCAGCTCAGTCAGACTGACGAGAAGAGCAATCGGATCACGGATATCATGCGCCATGATCGTGAATAGCTTGTCCTTAAACGCATTAAGCTCAGATAACTGCCGGGCATTCTCGCGCAGCCGGGCCTCACTTTCCTTGATCTCCGTAATATCATTGAACATCAGAATCCGGCCAATCAGAATCCGGCCCGAATCGTAGATGAGCGACACGCTGCAGTTATAGTACATGTTGCGGTTGTCTTGAAATCGCTGAAAAGGGAACCGCTCTTCCCCCTCCCCTGCCGCCCGAATACGTTCAAGCAGTTCAGGGCTATTCCCCAACACTTTCTCCATCTCGACCGGATAATGCTTCGTCGATCCCAGCTCCGGGAGTACTTCTATCGCAGCACTGTTGTAACTGACAATTCGATCATCATAATCCAGCAGTACTACCCCGTCCCTGATCGTCTCGAACACCTTGGCGAGGGCAAGCGGCGTTAATCGCAGTAAATTGAACCGCAGGATACCCCACACGAATGCCACACCTGAAATAGCAAACCCGAAGGGTGTCAGGTCAACATTCGTGCCATACCAAAAGAACGTATTAAGCAGAAATGGGGCCACAGCGCCAAGCAGCAGAACAACAATCTGCTTCCGTACCATCGGCAAAGCCTTCCAGTACATGGGGATAAACAGCGAAATACCGCATAGTACAACGGAATAATTATAAACAGTATGCACCTTATACCAGGTTCCCTTGACCGTAGTGTAGAGGGGGATGGAAGACTCTGTATTCAGAATATAACGCTCATACACCAGGTGATGCCAATCATTGGTGAGATGAAGGATGAAGACTGTCATGGGGATAGCGAACAGGATCAGTGCAAGTACTTTGCGATAACGAAATCCCGTCCCTGTAAATTGGAGAGCTAGAAAGAACCAGAGCGTCGAAATGAACGGAATACCTAAATATTCGATTTGAAGCGACAGCTTCACTTGCTCCAAAGTTCGGCTCAACACCTCAAATCCGTACCCCAGCGAATAGAACGCCGCCGACAGCATAATCAGAATCATCGTTTTGGCAACAGGCAGATGGCGTTTCTGGTAAGACAGGAAAGAGACGAACAGCATAAGTCCTGTTGCGAAAAAAAGTGTGACCGACATCCATAATCTTGTGTCCACAGCTGCGTCTCCCTTATATCAAATAATTGCAATCTACACATAGAACAGGAGCATTATCCTCCCCGTTTGTTCCATTATAAACGCAAGGAGAAGAGCCGCGTAATCCCTCTTTTATTTTCAAAAGACCGACCCGTAACCGGATCGGCCTCCCTGAAAACTTTTGCGACAAACGTTATTTACTCAGTTCATATACGATTTTGGTAACCTTGGAGATCAGCGTGTAATATCTGCTGAAATCGGCGATATACGCACCTCCGGCTTTTTTGAGCATAGCCAGAATAATCATCGCACCGATCACCCCACGATAGGCATCCCATACAGTATCCGTAGCATCCAGCACATTGAATCCGGATAAGAACAACACTTTCAGCGCGATCTCCGGTTCATATACACCGTCATTTTTTAGCTGGTCCGTGATTTTGGAAAGACTGATGTTGGCATGGCGCAAAGCTGAAGCAGTAACGATCAGTGCGATCTCATTGTTGTTCAGCAGCTTGCGTTCTGCGGAGTTCAGCCCATCGTAATAAGCCTGTCTCTCACGGGTCGAGACTTCTTTGATAATCTGGAACGTATACTTCAAGTTGTTACCATTCGCTATCTGAAGCGCCGTCACCAAATCGGTTAGTGTAATCAGATTCGATTCCAGCATAGCTTTAGCAATTTCCTTGAGCGTCCAGCCCGCAATTTCCTGAAGATACATCGGAACCCAGCCCGGACGGCAGCCTGCGGCAAGCAGCGCAGCTGCTACCTCCTTGATGGTCTTGAATCCGCCATCGTATAGAGATTTGGCAATGGTAAAGTAGCCCATATTCAGGTACTTGGAGAGCAGCTTTGCCAAATCGACTGCCGACATACCCGTTGCCTTCAGGATAGCAATGGTATTGTCATTCCCAACACTTCTGTATCTGATATATTCAGTAGGCGTATAGCCGTTGCGGATTAGCCAGTGAAGCTGATCATCCGACGAGCGGTTACTCAGGAAGCTTAAGGCTTCCACTGCCGTCAATCCCAGCTGTCTCAGAATCGCAGCAATATCATCGCCTCGTTGGCCTACCGCCTCTAGGCCGCCCATGACAGCCTGGGTGCCATATCCTTGTTCACGCATGGCGAGTGCAATATCCGTCATGGCAGCATTAGGCAATCCTGCTTTTACAATGTTAATGACCTTGTATGGCAGCAAATTCCACTTTCTTAGGTACTGCACAATGGCCGCCGGGGTATCCACACCAAGCTGAACCAATTGCTTACCTTGTTCTTCCTCAGTACCTGCATTCTTGCGGGAATCGTTGTAATAATTGTACCGCATCTTCAGCACGCTGGCGTTGTCATAGCCCAGCGCCAACAGTGTATTGACCAAGTAGCTCGATGGGGCTGGCTCCAGCAGTCCCCGGATATCCAGCTCTGCGGCAACGTCGTTCGCGTTAGCTCCCCGCTCCTTCATCCGTTTCAGATAAGCGAATAAAGGATCACTTCCGAACACCTCACGGACGGCTGCACGGAGACGTTCTGCTGACATCACTGTCGTAGACACTGCATCCGTTACCCCCAGCTCATCCAGATTGAAGAGCACCTTCAAAGCCAGCACGATATCCGTATCCTTGAACTTGCCCCGCATAAAGCTGGCGACACTGCCCGGAGACGAGGTGCTGCCTGCCGGAAGGATCTTCGCCAGATAACCGACATTGGCATCATTATAGTAAACCTTGAATACGGCAAGCCCCAGTTCCGGACCTTTGTAGGATGGAGCAAGCATTTCTGTCGCCTGATCAGCCCCCATGTTGTAAGCATCCTTCAAATATTGAAGGATATCCTGAACCGGAGCGTTCTGCTTGATCAAGAAAGCTGTGGCACCTTCGGCCGTCGTGATCCCGTAGAGATCAAGCACATCCTGCAGTGTACCTGACGATGTGTTAACTGCGTCATAGACCTGCTCTACCGCCGATTGGATCGCCGTTGCCGAATACAGACCCAGTGCCGTCAGAATAGCCTTTGTCTCTGATCTCGTCTTGCTGTAACTCTTCTTCAGCATCTCGGCAACATACGTCAACCGATAACCGCCATTGCTCAGTTGAAGAGCGGCAGTATCCACACTCGTGAACAGCCCTGCCGTCTTAAAAGTATTCATTAAGCCTGCATCAAACGTTGAGCCATAGACGGTATTTAGACTGTTCAGAATTGCCGTCGCTGAGAACGTTCCATTTGCAATGAGCAATCCGGCCGTTTCCACGGAGGATTTTCCGTAGTGGTTCTTGAACATGTCTGCAATCTCAATCAGGGAAAAGCCAGCTTCCCACAGATAAGTGACCACGGCCTTCTCCTCCGTAATCTCAGCTTCCTGCAGCACCTTTTGCGGTGAACGGCCTACAGCTTCCTGTGAATCCTCCCCGTAGACATGAAGAACCGTCCATTCTATAACATTCCCATCTTCAAAATGAAGAGCCTTCAGTGCTTCTATCGTAGCCTTGGACGTGTTGCCGTAATAATTTTTGGACACTTCGATTACATCCTGCAGAGTGTAACCCATGGTACGCAGGTAAGGTGCAGCCTCAGCAATCGAGGGAATACCGCTCGCTTTCAGCAGCTGATCCAGACTTTGCTGAACCGGCTTGCCGTATTCCTGCGCAACTGTAGATAGGATGTCTGCTGCTAGATAATGCTGTGTTTGCATTAACGTATACGTCGTTTCGCCAGCCATTAACTTATAGTAGGTTTTGGCTGCCAGGACGAGATCGGTCAACGTGAATCCGGCTTGCTGCAATTTCGGCAGGGCATCGGAGAATACGGTGATTCCCAGTGAACTCAGTGACTCCAGCTTCGTCTGCTCCAGTGACTGATTGTATATCTTGGCTACAGCCCCCTCAATTTCAGGCCGATCATACGAACCCTCTGCCATCAATGCAGCGATGGTCTCTCCAGACGTCAGGTTATAATGCTCCTTGCCCACACGGACAATGCCCTCCAGGTCATAGCGCATCTTCTGCAAGAATGGCACCGCAGCGTCAAGTGTGTTCATACCGCCTGCCTTCAGCGAATCCGCGATGTTAGACTGCTGTGTGCTTCCATAAATATCGGATACACCCGCCACTACATCCGATTGACGGTACAGATTAGAATTCAGATGAGCCTGCAAGGCTCCGCCTGCCGATAGACCATACGCCTTAGCCAGCTTGATACTGGTAGCCAGACTGAAATGGGTCTGGAATACGAAGGAGATGGCTTCTGCAAAAGAAGTAACTCCCTGCTCTTGAAGCAGACTATAAAGGGCCGTCTCCACAGGCAGATTATAGGCAGTAGCAATCGCTGTGATCAGCGCATTCTTGTCGCCTACCGGCTTTTTCAGAAAACCTGCCGCCGTTTGGCCCGCGGTTAGTCCGAATTTCTCTTTGACCACGACGGAGATTTCTTTGATGCCAAAGCCTGCGTTGCGCAAATAATCTATCGCTTCGTCGGCATTGCTGATGCCTTGCGTCTGCAAGGTCTCAAATACTGTCGTCTCTAGGGTCTGACCATAGACACTGGCCATACCTGTCAGGATCATATTCTGGCTGTTGGGATAAGCTGCGACGAGTAGTTGCGTCGCTTTTCCAGCCTCCAGTCCGTAATAGTCCTTCAAAGCGCGGGCAATATCCCCCAGCTTGTATCCGCCTTTTTGCAAGAAACTGATTCCTTCAGCAGGCGATTCAATCGCGGAAGCTTTGAGAATCTGTGCAATGGTAACCTGCTGCTGTCCATACAGCTTTTGCAGCAAAGCAATCGTCGCTTGCAGGTTGTTGCGGTTAGAGGAATGAACAATCAGCCCTTTCATGACCTCCTCTTGGCTAAAGCCGCCCTGGACAAGTGCGGGACCCACCATCTCGGAATCCCAATACGTGCGATAGCGTGCGGCCAGAGTGTTAATCACGGATGTTGCCGTTGCCCCTTGCGACCGGAGTGTCTGAATCCATAACGTGATCGGATCACTCCCGTATGCCCAGGCCAACGCCCAGCCGATGATCTCCTGGTCTTCTTGTGTATGCTGAAGCAGCACCGACATAGCTGCGCTGGAATCCAGACCATAAGCCTCACGCAATACAAGCGCTCTGTCCTTCAGAGGATAGGGAGCCAGCCGCTCCACAACCTGCTCCATTGGCAGTCCCGTGCTCTTCAGATAAGCGGTGACGTCGCTTGCAGCAATACCATAACTGCTGAAAGCCATAATCCACTCACTCCAACCCTTGCTGTCGAAGGCAGCTGCCACTTCTTCGAAGGCGTACCCCGCATTCTTCAAGGCCGATAGCAGATACGGCATCCCTTTAGCTCTAATTCCTTGCGTGGAGTAGAAATTAATCGTGCCTTCAATGATAAGGTCCAGGGTGTACAGCTTGGACATACTCATGGCTACAGTGATATCGGGCAGCGTAGCTTTGGAGAACAAATACTGAACGTCCTTGACTACAGTAACAACGGAGCATGCACAGCCAAATCTGGCGAACGCGCTAGTCCGCTCCAGCTCCACCCATTGTTCCAGGGTTACACCCATCTGACTGATTAGAGCTTTGCCGATCGCGTACTTGTCCCACATTTGTACGTTACTCATCGCTGTGGCGACAGTTTCCGCATCCAGCTTGACCTGTAAATCCCCGGCGAAGACCGACCGGATGGCCGCCAAGACATCGGCTGCCTCATAACGGCTTGTATAATCATTGAAGAAAAGCTTCATGGCATCGTCCAGGGTGAACGCTTCTCCTGCCTGGATCAGGGCATCATGAACGCTTTGCAGTGATTTGGTCGCTGTCTGCCCGGCA
This sequence comes from Paenibacillus sp. GCM10012306, assembly GCF_042649265.1. NCBI lineage: Bacteria > Bacillati > Bacillota > Bacilli > Caryophanales > Paenibacillaceae > Paenibacillus > Paenibacillus sp. GCM10012306. The sequence continues at coordinate 162,588 of NZ_JBHRYW010000012.1, read as the reverse complement.
AGCCGGAGCTGCCGGAACACTTCATAACGATTGCCCGAATACACATGTCTGAGATAATAATCAGTCAGACTAACGTGATCGTAGCCCGCCACGAGCAAATACTTCATCGTTGCATTCCGTGCATCTGGATATACAATTCCCAGCGCAGTCCCGATGTCAGCGCCGAACTCTTCCCGCAGCAGAGCTGCTCTTGCCGAGAGATTATATCCGCTAGCAGCGAATTGAGCCATTACGTCGTTCAGGCTTACACCTGCGGCTACCCACAGATCGTTGACGATACCTGCAATTTCTTTCACACTATAATTCTTGCGTCCCAGTGCGCTGATTATGACCCCGGCCCCGTCACCAGTCGATTTAACTGCCTCCGCTACCGTTCTAGGTGCAATTTTCGCATTCAGCAGCGCAACTGCGCCCTCTGGCTGCGGATATTTTTTTCTAAGCATCGAATACAGATACGGCACGGAGAAGCCTGCGCCCAGGAAGGCCTGAACCGCTTCTTCTGCACTTGCAAAATTGTAGAATTCCGCAATCGCACCCGCGACCTCATGATCGGGATATCCACTTTGGGACAGCCATGTGGCCGCCGTAATCGCATCCGCACCATACAGGTCTTTAATAAGAGAAGCCGTATCTCTTGCCGTCTGCTGACCTTCTTGAAGGGCCTGCACCGTATCAAATGAGCTTAACCCGTAGGCCGCTTGAACGGCACCAGCGATCTCCTTCTTGTCATAACGGGCGAATTGCAGCAATGCAGTAGTCCCGCCGCTTGTCTCACTATAATGCGTCCGAAGAATACTTGCGGTTTGCGCTGCCGGCACCTTGTAATACTTCAGGTAGCCGGTCAGATCCTTGCTGGAATAACCAAATTTCCGCAGCGCAGGGCCAAGTGTATCTGTTGTATAGCCCGCTGCAATTAACTCTCCAATGAGTTCGGAACCAAAGGCGCTATTGGATCTTCTTATCGAATCATAGGCTTCGAATATGGTTATGGCGTCAGCATCCAGCTTATAGAGAATCGGAGCAAGATCACTGCGACTCAGCATATATTCCGCAACAAGCGTTTTGTAAATATTCGCCGTCTTAAAGCCCCCGTTACTAAGCAGCTGTGCAGTCTCCAGCGCGGTCTTGCCGTATTGCTCATGCAGTACCCTCGCCGGATAGGCCGCATCATTCTTATACGCATAGCTGGTAACCAAGCCTTGAATGGTCGCTACATTCGTCACCGGCATGTCGTTAAACGTCGGCAGATACGTCTGATTGACCGCTTTTACTCTATTCACGCCGGTATATGCGACCCAGGCGGTTGAAGTAGAGCCTATTCCACGGCCCGAAGCATTCCAGGTTAAAATAATCTGCGTCTTGTCATTCCCAAGCGCAGCATTCACCATGCTTTGCCACTGCCCGTCAATCTTCACGGAGAAGGAGGAACTGGCAATGACGCTTTCCAGCAGCTTATCAAAGGTAAGGATAACCTGAGTACCGCTTTCGTTAGACACGGCATTGAGCAGTTGTGGCGGTGAGCTGATGTTGTTCACCACTAGCTCATTTTCAAATTCATAACCAGCTTTGCTAAGCTTGAGCCTGAATTCTTTATTGTAGGCCAGGTTGGCCTTCACCTGATAGGTTTGACCGTAATCTGCCGTACTTGCCGAGCTAATCGTAACCTTAGTCCCGGCGTCGAGCAGAGTTAGGCCAAGCTCCGGTACCGGAATATTCAAGCTAAGGGTAAAACCATTCTCGTTGACGCCGATCAACTTGGCTGTCACCTGATAGGCAACGTAGACGCTGACCGCTGACCCGAAGTCGTAGCCTTGTTTCTTCAAGCGCAGGGAGTACGTGTTGCCTTCCGCAAGTGCTGCTTGAATGGTATAGGTTCCTGCCGCTTCGCCGGCAGCGACACCTGTTACAGCTACGGGATCACCCCCTGCGGACAGGATTTCAACATCCGCTGCCTGGAGATCAAGTTTTCCCTGACCCAGCAATAATGTGATTCCGCTTGCGGCCGATTTCGTCACTTTAGCACTAACCGCAACCGGCACAACAACTTCAACCGGACCTTTCGCCGGGTGCGCTGGATCGTTAATGGACAGGATGTAAGTCTGTCCAACCACTAGCGGCACGCGTACGGTATACGTCCTGCCTGCCTTCGCGGTGTTTTGGTTCGGATCATAGAACCTGCTGCTATCCAGCTTGATCAACTGGTGATCCGCCCCGGTCAAATACACCTTCGTGTAACTCAGATTCGGAACCGCCACGCTAAGATTCAGATTGAATCCCGCGGTCGTAATATCCGAAGCGGACAAGACCGGCATTTCCCTAACATCCAGTTGAACCGGCGGACCAAAATCATAGCCTTGCGCAGTAACGGACAACGTGTACACCGTTCCTTCTGTCAGCTTGGCTACTGCCTCATAGGTCAAGCCTCCGTCCGTGGTTACCAGAGAATCAATGATCACAGACTCTCCTGCGCTGTCCTTCAACATCACATTGCTTGTCTTCAGATCAGGAACGGCCGTCTGCAGACTTAACACGAACCCGTTCCCGGACAGCGTCGTCACCGATTTCGTAACACGTTTCAGCACGGTGAACGGCAATCCTATTCCGAAATCATAGCCGTTCTTCGTCATCTTCACGCTGTATGTGCCGCCATATTGCAAGGCCGCACGAACGGTATAGGTCAAGCCGCCATCCATCGTTGTCGCAGTAGTGACAGTAACGGCCTGCCCCTCAGCATCTGCCAATCGGAAATTCCCGCTGTTCAGACCGGGAACCGCCCGGTTGAGCCTGACCGTCAGTCCCTCACTATGGATATTCTCGGTCGTCAGTTCGATCGGTACCGGCATCGTCAAGACAAGCGGAGCGTCCAGTGTATAACCGCCCGCTGCCAGCTTCACCGAATAGCTGTCTCCTGCCATCAGCGCCGCAGACAAGGTGTAACCTGATCCACCGTTCAACGCTTTGACGGATGTAAGCGGCACGGTCTGACCACCGGCATTCTGAAGGATGAAGCTGCTGGCCTGGAGGCCTCCGACAGCAGGGGTGAGCAGAATCGTAAATTCTTTGTCCCCGATGTCTCCAACCTCGCCCTTGATGACACTCGGAAGCGCAGCAGAAACCGCATCACCAAAATCATAACCATTCTTGGCTAGCGCAATCGTATACGTCTTGCCCCCGATGAAGGAGGACTTGATCCGGTAAGTTGCACCGCCATCCTCCGTGACTACGGACGTGGCAGCCAAGGCTTGCCCGGTGCTATCCTTTAGCGTGAAGTCGCTTGCGGTCAAGCCCGGCACTACCGGATTCAGACCGATGTCGATATACGAGGCTCCCGTGTTCAGCACGGTGGAGCTTACGATCACCGGCACCTCAACGACGACCGGCTTGCCGAAGTCGTAACCGTCCTTGACCGGAAGAACCGTATATTGCGCCGCGCCGCGGAAGTCATACTCCACTTTATACGTGTTGCCCCCGTCCTCTGTAGATACCTTCGAAGCAGTGGCAACTTGAATACCATCCCGCTGCAGCTTGAATTCGCTTGGCAGCATATCCGGCACCGCATGATCGAACCGGAGCATAAAGGCATGGTTGTTCCCTCTCTCCATTCCCTCAAACGTGGCCGCGACTGGCTGCACCAGTAATGGAATGCTGGCTCCGAAATCATATTCCGGCTTGTTCAGTCCCAGTGAATAGTGCACGCCTGCCTTGAGAGTCGCCTCAATCTCATAAGTCAGCCCGGCATTGCGGCTGACGATCGAATCGATAGCGACTTCCCGGCCCTGTTCGTCAACTAGAACAACTTCGGGTCCTCCCAGACTGAGCGCTGATGACATATGCAGCTTGAAGCCCTTCACAGATAGCCCATCAACGGTGGCAGTGCGGGAGTTCAGCTTAATCTTGTCCAGCTTGCCGAAGGCATACGGGGCTTTATCTGCTATGGTCACTTGATAAGTCTTACCACCGGAGAGCGGTACACTGACAATGTAGTAGTCAACAGATGCACTCACAGGCTGGAGGGATTGCACCGCCACCGTATTTCCTGCCTCGTCGGTGACTGTAATGTCAGACGCACTGAGATTCGGCACGAACGGGACCAAGGCCAATTTGAAGCCCTTCGTGGAAGCAGCATGGATGATGCCATCGACCCACAGCTTGAACCCGATAGACAGCGGTGCTCCGAATACATAACCGGGATAGACCGTCTGGAGCGTATATAGCTCTGCCGGATTAAATTCGCCTTCGAGGCTGTAGAATCCGCTGCCGGGATTGCTTACTCTGATAGCAACCTTTCTTCCTTTGCTATCAAACAGCGAGAAATGATCTGTGGTCAGACCTGACAGACTTGGAGTGACAGACACAATGATTTTATTCACTGCTGTGCTCACAAGACTGACCTTGGCTGTGACCGGAACATCAAAGGCTACAGGAGCATCCAGTTTGAATTCGTCTCTTGCCAAATCGAGGGTGTAACCTTTACCTGGCAAGACAGTATCCAGCGCAGCCAGATAGCTAAAGCCTTGATCCGTAGTCTTCAAAGAAGACAATACCTGGATCACATTCCCCTGCGGATCATGCAAAATGACCTGCTGCGGCGTCAAGCCAGGGACGCTGGAGCTGAACTGAAGCTTGAAGCCGGAGGCTGTCACGCTGCTAATGGTTGCCTTGACTTTTTTGACAATCGTAAATGGCACCGGGTCATTGATTTGGTACAGTAGATCCGACTTGTACTGAACGGTATAATGCCTGCCGCTCTCCAGCGTGCCCTGAAGCAGGTAGGTAGCTCCTGCGTCGTCTGTAGCTGCCGAAGTCAGCGTTAGAGTCTCACCGGCGTCGTTTTTCACGATAAAATGTTTCTTGTCCAGCCCTGGAATAGGTGTATCCAGCCTAAGCTTCAATCCCGAAACATTCGCCTCGCTAACGGTAAGTACCGGCGGAGTGATAAACGTCACCGGGTTCATCGAGAATTCATCCTTGTTCAACTTGATCTGATAGGCTCTACCCGGTTGAATCCGGCTCGGCACATAGAGCTGATAGGTCGCGCCGCCGTCAGCCGATTCGAACAGGTTAGGATAATAAACAGTGCCGGCTTCATCCGTGATCGACAAGCCCAAGTAATTCTCGATCTCCGGGAAAGCTGGTGTGAACTTCAAGGTCAGATGTCCGTCACTCGTTACGTCTGCCACACTGGCCGAGATAAATCGGTTGACGTGGAACGTGACGGGAGAATCAAAGACGATAAAATTCTTGTGCAGCGTCATCGTATAGTCCGCGTTGTTAGCGAGAGCTACACGCACATGATAGGATGCACCGTTATCGACTGTCGATAGCGTCAGTCCGCTAACCTTGTTATTCTGCGCGTCTTGAATGCTGATATGGGACGGAAGCAGGCCGGGCACAGGGCTCTCAAATGAGAGATCAAAGCCCGCATTCGTGATATTGGATACCTTCGTTGCCCCCGCGTGAATCGTATCCGCTACCTGAAAATCAACCCCGGCTTCCGGCAAATGGCCGGTCAGCTTCAGATTATATTTTCCACCCGGCAAACTGGCTGCCAACTGATAATTGCTGCCTTGGTCCTCTGTCAATACAGACTGGATAGCAACAGGGTTACCCGTAACCGCATTGACAAGAACAAAGTTGCTCGCGCTCAGACCATCCAGCGCATAATTCAGCTTCACGTTAACTCCGCTATTAGCAATCTGGTTCACCGAGACTGTCGCAAGCACGGGAACCTTGACTGTGAAAATATTGCTGTCCATCTCCGCATCCACCATCAATTGATAGATTCCCGGCTGCAAATTAGCTGAGATCCAGTAGCTGGAGCCTTCATCTTCCGTCACGACCGATTGAATAGCGACTGGCGTGCCGTCCGGCTTCGTCAGCTTAAATCCAAACTCCTTATTGATCACAACAGGAGGAACCAGTACTAATCTAAACCCTGTATAAGAAGGCTCAATAATCTTATTCTGGGCAAATACCCAAATCGTTTTCGGAGCCCCGAAGTCATATCCGTTTACTTTTACCGAGACGGTATAGCTCTGCCCCCCTGATCCGGCAAAAGTAACAATGTACATCCGTTGACCGCTGTCCCACGCCACATTGGTAATGGCTACTTCATTGCCTGCGGCATCCTTCGCAAAGAAATTATCCTTGGTCAGGCCTGGCACAGCCGGGTTAAGACCCGCCATGAACTGAGTCGGCTGCCGTCCGGCGTTCCAGACGTTCAGGGTAGCACTGACTAGTGTCGCCGGATCACCGAAGCTGTACCCCGCAGCGGTAACTGCAAGTACAAAAGGGCCACCCGAGTTGAGCCGTGACGTTTGCAGCAAATAGCTTCTGCCCTGATCGTCGCTCGTAACGGAATCCAGGACAATGGGATTGCCGCTTCCATCCTTCAGCTTAAAAGCAGCCGCGGTTAAGCTCGGCACCGGCAAGGCAAAATGAACTTTAAGTCCGGTATAGATGCCGGGAAAACCCTCATAGGTCGTATGCTTATTGATCTCCACTATTGCAGGCACACTGACCGTTCCTTCGAAGTACCGCGCATCTTCTGTATCCAGGCGGTAGCGATAAATCCCTTCTGCAGACAGATCTCCCGATACAACCGCTGACTTGCCGTCAGCACTGAACTGAACACCGTCAACCTGAATAGACCGACCATTGTTATCCTCCAGCTTGAGGTCTCCAGCAGCAAGACCGGAAATGGCGTTCTGGAACACAATTTCAAAGCCGCTATGCGTGACCCAGCCGATCGAAGACGGCAATTTCTCTGCCTCTACTTTCAGGACAACAGGCTCGTTAAAGGCGTATCCTTCCTTGTCCAGTGAGAGGGTATACGTGTCGGCCTTATCCAGCGTGAACCACACCTCGTATTCCTTGCCTACAACCACCACGCTGAGCATATCTATGCTTACACTCTCTTTGCGCCCGTTCTTCAAAACGAAGTTCAATGCATCCAATTCCGGCAACGTCTTGTCCATCGTCAGGAGAAAACCATAGGGTCTGACGTTCCTCGCCAAAGGTGTTACCGTCGTCGTCTCCTCGCCAGGCACGGCAAACGCCAACGCCGCTCCGAAGCTGTAGCCGCTCTTCTCGATGAAAAGTCCGTAGGTTTCTCCCTTCGTCAATGCTGTATCCATCGTATAGGAATTGCCGTCGTCTGCACTTGCCGCTCCGTGGATTGCAACGGGTTGATTAGCCTTATTCAAAAGGATAAAGCTCGAGGCGTCCAATCCAGCCACCGCTGGGCTGAACGATACTTTAAAGCCATCTTCACTGATTCCGTACACATCAGCAGTTACAGAAATCGTGCCTGGATCTGTGACGGGCACAAAAATCGTTACCGCTGGTCCAAAGCCATAACCTGGCTTCGTAACCATCAATGAATACGTGACGCCCCCTTCCAGGGAGGCAGTGACGTCATAAGAGGTACCTTCGCTATTCGATGTGGCTTCCCCAATCGTAACTCTCTCGCCGTTACCAGTACGTATGAGTGAGAAATTCGAGGTCTGCAAGCCGGTCACCGGTTTGTCGAACAATACCCTAAAGCCAGCAGTACTAATGTTCTGTACCGTCTTCGTGACAGCAATATCTTGTGGCGGTGTGACCGGTACACTGAAGGTTACGGGAGCCCCGAAGTCGTACCCTGGCTTAGTCAGTGCAACGGAATAAATCTCGCCCTCATTTAAGTTAGCTGTTACCCGGTAGGAGCTTCCTCCGGTTAACGAGCCCACGAACCCGACTTCCAGGGCACGGCCCTTAGAATCTTTAAGCGAGAAATCCGCAGCCGTAAGATTCGTGATGGGAGTGCTGAAATTCAGCCGGAAGCCTGTTGTGGCCGGAACAGTCACCGTTACTTCCACCATTGTATTGGATGGCGGAGTTGGGGTTGGCGAAGTTGGGGTCGGCGGAGTTGTTCCTCCGCCGCCGCCACCACTTCCACCCCCGCCACCGTTACCACCCGCAGCGGCACTCGGCGAAAGTGTAGGGGAGGATTTTCCGCGCTCCGTTGTTTCCACACTGCCCGGCTTAGTCTCGAAGGTAACATTCGGCGCATCCACCAGCGCTTTGAGAATCTCTCCCTCACCTTTAACACTGGCTGTGCCGTGGAATTCGATACTGTCTACCTTTACGCCTTTGTTCAACATAATCGTTGAGGATTGCACACCCTCGTTAACGATGATGCGACTAGTCGTTCCTGAGTCGATGCTCAGCTTCACATTGCTCTTGACCTCAACCAAAGTGAAATTACCGGATAATGTAACCTCCCCGGTGGCAGAAATCGTAATACCCTCTATACCGCCGCTGGATGGCCCCACGTTCGACTCGACACTGGCATCCGACTGAACATCCATCTGTGAGATGACTGTCGTTCCTCCGATGACAACCCGAATCCGGCCATCCACCCTGTTAACCACAACGGTCTGGAGCTGAGAATCATCAATATGTATACTATGTTCTCCGCCGCCGTTGATCGAGGTCTTCCCCAGCACGGTCACATGATCAAGGTAGACATCGCCTTCCCCGACTTTTTGGCCGATCACCAGGTTTCCTTTCACCACCAAATTACGCAATGTAGTGTCCGGCGCGTTGACGGTAAGGTCCCCGGCGACTGTAAATGTGCCTGTCGCCGGCCCATAAGTGCCTCCTGATTCCACCGTCTTGGCCGCCGGAATGACACCCCCATCGGCACTGGTCGCCGATGGTTTCATCACGCGGTCCAGCAGCACTACAGCTTCGGCCCGCGTAAGCGGCTTGCCCGGACCAACCGTTTGGTCCGGGAAGCCCTTGATGTAGCCCGCCGCCAGCAAGGCTGCCAGCGGATCGCGGCCATAGGCAGGCACACTGCCTTTGTCCTTGAACGCCTCCAGCGGGTTCTCTCCCTCCTTGAGGAGGAGAGGAACAAGCTTCGCGACCATCACCGCGGCTTCCACGCGGGACAGTGATTTATCCGGCTGGAAGCTCCCGTCAGGGAACCCCTTCAAATAAGCCAGCCTGCACAGCTGCGCTGACCTGGGATGCAAACCAGGCATCGGCTGGCACGTCTTTGAAGGTCACATCGCTTGTCCCTTTATAAGCGAACAACCGATTCACCAGCGTAACGAATTCTACACGCGTGATGATTCCATTCGGACGAAAGGTGCCATCCTCAAAACCTTTGATGAGTCCTTTATCCACCCATTCACTGAGCGGCTGCTGCGCCCAATGGCCCGCGATATCCGCAGGGATTGAAGCCGCGTTTCCCGCCGCCTCAGCTTTGCTGCCGAGGCCAATCACAGGCTCCAGCGTCCCCGTGAGCATACTCACAATCAAAAGCCAATTGAACACAATGATCTTCCATTTTCTCGCAAAATGCTGTCCCAAAATGATTTCCCCCTTCATAAAACGATCCTTACCCTACTGCATGTATTGGGCTTTCCCGGTTATCTTGTTCATAGACGGAATTCATAGCTTCCATATATAAGTCTATAGAGGGTCAATAAAAGAATAATGAAAAATTTAGATAAAAAAGAGACAAAAACCGCGTAGCATCAAGCTTTCGCGGCTTTTGTCGAATGGGATAATTATTTTGCAGAATGCTTGGAATCTAACTTTTAAAAAAATCCTTCTTAGGTTATTATTAATCACAAAATATGGATCTATATTATTGTCCGTATAATATTCCAATTTAATTTAGGAAGTGTTGTATGAATAGTAGACTACAGTCTGACTGTGAACATTGTTTTGGGTTATGTTGTGTGGCTTTGCCGTATGCCAAATCAGCAGATTTTGCTTTTGATAAAGATAGCGGCACTCCTTGTCGCAACATGGGTTCAGATCACCGTTGTAGCATTCATGAGCAGCTGAGAGACCGAGGTTTTAACGGTTGTGTTGCTTATGAATGTTTTGGTGCGGGACAACAGGTCTCACAAAAAATCTTCAAAGGAACAGGTTGGAGAGAGAATCCAGCATCCTCAAAGACCATGTTTGCAGTATTTCCAATCGTCCAACAATTGCATGAGATGCTTTTCTACCTAAATCAAGCGCTAGAATTAGAAGAAACGATCTCGATCCGCAATGAACTGCAGAACACGTTCAATACAATTGAGTCTCTATCCAATCTTGATCCCGAAGATATTCTCAAATTAGACATACCTGCTCATCGAGAAACTGTAAATCAGTTATTACTTGCCACAAGCGAATTTATTCGAAAGGACTATATTCAAAGTCATAAGAAAAATAAGCCACGGAAGGATTTTTTAGGGGCCAATTTAAGAGGGGCTCACCTGCGAGGATCGAATTTCAGAGGGGCATTATTAATCGCAGCCAATTTGCGGGATGCCGACTTGCGGAAGGTAGATTTTATTGGTGCAGACTTAAGAGATGCTGAATTATCAGGCGCTAATCTCACGGGAAGTATTTTTTTGACACAAGCTCAAGTTAACTCGGCAAAAGGAAATAAAGATACCCGGTTACCTCATTATTTAAACGTTCCTGCCCATTGGTTATCTTCTTGATAAAAATCAAATAGCCCCCACCTACCGGCGAGAGCATAGCGTAACCCTTTTCTGGTTGGCCTTTATTTTAAGTTCAAGTTTTTTATTATCGTATAATCTGATAACTTTATCTTGAAACAAATGTAGCTTGGCTTCAAAGCAGTCTCTATTACGCTCAAAATCCCTCGTCCATTTATACATCATTTTTAACATCTTAAGATCAGGTTTATAATGACATTTTTCTAAACCGAGATTTTGCTTAAGGAAGCGTACGAGTATTCTAATTCTGCGCTTCCATAGCGGTGTATCCAGAAATATAATGGTGTCTGCCATCTCATATAGACATTGATAGGATTCACGATCCGTTCCTTCGAATATCCAATGTCCGTCTTTATCAATATCCATGATCACTTCAAGCTGCTGATGCGCTGTACGTTTAATTCGCCCCTCTGCTGTCTGATGATGAACAATAGAATCCAGCTCATACCAAGGAATATTCATTTTTTCAGATAATTGCTTGGCTAATGTAGTTTTACCACTAGCTACAATCCCAATGATTAGAACCTTTTTCATAGGGTCTCCTTAGATTGTTGCTACATAATCTTCCTTTAAAATACTGTAAATCTCCAAATCCACAATCCCTTTCCCCGCCCACAGGCTTGCCTGTCTAAGCGTACCCTCTTTCAAGAAGCCATTCTTCACCAAAACTTTCTTGGATGAATCATTCCTGGGCATCACTTCTGCCTGAATTCTGTTCACGTTGACATCCTCAAACAGAAATTGCACTAACAGCTTCACCGCAGCGCTGGCAATACCCTTGCCCCAATGGGCCTCATCCAAAAAGTAACCAATCGTCACCATATTCACCTTCTGATTAAAATCGAAGGCTTCAATAATTCCCAGCAAGCGCTCAGGCTCCGCATTAGCGAAGATCCCCCACTTGATCTTTGATCGCTTGTGAAAATCTCTGGCAAAATGCCCGATCATGTTGCTCACCGTGTTTTTGTTATGCTTGGGGAGGATGCCGCAGTATTCAAACACCTTATCATTGCTGTAGATTCCAAAAACATCGTCCACGTGGACATCTTCTATCTTCTTTAGTGTCAATTCATCGGACTTCAGCACAGGAAATTGTTCAAGAACCGCCTCAAGGTTCATTCCGTCACCCTTTTCAATGATTATCTGTGTAGAAAAATCACTAAACTCCCGTTCTTTCAGAAATGGGTTGTTATCTATCAACTTCCGGACTTTCTCAGCTGTTCCCCGTCCTTTAGGAACTCCATTCCTTCTGCTAAGTAAAATCCAGCGCAGACAAGCTAGTGCTTCAAAGGCATCCAGCTCTCCTCTGGGAATCTCCTTATCGGATAGATAAGCTGAACGAAACGCCTCTGCACGGGACTGCAACAAGTAGATTTTCTGCAGAACATAAGTCCATGCAAAATCATATCTAGGGTCCCCCAGTTGTCCATTCGTCCAGTCAATGATGGTATATCGTCCGTTGTTCTCCAGGATATTATTAGAATGAAAATCACCATGTATAATCCGATCCTGCTTCATGTGGGTCAATGGAATGAGGGAAACTGCCGTGTCATAGAGATCTGGGAATTCACTGGCCCCGGGGAAAAAATAATTGAGAAAATCATACTTAGGAATAAGACCCGCTGCCTCTCCCTGCTCAGAAACATCGACTTCGTGCAACCTGGATAATAATCCAGCCACCTCAGTTGTAGTCTTGTCATTCACTTTTTCAATAGGCGTCCCATCAAAGGTCGTTAACAACGCCTGATCCCCAGCGGAATCGATGCCCCAACCTATTGGCCTGGAAACAGCGATTCCCCGTTCATGAAGGATTTTAAGCAAATGGTACTGAGCACCTACATCCGGTTTGGACTCCTTGCTCCATATCTTTAAGACAAAGTCCTCTTGATCAATATGTATTCGTAGAACCTCGGCTTCAAACCCCTGCTTTAAAGGCTGCTTGCTAAGTGTCTCTACCTGATTCAAGAGAGCATCTAGCGTGTCCTCTTTTTCAATCCAATTCACAGCAGTAATCAGGCTTCCCAACGTTGATCCTCCCTTCCTTATATAAGGATTAAATTCAGCTCGTAGCTTGCTTTATCGGAACGTATAATTCAACCTTCACCTTCCCTTCCGGGTCCTGTGCAGGATCATTCAGACAGAACTCCAGGCAGGGGCGATCGTCGACCTCATACTGGCTATTAGGCAACCAGAGGCTAAACACATTTTGATAAGCCAGCACAAACTTTTCTACAGTATCGTAGTAGGGATATACCGCATACAGTCCACCAGATAACGTCTGGAATTGGATGTGCAGGGCATGTCCGTGCTGCTGCTTAAATCCGCTGGGTAATGTGACACAGGCATCGTACCGGCAGGCCATTTCATCTATGAAAATCGAGTCATCTAAAGATATGCCGATAAAAGAGTGCTGTCCTGGTACCAGTCCTTGTTCACTTGCCCATTGCCCCAGCTTATCCCATGCATCCCGCGTATCCAGATAGCTCCCGACATGCCTAACATACGCCACCTCATATCCCGGCAATACACGAGTAGTGATCATGTTATCCCAAACCCTCTTGAGTAGTTGATTACCAGTGTTATGGTTATTGTATCTTTGCACAGGAGGTAATTCTGCCTGCTTATTGCTAAGGATTACTGAATAATTGCTATTCTTCCTGGCACGACTACGAACTTCGCTTGGCGTTTGCCCATAATGTCTTTTGAAGAGCGTATTGAACGTCGATACCGACTCAAACCCACACTGAATTGAGATTTCCAGAATCGTCTTATGGCTGCCCTCAGCCAGCAACTGAACAGCTTTATGTAAGCGTTCTCGATTTACAAATGCCACCGGGGTCATACCGATTTTGGCTGTAAATATTCTCGAAAAATGATACTTCGACAAATGCGAAACACCCGCCAATAGCTCCAGATTGAGCTTCTTATGGCTGTTCTCCTTGATATATTGAACGACATGGTCCATTCTATCTTGCTCATTATCCCTCATACGATTAGTTCGGAGCTCTGCGCTCTCTTTACTCTCATAATGGTCCCACTTCTCCTTTTTTGCTTCATCGTATTTACAATATACAAAATAGCCCTTGCCCCACAGCTTATGCGCAGGTAAGAGCTAGCTTGCACTGCAGCGAATAAAAGTCACTCTGTGCCTGTTATCTAAAATATTGCGATACAATCCCCGCCAACACTTGCTTGTATTGATCTATCGCATACGAAGAGTTATTCACCTTGTGCTTGGCGATAGGTAATCTATTAAATATGTCTTCCTCCCATTCACGCCTTGCCTTTAAAACCTGTAGCGTACCTTCCAATTCCTTATATCCATTCTTCAGCCCAAAGCCTTGGTTGGTATAATATTCAACAAATCCTGTAGACCATTCTTTCGGTCTTTCCTGAATCGCCTTGCGGAACGAATGCTCCAAGTCATCCTGCTCCACGTAAATCAGCAATGGATCCAGACGATCTACGATGGTACTCAGGTCCGTAACATAACTTATAACCTCTTCTTTCTCAGCGCCGTACTTAATCATCCCCATTGTCACAGGGTTTTGAATAAAACAACAATCAAACACAAAGGTATCCGATACACCCAGAACATTGTCCACAAAAGACTTCCATCGCTTTGCAATCAGCTTCTTATGTGGTTCTAGCGGCAACTCGTATACATCATTTCGGAACACGATGTTGAATAGCTCGTCAGGGAAGTCAGATCCGTATGTATTCTTTAACTTGCGATATTCCAGAAAAACACCATCGTCACCCTGTTGAATCCCATGACGGCTCAGTAACGCTCTATACTCTTCATTGGTGCTCAATAATTCATCCCATTGGTTATTCTCAAAGAAGGCCACACCATCATAATCTGCCGGATGATCCAAATCCCCCTCCAAAAAAAGCTGGGACTTCACATTCATCTCCATAAGAATTTCTTGAATAAGCCTGGCCGTTGTTGTTTTCCCTGAGCCGGGTAAACCTTCAATGAAAACTACTTTTGGTTTCATAGAATCACCTCCTCGCACTCTTACTTATGCATTTATAATCATCAAACAATAGCTGAGAGCTTCTCAGCAGTCTGAACAATATGCTCATAGGAATCTTTGAGTTGGTTAATAGAGTCGCAGTTATTCCCTATCTTCTCAGTCACATTATTTACCATATTCATCATAACAGATAACGATTTCAAAATCTCATCTAGCTGATTAGAAATTTCATTCGCTGAATTTTTGCTGGTATTCGCCATTTTGCGAACTTCCTCAGCAATTACAGCAAAACCACGCCCATATTCATTCGCCCGGGCCGCCTCAATAGCCGCATTCAGTCCAAGCATATGCGATTGAGTGGCGATCTCTTTGACTAAAGCAGCTACAGAGCTTATCGTTTCCACGTTGTTTTTCACAACCTGTGACTCTTTATTAAGAACTTCTATATCATTAACGATACCTTGTGAGGCATGATGCACTTCATTCGTCCGTGCAGTCATTGCCGTAACAACCGACATAAATTCACTTGAACTATCCACCAGCACCTGTTGGCGGGCCGTAATGTCTGTAGCAATTTTGACCACATTTTGTACGCGCCCTTCTTCATCTAATACCGGTGTGTAAAAAGCCTCCAGCCAGAGTACTCTTCCACTTCGTGTCACCCGCTGTACCTTGTCATGAAAGGCTACTCCATTGCGTAGATTACCCCAAAAGTCTGCATATTCCTGGCTCCTTGCAAATTCAGGAGGACAAAAACTACTATGCTGCATCCCTGGCAAAGCATCCACTGCATGTTCCATTACTTCTGCGAAAATAGGGTTCGCCCATAGCACTTTTCCGTAGGTATCAAAAGCAATCATCGCAAGTGATTGTTCCATAGCTGTAAACATGATTCCTTGATCAACACTCATCGCTATTTCCCCCAGTTATTTGTTGTAATCTGAATTATAAGATCATAATAAACAATCCCAATATTGCCCATATAGCCGAATATAGAACAAATTTTATTAATAATATATTTATACATTATCGGTATGAGATGGAGGTAAATACAGAGAGTAGTGACCTAAAAAGACTCTTTTTTAAGAAATCCATGATTATAAGGGCTTCTTAAATGGTGGGATAATATTGAGAAGCGTGTATTTTACGCAAAAGAGTGCCTGACCCATGACAGGTTCAGACACTCTTAACTTTTATATAGGTCTCTTGCTCACTGATTTTAAAATACACATTCTGTTGCGATCAATGGGCGCTTAAGCAGCTCCCAGCCAGTCTTGGCGGAAATAAAACCAGCAAGTTCCGACCCCATTCGGTAATGCGTTTGATAGCCCGGGTGGTATCGGCCGCCCCACCCTTCTACCTCTGGATGGATCAATCCTAGATCGACCACAAGCACTTTCGAGTTTCCTTTTTGATTGAAATAGGATACCACCTTATTCACACTGGCCAGATAGTTATTATTCATCGTTCCAACACAGCAAAAGACATAGGGATCATTATATTTTTCTTGAATAGCTTGGATGAATTCGATATAAGCTGCTATATACTCCTCATCATCAATTGGCGTCGAATAATCATTCTGGCCCAAATTAATGACCACTCCATCAGGGGTATACTGGGAAAAATCCCATGGCTCTGTCCCTTTACCCAGCGTTCCATAAAAATGTTCCGGCAATCTTTGATTGCCTCCTATCGCGTCCTGCCAAACGCCGATTCCGCAAACGGCCATCGTGTGATATTCCGCATTCAGCATTCTGGCGCTGATTCCGACATAGGACATGTATCCGTCGTCAAGATCCGGAGCTTCAGCGAGCACATGCGGATGGCCGATCCCTGCTCCATCGGTAATGGAATCCCCAAAGTATTCAAGCCGGACAGGCTTTGCCGCTGGTGGGGCGAGGAAGGCTCCACCTTCAGGCAGAGAAAAAGAATGGAATACAATACTTCCGGTTAGAATACCCGTTCGCTTATGGATTTCTAACGTGTGCTCACCATCAGATAGCCCCTGTTCAATTACGTACTCATGCAGCCCCTGCTTCAGATTAATCCAATTACGGGCCACACCGTCCAATACGATTTCAACATAATCCTGACCGCCCGAATCCTCAGCCGTCATAGAGATGGCTGTACCACGGAAGGTAAGAAAAACAGCACTGTTAACCCATCCGCATTTCGGAGACTCTTTCTCGGTTAGATCAAATCTCCCCATCAGTCTGGCATATTTGGTAAAGCTAAATTCCAAGGCAATTCCTCCTCCAGCTTCTCGTAAACTACTGAAATTTCGCAAAAATAAACGTAAATAAAGTATACTTTATTTAATCTTAAATCTATATTTATGATATCATTACATATACATCAAGTCAATTGAAACGAGGGTTTTAAAAGATAAACTATACTTTTATTATCTATTTTAAGGTTAATAGTTTGATTTAAACCAAATAATAAAGTATACTTTTATAAAAAGAATGAGAGTCGTTCTATTTTTACCACCAGACTGTAATAGAGGAGAATTATTGTGAACGAGCCGAAATACGAGACGGTTAAACAAGCGCTGCTGCATCAGATTCAAGCTGGCAAGCTTCGTCCTGGCGATAAACTACCCACTGAAGAAGATCTTATGAAGCAATTTCATGTAAGCGGAATAACGGTACGAAAAGCGATGACAGAACTGGCCAACGAGGGCGCAATAACCCGCATTAAAAGGAAGGGCTCTTTTGTAAATGGAGTTCAAGCAGCGGACAATTCGAGTCATTTGATCGCATTCATCTTATCCGCAGAGGATAATTTCGATGTGTCGTATATGAAAATCATCAAAGGCGCCCAACAGGTGGCCGCCGACTTCAATTACTCCTTAATCGTGGAGTGGAGCAACGAAAACTTGGCCGTTGAACAAGCATCCATTCAGAAAATGCTAGACCGGAAAGTCGACGGAATCTTGATCTATCCATTCGATCCAATCCAAAGCAAGGATAACTTCCTATTAATTGAACAGAACAATATCCCCTATCTGTTGGTTGATCGATATAACGTGGATCATCCGTGCTATTTTTCCGGATGCAATAATTACGACGGAGCGGTCTTGGCTACCCGGGAGCTGATCCGCCTGAAGCATACCAAAATAAAATTTGCCAGCTTTCAATTTTTCCTTCAATCCGAGCAGGAGCGGTTCGCAGGGTTTTCCAACGCCATGCGTCAGGCAGGGCTATCTGTAACCGATGAACATTTATTGACCCATATGGATTATGACCGACTAGCGGGCAGCATTTTGAAGCGGGATATCACGGCTTTGTTTTGCTCCAATGACAAGCTTGCCATTGAAATGATCGAGCAACTGACCAACCGCGGCGTTAACATCCCCCAGGATGTATCCATTATGGGATTCGATGATTGGGACCATTCTAGTAACCTGTCGCTCGGATTGTCTACCGTTCGGCAAAACTTTGAGGAAATCGGCAGAAATGCTGCGAATTTACTGAATCAGGTTATTCAAGGCAAAAATTATGGAGGCAATTCGAAAATATTATCTGGTGTTTCTTTGGTGCTCCGGGAGTCTACATGTGAGAACCCTTACGCATAATGTTTACTCAATTTCATCATTGAAAGGAAGTAAGACTTTATGAAATTCGACTTTTTGAATTTGAGTTTGAGACACGGACTTTTCCATCAAGAGCAGGATGGCATCTCCTGTTTCCTTCCTGGAAGTGCGATAACCGTGCGCTTTCAAGGGCGGGAAATTTATGCCGAAATCGAGGATATCAACGGTGAGGGAAAAAGCTGGGTTAACGTCTATATCGATGATCTTCCGGTCCGGGTGATGAGAATAGATCCGGAAAAAAGGCTATACCAGCTTGCAGATGACCTTGAGGACGCACCTCATACGTTAACACTGCAGAAACGCACGGAAGCGGCATTTGGCAGTATTAAATTTACCGATTTGAAGACAGAAACCGGAACTTTTCTGAGCCCGCCAGCGCCTCTTCCGCATCGGCTGCTCGTCATCGGCGATTCGATCACGTGCGGCTTCGGTAACGAAGCTCAGATTCCCTGCGATTGCGATGCTTCACGCGAAAATATCGCACTTGCTTACAGCTCGCTAACAGGCCAACTTTTGAATGCCGAAACTTTGATCGTGGGCGCGTCGGGCACTGGCTGTTATCAGAATTTCGGCGGTGGCAAGGAAGGTCGCATGTCGGATTATTTTATGGAAACCATCTGTCCTTATCTCGATCAAGAAGCAATGGATCTCTTCCAACCTGAAATTATTGTCATTAATCTCGGCACCAATGATTGGTCTGCGCCTATCCAGCCTTCGGATTATATGGAACAGTATCGTAAATTGACGAATTTTATTCGCGGAAGATACCCGTCTGCTGAATTATTCTGTGCAATTGGTCCGATGACCCTTGATCCTAGTCCCTATTTAAAGGCTCTAATAAACAGTCTCAACGAAGAAGGCGATGCCCACATTCATTTTGTGGAATTTCCGCTCATTCAACGACTGGAAGAAGGCATGGGGGGCAGTGGACACCCCTCCATCAAGAAGCATCAGCAAATGGCCGAGCAATTAGCCGAGACGATCCGCCAAGTTTGTTCCCTATCCGATTCATCATTTTCCGTTAGTCGTTAGAATATAACATCCCCGCACAAAAGGACCGATTCAAAAGAATCAGTCCTTTTTTTGTGCGGGTTGTAGTTCAGATGAACAGCTACAATTTTATTTGGCCAAGAAGGCGTCTACCTGGCTCTGCAACTCATTCTGAATTTTCTTGAGCACTGCTTCGCCTTCATCTTTGAACTTGGCAAAATAGTCGTACGGTTCAAGCGCGCCATTAAATAATCCACTATAATACTTCGCTTGAATGGTCGAGAACTGGGCCACTTCGTTCTTCACCGGAGTGGGATCGAAGGTAAAGCCGGTCATAACATCCTTCGTGAAGTTGTCGGCTTGCGTAATAAATTGACTGTACTCTTGAGTCTCAGTGTCCGTGCCGACCCACTCCCGTTCTAATGTCGGGTTCAGTATGAGCTGAAACGAGACAATACCGCCATCGTTGTTCAGTGTTTCGTATTGATGCTCGCCGACTGGTTTCCAGTTAACACCTTCAATACCGTGCTCTAGCAGATCATAATTCTCCTGCCGGTTTGCCCAATCGAGGAACATCATCGCACGGTCTTTATGTTTGCTTGTCTTTACAATACTAATGAAATTATCCATCTTAAAGTTGGAAAGATTCTTACCAGGGGTCATATCGAATAGACGAACAGCCTCCAGCTCTCCATTAAGTACAACCTGCTTCAACTGGTCATTATACGATTTCGGAACACCAAAGACCATTTGCGGCGTGGCGGCAACTTTGTTCTGGAGCTGCATTTCCCCCGGACCGCTTTTATTCGTCAGCACGTCCTGCGACATGACTTTGTCCACGAACAGCTTGCGGACATCCTGAATGTTGGACCAGATCTTAGGCTCCTTGGTTTCAAAGAAATTGTAGACCTTCCCGTCATTCCCCTTGTAATACAGCATCAGGCTGGCTCCTGCAAAATTCGTTGGACGAATGTTGACGCTGGTATCGTCCCGAATTAACCAGTTGACCCAACTATAGGTGACGTCGTCTGCGCCTGCGAGAAGCGGTGTGATACCGGAGTTACTGTCACGAACGGCGTAGAGATATGCTTTCAGATCCTCATACGTCTTCACGGGCGGCAGGTTCAGTTGTTCTCTCAAGTCCTTCCGGATGAAGACGGATCTCTGCTGGGTATAGGCGCTTCCCAGGGGAACGCCGTAGATATTGCCGTTAATTTTGTTTGCATCCCACATTTGTTCCGGTCTTGTCTTTTTCACATTGGAACCGTATTTATCCAGAAGTCCACTTAATTCCTCATAATAGCCCTGAGCAGCCATCGTCTCCAGATGCAACCAAGGGGCATCAAAAATCAAATCCACCTTCTCCCCCGAAGCCAGCATCACGTTGGTCTTCTGACTTAGATCGGCAAAGTCGATGACTGTAAATTTAACCTGGGTATTGATCTCGGCTTGCAGCCTCTTGTTGACTTCTGCCAGTACCTCGTTGAAGTTAGCCCCCTTCGCGCCTGGAATAACAACCTCCAACGTAACCGGTTCAAGGGATGCACCGCCATTTCCTGCAGAATCGCTAGGAGCGGAAGCATCCCCGCCAGCGCCGGAGCACCCGGATAAAGTGACTGCTACTCCGAGCAATGCAACCACCAAGAAGTTGCGTTTTAATTTGGCCATATAAATTACTCCCTTCAAATAGTCATCTTATTAAGCAACCAGCCAGTCTATAACGATACGTGCAGCAATACATATCAGACCTTATTCAACCTTTCACCGAGCCGAGGGTCAGACCTTTGACAAAATACTTCTGGACCATCGGATACACCAATATAATCGGGCCGATGGTCAGGCATATTGTGGCCAGCTTGACCCCTTCCGCTGGCGGCAGTGTCAGTACGTTGCCTTGATTGAGCGACGTGAGCTGCATCTGTGACATAAGCTGCCGAAGAAGCAGCTGGAGCGGGTACATATCACTATTATCAATAAAAAGAAGCGACAGCCACCAATCATTCCAATATTGCAGCGCATAGAACAAACTAATCGTCGCTATAACCGGCGTTGAGATCGGTCGGATAATTTTGAAGAAGATCGTCCACTCTCCAGCACCGTCAATATTAGCCGACTCGTTCAGCTCATACGGCAGAGAGCGATAGAACGAGACTAAGATAAATGCAAAGAATGGATTCATGACATAGGGGAGCACAAGCGCCCATAGCGAATCTTTCAGATGCAGCCACTGAACGACTAGAAGATAGAAGCCAACGAGCCCCGAGCCGAATACCATCGGCACGTAAGTCATGAACGAGAGGAAGCCGCCATATCGGTTCTTCGGATGGGCCAGCACGTAAGCAAACAACATGGTGACAACGAGACCAATAACGGTTCCGATAGCGGTTACAGCAATGGTGATGCCATAGCTGGTAAACATTTGCTTGCCTTGAAGGAGAAAGCGATACGACTCCAACGTGAACTCATTGGGCCATATGGAGTATCCGTTGAGCGCCAAGCTTCGGGTGCTGGCGAACGAATTGATGACCATCAGCCAGAACGGAAGCAAACACACCAGCGCAAATAGAATTAGAAACAGCCCGAACAACAGCATCACCAGTTTATCGGGGAAACCGCTTTTCTGGCGGATTTGTGCGGACGGAATCATAGCAACTGGACGATTCATAGAAAATTCACCTCCCTTTACATTCCCTGAATTTAAAATAACCTAGAGTCCTTATCGATTTTCCGAACCAGTGCATTAAACGAAACAACGGCGATAAGCCCCATAATAGACTGATAGAATACGATGGCAGATGACATGCTAAAATTGCCAAGCTGCCTTAACGCCCGATATGAATATGTATCGATGACATCGGTCGTTGGGAATAGAATCCCGTTATCTCCGATAATTCCGTAGATCATGCCGAAATCCCCGTAGAAGATTCGTCCAACCCCCAAAAGTACGAGTATGATGATTTGTGGCTTCAGCAATGGCAGTGTAATGAATCTCATCTGTTGCAACCTGGTAGCTCCGTCCAAGCGTGCGCTCTCATAATAATCGGCGGAGAAACCGGTAATGGCAGCAAGCAAGATGATAGAGAAATAACCGGCACTCTTCCAGATCCGTGTTAAGGTTAGAATAATCGGCCATACCCATGGGGTTTGGTACCAATCGACGGTGTTAAGCCCACTCATATCCAGAACACGGTTAATCAGACCGTCCGTGTTGTTGAAGAGAATGAACGCCATGTACCCTACGACGACCCATGAAATAAAATAAGGCAGGAAGACGGCGGATTGGATCGTACGCTTAAACCATTTCAGGCGAATCTCATTCAAAAGAAGCGCGATGATAAGTGCAAAGAACAGCTCGGAAATAATGAACAGCGCATTTAAATAAACTGTATTGACCGTAACTTGAATCCAATCCCGATTGGAGAAAAAGAAGCGAAAGTTGTCCAGCCCCACCCAATCACTACCCCATATGCCCTTGCTGATCTGGAAGTCCTTGAACGCCAGCAGGTGTCCGACCAGAGGAATGTAAGAGAAGACAACCAGAAAGATGATTCCTGGTATCGCCATCGAATACAAGTTCCGATTCTTGAATAAATCCTTCAGCATTCTCAATGATATATCACTCCCTTCTATCTGTTCTGTTTGATGCGGTCATGTTCTGACAGTGTCTATTATGTGTGGATAGATAATTCCGGAATAGTCTTCATTGTGTCACTGGGAGTACTAAACTTAAGGATTGCGCGGTAATTCAACTTCCAGTATTGTCTTAAATTGTAGTTTGTCAAAATCAGGACTTCACAGGAAGGTCAGGATATGATTGAGTAAGGAGGTCCCGGTTAGTTTCTCTATGTAATGCAGTTAGGGTATACCCTTAAACAGACAATCAATAAGCAAGGGGTTCTGGAATTATGAAGTTCAAACCGATATTACAGAAAACATATTTTCGCACCTTTCTATTACTCACCACTGTTCTGATCTGTTCAATTATACCTTTCGTCTATTTGCTGTCTGCAGAATTCGCGAAATACACCATGCTAGAGGTACGCAGCAATTCGCAGAACGAAGTCAATAACCTGGCATCGAAGACCGAAATGATCCTTGGCAATTTGAAAGCTTACGGGCTCAGCATGTACGCCGATCAGAATATTCAAAACTGGTTCTTCAATACAAACAAAGATCCGCTCATCGACCATGCTGCACTCGTCGCTCAGTCTAACTTCATGTCTACCGAATCACTCATCGAGCGATCCTATCTGATTAATTTGAAGAACAATCTTGTCGTCGACTCCAAAGCTGGAATCGTCCGTGATGAATCCTTTGCCGACCAAAGCATGCTGGAGCGGGTAAAATCATTCCAACGCCAATATTTGCGCTTCATTAATCATTCGCTGGATGGTTCAGACCGCCTCGCCCTTATTTTGCCTGCAACTCCCGAGAAGCCGTCTGACTTCTATCTAGTACTTCTGATTGATAAGCCGCTCCTGTCGAAGCTTCTGTTCGGTCAAACCGTCTCCGCGGAACAAGACATTCGGATTCTGGACGAGCATGGGCAACTCTTATTAGGGGCGTCAAATCCTACTTTGAACGAACAGCTTTATCAAGCGGGGCGAGAGCAGCAAGGCAACGATTTTCAGCTTCGACTCCCACATCAAAGATGGTTCGTCAATACAGCCACGCTGACAACCGAAAATTGGTCGGTATACTACTCGAACGAGTATCATACTTTAACTCGCCATATAACCTCATTCCAGCAAAAATTGATAGCGTATACATCTCTACTATTGGGAATTCTATCAGCTTTGTTCTTCTGGAGCTCGCGCCACTCCTTGCGTCCCATCACCTTTATGTTGGATAAGATGAAGATGAAGATTGCAATGGCGGGCTCCACGGCTGATGCCAAGCCAGATATCCAGTGGATCAACGATGGCATTGATATGCTGCTAAACAATGTGGAACAGCTTCATGTATCCATGCGAAATCAATCCGAGCTTGTTCGAACAGAGTTTCTCGCCCAATGGGTACTGCACGGGACGCCGGGCACCAAGAGCTACGAATATATTCAGACTCGAACCAAGCTGGCTTCCTGTAAAGTTCTGTTTTTGGCCGTCCTGCGGATCGAAGCATATACGGGCTTTTGCGAACGTTACGATTTCCCTTCCCGGAAATTGATTAAGTACGCTATACGCAATATTAGCGAAGAAGTGATTGGCACCGGCGCTTATGCAGCCGAAGGCTTGGATATGGGTGGCGACCATCTCATCCTGATCATCGGCGCCCATGAACTGGAGGGGCTCGAACTACAACACCTTCTGGAAGAGACGCACAATCAGGTAGCACGCATTCTGAGCGTCGACACAACCATCGCAGTTAGCAATGCCTATGATTTCGGCGCAAATATCCGAAACGTATATGATCATATCTACGAATTGACGATGCTGCGATTTCTTAACGGAGAAAAGCAAATTTTTCTGGAGAGCGATTATGAAGAGTTTATGGCCGGGTATCCTTCAGCGTCCGATGCACTGGAGACGACCGAGATCATCAAGTCGATCCGCCGCGGCCGCCCGGAGAGCGCTGTCGTTCTGCTACGCCAACAGATGAACCGCATCCATGAGCTGCCTTATCGTGACTGGAAGCTTAACCTGACCTATTTTACCTACGATCTGCTCAAAGGCTTTAACAAATCCAGCGTTCTGCATGAAATCAGCAGCATCCATCAACTGCTGGAGCGGTACAGCACACTGTCCGAGTTTCAAGCGTGGCTGGAGAGTATCGTCACGATGCTCGCATCCGAGACCGAAGCTCCGAAATCTTCAAACCGCAAGGAAGAGATGGTTCTGGAGATCAAAGAATACGTGGACAACCACTTGCAGGATGCGCAATTATCGATCGAGCAGGTAGCCGACAATTTCTCCTTCTCTGTGAGCTACATAAGGCAGTTATTCAAGGAGATTATGAGCATGTCATTGTCCGAGTACATCCTTCAGGAACGAATCGAAAGAGTGAAGGAGAAGCTGGTATCCAGCCAGCTCTCGGTGCTAGAGATTGCGGATCAATGCGGCTTCTTATCCAAAGGACACTTCTTCTCCGCATTCAAGAAGTTTACGAATCTTACCCCGAAGCAATATCGCGAAATCCACGGGGACTCCTTCTAGCCCTTCCCAGCTAGTCATGGAGAAGCGAGGGGTTAGGACGCTATCGAGCAGGAACACACTCAAGTCAAAGAGGACCTTTCCGGTAAAGCCCTACAGCGCTTTTCGGAAAGGTCTTTTTCGGTATTAAAAATGGTCTGATACTCTATTTACCAATCGTTCCTTGAACCGGCTCAAGCCCTAACTGCAGATTTGCCAAGTCGAGTTTATACATAACTTGATTGTAGTTATAGCGTGGTGTTGGAACATGATTCGTGAACGTATTCGTATAAGTTCCTTCGAAGTAGATAACCCGACCGCCATACTTGCTGAAGTTTTTGTGCTGTGCCACGTTATAAAACGTATAATCGGTGTGCGTTACGATCTTTTTGGCAGTGCTCCAAGGGCCTTGAGGCGCAGGAGCTTCTGCGTACCAGATTTCACCCAGCAACGAAGTTTTGCCTTTCACCTGCTGCCCAATCATCACGTACCGCTGCCGATAATCGTTCCATTCGATGGAGCTTGAGGCAATTTCAACATCTTCGCCGGTATCAGCATCTTTCAATTGATAATAGCGGGGATCACCACCTTGGATCAGACCTAAATCGATCAGTTCCTTCTCTTGACTCTGGCTAAGCGGTGGAGTGTTCTTTTTCCAGCCCCATACGAGCTTTCCGTTCGCGTCTCGTTCCAACGACGTTTGAGCCCCGTTGTATGTCGTTCCCGGAGTCAGGCAAGTAAACGATTCGTACTTAGTATAGTCGATGATAGCATCATAGCTGGCAGCAACGCGTAAATTCGGCATCCGATGTTCCGTAAAGAGCCAGTAACCCAACCCGTTCTCCTCGTAATAGGTCGCCTGACCACCTGGATGGCGCCAATCGTCTTTGGAAGGGAACTGGACGACTTGCTCGAACTCCTTAGTATTGTCGTTAAAGACAAGAATGCCAAAGGCACTGAGTGCGGGATTATGCGTGCTGTAGCCGGCGAGCAAGCGCTCATGTCCGGTGTTATCCTTGGCGGTCATTAAACCGAACACCCAGGCGATTCCGGCACCGTCAGGTAGCTGCGGTACCAAGCTTTTGACGAAACCGTCGTTATTCGTAAAGTAGTTCAGATTGACACCTACGTCCGGATCCAACCCACCGTGTTGCGGCAATTTAGAAGTCGCTCCTGTCACGCGGAAATTTCCCAGCGGATAAGCCGGCCTGTCGGTGTCGCCCCAGAACCAGTACAGCCGATTGTTATACTTGATCATCTGCACAGAATCCTGCCCCATGACCAGACCGTTGATCAGCGGTTCCTGAATCGGCGCATTCAGACCAAGCATCACGCTGTCGCGATAGATACCTTGGCCTGTAATCCGATACAGCCGTTCGGCGATATTAACCCGGTTCATCTCGATCGTAATGTTGCCCCCGGGTGAAATCTGTACGGCCTGTCCACGGTTGCCGAACATATCTGCGGGAATATCGTAGCCGTCGCTCGATAGATGGAAGAAGACCGACTGATTCATCAGGCCGGGCTCGTTGAAGGCCACGACACCTGCGCTGTCCGTGTAATACAAGATGTTATTCGTCGTCTTCAGCTCAACCAGGGGAATACCCCGGCCCGTTTCGGCATCCACGACCTTGATCTTGAATGGCTGTTGGGTCATTTTCATTGCGCTGTTCACATTCTGCTTGGCATTGCTCTCCCCCGCCTGCGCTGCGAACGTGGCACCAGGCGCCGTCATAACCATTAGCATGATGCTAGTCCATATCCCTGCTCTTTTCCACTGCTTCATTCCCATTCGTTTACCTCCCGGCTTTTGTCGTATTACATAGCATGAAATCGTTGCTCTACCGGTCACCACTTGTCCAAACGATAGTTCTTGCCTGAGACTACTCTTCAATTTCGCAACAAGATGCAATAGCAGGGGCCGACGGCTTCGTCGTTAAAGAGTCCCCTTCTAACCACCTCCTTTCAAAAGCATAAAGAGTGATACAAAGATGTTAAGGATCAAGATAGACAAGTAGATACTTTTATGTAAGCGTATACATTATTCTTTATGTGTAACATCCGTACAAACTGCACGGATGTTCACATGAATCATACTTTCTCGCTCAAGACAGGTCCGCTTCGGCGCGAAGTTCGAAGAACCTCACGCCGATCCCGGCATACATACTGCGGACAACCTGCACTACGCTAATGTAGGAAGTAACAATTCTTCCGTTCCTTCCAAGATGAAGTAGCAATACTACCAAATAAGACAACTGACATCAGGAGCCGACACGCATGCGCGACCAATCAAAGCCGATCTCTTCCAGCAGCGCGCGTGCGATCAATAGATGACCGGTCAAGTTAGGATGCACCCGGTCGGACGCCAGCGCAGTAGGATGGACGTAGTCAAATTGGCTGGCAAAAGCCGCCTGCGTATCAATAAACAACGCACCTGTACGCTCCGCAACCCTTCTGGCTGCAAGTCCGAACTCATCCATCCGGCTCCGCATGCGATCTTCGGCATTCGGCTCCAGATAGAACGGCGTCATGATCACGAGTCCTTGCAGACCAGGGAGGGCCGAACGCACCAGCTCTTCCAGGGTCTGCTCATATTCTTCAAGATTCACATGTGATTCTGGTATCGCGGGTTGATCAAACTGCCGCCATACATCGTTGATGCCAATCATGACCGTTAGCCAATCCGGTTTCAGATCCAGTACGTCACTCTGCCATCTGGATTTCAAATCCCGAACCGTATTGCCGCCGATACCCATATTGGTCACACGAATGTTGAGCTCCGGATATGCCACCTGCAGCATTCCTTCCACAAGTGCGGCATATCCTTTACCGACACCTTGGAACAACCCCTCTCCGTAAGGATATCTACGTTCACAGTCCGTGATCGAATCGCCGATCATGACCAGGCGTTGTCCTCCTTCTAGCTTCATCCTTTATTCCTCCCATTCAGTTGGAGACGAATTGTTTTCACTTCGAACGGACGGAACTGAAGCAATACATCTTCGCCCTCGTAAGATAATTCCCCAATCTTCTCCTCTAACATATCTGCCTCACGAACCACCGCAACAGTCAACCCGATATGAAGCTTACTAGCTACAGAGGCTCCCTTACTCTCATACAGACGTACGATTAAGTCGCCCGATCCGTCTTCGGCAATTTTGACTGTCTCCGCGATCACATTGGCTTGATCGATACTGAGCAGCGATTGTCCCTCCTGGCTTCCTCCTGATGCGAGACTTACAGGATAGTTAAGCTCATAGGCTTCCTGCACAACAGGACTGTCCATGAACGCGCCGTTCCAGAACGTAAAACCATAGGTGAAATGGTGCTCTCCTTGATCGGATGTCTCATCCGGCCATGTCGGAGCCCGCAGCAGCGTTAGGCTCATCGTGTTATCATTGACCGATATGCCGTATTTGCAATCGTTCAGCAACGCGAAGCCGCGATTCGCCTCTGCAAGCGCAGACCACTTGTGCTGAACCACTTCGTAACGATCCGCATCATGTGGACGCGAAGCATGATTCGGTCTCTTGACGTAACCGAACTGAATTTCCTGCAACGACTCGTTCGTATGAACACGGACAGGGAAATCCACTTTTAGCAGCTTATTCTTCTCGCGCCAGTGAACCGTCGTATGGAATTCAACTCTTCGGCTGCCGGCACGTAGCCGGATATCCTGGATCATAGTCGAATGGTTCAATTCACGCTCAACCCGAATATTCGCGAAGAGTGGGCCGTTTGCGGTAACAGATACCTTGGCAGCTGCGTTCAACTCGATAGGTGCCAAGCGATAGCGCCGATCGATCTCCCAAGCATCAAAATCCGAATTCTGATCCCGATACATCCGCATGACGTTGCAGCGGTCCGCCGCCCATTCCATGCCGGTCTCTTTGTCAAAAATACGTGTAAACTCGCCCTGTTCGTTAATTTCGATTGAAATCCACTCGTTCTCCAAATGCGATTCTGTGGCAATGATTGTCGACGCAGCAGGAACATCCGCCACTTCCGGTTCTACCTTATACGTTGACCAGCCCATAGAAGGAGCCTCAACCTCGGTATAATGAATACCTTCGTGCAATTGCACCGGCAGAACGTCTCCGTTCTCGTTCGCTATCCCCTGAACGCCAGCTGGTAACGCGACCAGTTCCTTTCTTGCCCAGGAGAGCGAGTTAAAGACGGTAACGCGGGAGACATCGTCGTTCGTGAGCGCATCTCTTGCGTCTGAAGCCATGTCGTACACGTTCTTATTTAATTCCTTCAGCTCAATCTGCGCCTCTTCATGAACGCGGTGGATCGATGAGCCCGGCAAAATATCATGGAATTGATGCAGCAGCAGAATCTTCCATAGACGGTCCAGTTCCTCGTGAGGGTAGGTCCGGTTATTTAGCAATGCCGCCGCAGTTTCCCAAAGCTCCGCCTCGCGGAAAGCAATTTCCGCCTTCCGGTTCAACTTTTTAATGATTGCCTGCGTCGTGTAAGTCCCGCGGTGAGCTGGATAATAGAGCTCTCCTACATATTTCACATCAGGTATACCCTTTTCAATCTGATCCTCAAAAAATTCGATCGGCGATCCATGCTTCGTCTTGGGAACGCCCTCTAAATCACCGAGCCTGCGCATGAACTCTATATCATCCCGATTAGAGCCTCCGCCCCCGTCTCCGTGCCCAAACTGAGTAAGCCGCGTAGAAATGCCTTCAAGCTGAACGCGATCGTTCCACTGATCGATTAAGAACGAAGGATTGATGCGAATCGGGTAGTAATCACCGTAGTTCATCAAATGGGTCAAAACTTGCGAACCGTCGATCCCCTCCCACATGAACGTATTGTGCGGGAACGGATCTGCTATATTGTCGTAAGTACCGAACAATTTTGTAGACGCGAAATACTTGATCCCGCAACCCTGCATAATTTGCGGCAGGTTCCCGGCATAGCCGAATACGTCAGGCAGCCATAGCATCTCGTTGTCCACACCGAATTCTTCCTTGAAGAAACGCTTACCGTGCAACGCCTGGCGAATCAGGCTCTCACCGCTCGGTAAATTCGTATCGGGCTCCACCCACATCGAACCTTCAGGAATGATTTTACCTTCCTTCACCGCTTGTTTAATGCGATCATACAGCTCCGGATACAATGTCTTGACGGTCTGGAACAAATACGGCTGACTCTGGGTGTAGCGATACTCGGGATATTCGTCCATGAGTGCAAGCTGATTAGACATCGTCCGTGCAATCTTCCGCTCCGTCTCCGCAATCGGCCACAGCCAGGCGATATCCAAGTGAGACTGTCCCATAAGGTACAACGTTGGCGCCGTTGAACCGTTCACACAGGCCAAAAGCGGCTCCATAATTAGTCGGCACTGCTTTACGTTCTCTCCCAACAAGTCCTGGCGCAGGGTCAGGTCGATCGTCGCAAACACCTGAGTCAGACCACGGTCAATCTCCGCAACGCGGAGGGATTTGGGATCAAGATGATTGCGCAGATCGTACAAGCATTCCAAATCGATGAAAAATTGGTACACTTCCTCTTCAAAAATACAGAGCTGCGAATTTCCAAATATCGGCTGGGAATCCGCATGACCAGCGTACGCTTCTGCAACAATTTCGAATTGTTCACCTGTTTTCGCTGAACGGGTTAAAGTTAGGTAATGATGGTTAAGGTCCTTTGCACCGCTCACGATGCCGTTAATATACACGGTCGCTTCAGATCCAAAGTCGAGCATAGCCACAAGCCGTTTGCCTTCGGCCTCTTCTGGAACAACAACTGTCGAGTGAAACCAGCCGTATCCCCATTTTTCTCCCCAATGTTGGCCCGGGGTAATGCTTTGGAAAGGTTGTCCATCCATTTCATGAATGAACAGCTGTTCCTTGGTCATAAAACCGGAAAAATCGATTGAAGAGAGCTTTGTAATCATAAATTGATCTCTTTTATTTAGCAGCTTTTCAACATGGAATAAAATCTCTTTTTTCTCTTTCAAGGTTCTTCTCACATCCTATGGTTTCATAATCTTTGACCCTATCGCTATGTGATATACCGCCCTCGTGGCGGTCGGCCACGAAGGACGATCTCTATTAGTTTGCTGTTGCTCTTTGTGCAGCATCGTTATAAATTTTCAGCGCTTCATCAATGGCTCCCATTTTTTGCACCTTATCAATGAATGCCTGCCAATTATCGAAGCTGTTCTTGCCTGCTACGAATTTGGCCTGCTCTTCGGTAACGAACGTCTTAACCGGATTCATAATCTCCGAGATCCGCTGGCTTTCGTTGCCCGTGAGTTGAATCGACGGCTCGCTCAACCAGGAAGGAATATAGTCGTTGTCATGCAATGGCAGATTCGTCAAGAATTCCGACTTCTCAATCGGCACCTCTTCGTATTTGCCGTTAAATACCGTATAGTCTGTCGCGGCAAAGTCTACGAACGCTCTTGAGTCACTAACCATTTGTAGTCCCGGGTTATAGTTTCGACTTGCGCGCATGCCGTATTTATCACCTTCCAACCACGGATCCTTGGCATTTTTCAACGAGTCAACAAAGGTCGGAAGGCCGTCTTCCCCGATGGTATAGGTCGTACCCTCGATACCCCAAGTGATGAGCCTGATCATTTCATCTGAATATTGATAATCGATGAATTTAATCAATTCCTCAGGATTTTTGACTTTAGAGTTAATAGCATAAGCCCCCCATCCCAAATCAGGGGTATTGGCGTTCACAACCTCCTGCCAAGCCTTCCCATAATCCGGATTGTCGGGATACAGCGACACTGCAAAAATCTTGCCATCGTCAGCCGTTCTTGTGTACTCAGCCGGAGTCGTAAACCACTGAGTCAGCCACATGAAGTTGTCGCTATTCAGTGCTTTTCTTTTCACCGTATCATCTGTATCAATCGTGTACTCCGGATCTAACAGCTTCTCCGAATAGAGCTTATTCGCAAATTGGAGCGCATCTTTATATCCTTTTTCCAGAACCCCGTATACATACTTCTCTCCGTCCCAGAAGATTTCATCCCGGATGTGGTTCGCAGAGAACAACGATCTCAGGCTATTAAATTTTGTTGCGACGGGATATTTGTCAGGGTAAAGCTCTTTAACTTTTTTGGCAGCCTGATAAAATTCATCGAGCGTTTCCGGAATTTTGATATTATGTTCCTTGAACACATCATAGCGGTAAGACGTTGTATTCTGAATAAGCATGCCTCGATCCTCAGGGAACCTAGGCGTGGATGTTTCTTTAAAGGCGTACATCTCTCCGTCGGAATTCGTTACCCGCTTCATTCCGTCCTTTACCTTGCTAATGTAGTTCATATAGTTCGGCATTAAATCTTTATATTGGGCTAGCTCAAGAAGCTGGCCTTGCCCGGCCATTTGGCTCACATCATAAAATAACGGCGTTATGAAAAAGTCTGTCAGATCGGCACTTGCAATCATGAGCTTGACCTTCTCGTCATACTCAGAAGCCGGAATATAGTTATATTTAATTTCTACTTTTTTACCCATATAGGCTTCCATACGCTTGTGCCATTCCTTGCCTACCAGACTATTCGGATTATCCACACCGCTCGCAGGTAGTGTCACCGAGAAGCGCATTACTTCTGAATCATTTTCATTGGAAACGGAATTTTTAGAATTATTCGAACATCCAGAAAAAACCATCAGCATGACCAACCCAAGGACAAGCATTTTTGCCAGCTTGTTCATTCAACGTCCCCCCAATTAGCTCAATGAACTACTTTTCCAAATCTACTATTCAATACCTATCATGATTTCTCTACCACTCACCTTATTCACCGGCTATCCGCAGCTTAGCCTTTGATAGAGCCTACGAATATCCCTTTGGTGAAATGCTTCTGGAAGATCGGATAGATACACATGATCGGAAACATCGTAATAATAATGACACTCATTCGTACCGCCTGCGGATCAAGCGCTGCCCCCGGAGCATTAATGGCAACCGCACCGCTGCCTACCCGTCCTTGAATCGCAGTCGTATCCAAGGTGAACAGGTAGTTTCTTAATACCATCTGCAAAGGATATTTATCCTGATCCCGCAAATAAATCAAAGCATCAAACCAACTATTCCAGCTTCCGACCAGACCGAATAGAGCAAAGGTCGCAAACAGCGCCTTCGACAACGGCAGTACGATCCGGAAAAGAACCACCACATCATTCGCTCCATCGATATAAGCGGAGTCCTTCAGCTCGGAAGGAATATTCAGAAAGAATGTTCGAAACAGGAACACATTATAGGCACTAATCGCGCCGGGGAGAATCATAACCCATACTGTATCTAACAGGTGCAGACTACGCATAAGCAGATAGGTCGGGATTAAGCCACCGCTGAAAAACATCGTAATCATTAGGAAAAGGGTAAAAAATTTCTTACCCGCAAATCCGGGAATCGTTAGCGGATACGCCATCAGAGCAGTAAACAGCAGCATGATGCCCGTAGAACCGACCGCATAAATAATTGAGTTGAGATACCCTTTAAAAATGTATGGATCTTGAAATACCGTCTTGTACGCTTCCAGATTAAATCCCTTAGGCCAAATCGTCACGCTTCCAGAGGAAATGTAACGTGCGCCACTTAGCGATGTCGCGATAATGTTTAGAATCGGGTACAGTACCACAATCAGGATAAATATCATGAAAACAATATTTACAACGTCGAAAGCTCTGGAGCCTATGCTATCCTTTTTCAACATCTCACCACCTAAAACAAACTCGTCTCGGAAACTTTTCGGCTCATCCAATTGGTCAAGTAAAGAATAATAAATGATATAACCGACATAAATAATCCAATTGCCGTTGTGTACTCGTATTGGGCGCCCAATATCCCTTGACGATAAGCATAGGATCCGATGACATCTGCTACTTCGTAAGTCTCAGGCGAATAGAGCAGAATAATCTTCTGGAAATCGCTCCCGAGGATTCCTCCCACGGCAAAAATCAGCAAAATTATGGAGGTAGACTTGAGCGACGGCCATGTGACATGTACAACCTTCTTCCATCGGCCTGCGCCGTCTACCTCGGCTACGTCATACAACGTAGGATCTATTCCGCTTAATGCAGCAAGGTAGATGATCGTACCGAACCCGACGCCCTGCCATAAGCCAGAAGAGATGAATATGGTCCGGAAAAAGCTCGGCTCGAGAAGGAACATCACCGGATCTCCGCCGAAGAAGGTGACAATACTATTAAACAAACCGTCTCTCGCTGTAAATTCCTTAAGCATCCCCGCAACAATGACGACCGATATAAAATGCGGGAAATAAGAAACCGTCTGCACAACCTTCTTAAAACGCTTGTTTTTCAGTTCATTAAACAGTAGAGCCAATATAATTGGCGCCGGAAATGACCAAAACAAGGTATACACACCTAGAAGCAATGTGTTCTTCAAAACTCTAAACGCCATGGGATCGTTAAAGAAAGAAGTGAAATACTTTAATCCCACCCACTCGCTTCCCCATATCCCTTTAGAAGCGTTAAAATCTTTGAAAGCGATTAAAATTCCATACATGGGAAAATAACTAAAGATTAACACTGTCAGAAAGCCGGGAAGCACCATAAGATAGAGATAACGGTGCTTGAGGATTCTGGCCACTAGCCTGTTACTGCTTACGTTCAAAGAAGCACCTCCTGACTGTTAACATGCCCGAGATCAGTTACGGCCGATATTTTGCCCGTAGACACATGAACCTGGTTATTTGATTCGCATTATATGTAAGCGCATTCACCACCGTCTCCAAAGTATATTTTTTTTCGTTCGTCGGATACGCAATAGCTTCTGGCTACTGTTCCAGACAAATCTGATGCTCTTGGTGTCTAAAAGTTATTATGCTAGGCAAAAAAATAACACATACTATTTAATCCGTCAATACACAAAATTCTAAAATAATTAGTATACTATCTTCGAACGATCCCGAACTGGCGATACCGATGAGGCGTTAAGCTATGTCTCCGCTTGAATAAATCGTAGAAGTAACTGACGTTATCGAGTCCGATCTCTAAGCTGATTTCCACGATTTCCATATCCGTATTTAGCAGCAAATTCTCGGCATAGGACATTCTCAATTCGTTAATGTACTGGGTCGGGGATATCCTGAGATGCTTTCTAAACATTCTGCATATGTAAGCATGCGATTTGTCCGACAGCTCAACAAGCGCAGCTGCCCCCCGCGTGAAGTGCTCTTTCTTCCTCGCCTCTCTGCATAGATCCTTAAACCATTCAGGCTGTCCGGTTAGTTCAATCGGATCGGCTTCAGCCTTGATGTACCGGGAGAACAGATCTGTCAAGATCGCTCTTACCTCCGCCTTAACAGCCAGCTTCTTCTCCTGCGGAATCAAACTAATCTGGTCCAGCCGGTACCGCACATATTCCTTTTCCATTTTGGACAGTACAGTCGACGGCGGCATGACCGGCTCAAGCAGCTTTTCGCTTGGGAACCCTTCTCCCAAAAAAGCAATCAGATCGTCCAGGACCTCCCGATTGAACGATAAATTGATGAACTGACAATCGCTTTCCGTCGTCTGTTCATAGTAATGAACGTCCCGATCCCTTATGAACACGAGTGTATTTTCCTGCAACAGCTGCCGTTTGCCGTTAATGATATGCACAACGCTACCCTTCAGGATAAGAAACAACTCAAAAAAGTCGTGAGTATGCATGCCGATCGTATCGCGCACCGAAGCGATCAGTCGATAGTGAGCCTGAATCTCAGAATCAATACCGTCCGCCGCAAGAAGTTTCAACATATACAATCCCTCCCTAGTTTTGTACAATAATTCGATGTCAAAATACCATAATGCATTCAAAAATGGAGCAAGATTTAGAGCAAGACTTTTGATTAGGATAGAGTTGTTACTGAAGCCTGAAAGGAGATTTACCACAAATGAACTTATTGGAACTGCGTCAGCAATTCGAAGTAAACAAACGCATTTATGAGAGCGCCAAGCTTGTCTTCCGCGGAGTCGAAGACTTCGACGTCTACAACCCTTCCATTCCGTTCGAATGGAACGGCAAGCACTACATTTATGGACGCGTGGAAAAACGCGATGAGTGGGCGAGATCTTGGGTTCGCCTGTTCGAGCAAAGCGGCCCGGATGAGTGGACAGCTGTGCCAGATACGATGATTTATCAGCTTGAAGATCCTTACATTAGCGTGATCAACAAACAGCTCGTATTAGGCGGGACACATGTTCGTTTTAAGCAAGAACAGCTCGATACGTTCTACGGTTATTTCTACAAAGGGCATGATCTTCATGATCTCTTCTACTTCACGACCGGTCCGGATTATATGAAGGACATTCGGCTCGTAGAGCTTCGAGACGGCAAGATCGGCGTCTTCTCAAGACCACGGGGCGAAGAAATACGCAAGCAATATGGAAGCGAATCCTTAGTGGGATTCACAGTCATTGACAGCCTGGACGAACTGTCTCCGGAAGTCATTGAGAACGCACCGAATATCAATGGACTGTTCCGTAAGGATGAGTGGGGCGGCTGCAACCAGGCATACTTGCTCGAGAGCGGAAAGATCGGCGTCATCGGCCATATCTGCTACGCTCAAGGAGATCAAGCAACCTATATGAACATGTCATTCGTACTCGATCCGCAAACCAATCAATTCTCGGATTTGAAAATCATCGGCACCCGTCCTTGTTATCCGGATGGCCCTGCCAAGAAGGCACATCTGGCCGACTGTGCGTTCACCGCTGGCATTGAAATGCGTACTGACGGCAAGGTTAATCTGTACAGCGGTATCGGCGATACAGAAGCTGGGCGCATCGTCATCGACTACCCGTTCGAAAGTGAAGGCGCCATTGTAACCTTCTAGATAAAATACCAAACATCGAGCTGCTGGGTTATCCCAGCGGCTCATTTTTATGTCACATTACGCCGTGGGTTAGTACCCTTCATTTTGCACAGTACTCCTCCTTGAAGTTATTATGATAAGCAAATTAAAACACATACTTTATTTGACTCCATAATAATACAGACTCTCATAAAATTCAAAGTTTTTATATATTTTCGCTTCATTCCTGCTAAATTCCTGAAAATTACCCACCTATCCGACAAATTTTTTTTCGAAATGCGCTGCAAGTACGTATACTTTTTAAAGCGAAATGCGCTACAATTGAAGAAATGTTGAAACGAGGTGGATCTACTTGAGCAAGAAAGACTTGGCTCTGCCAAAGTACCAGATGGTAAAAGACTATGTCTTATCCCAGATCGAGAATCAGGAATTTACAATAGACGATCGGATTCCTAGCGAATCGGAATTTTCCAAGCTGCTGGATGTCAGCTCCATCACTGTGCGTAAAGCACTGTCAGAGCTGGTGAATGAAGGTGTGATCTATCGCGTGAGGGGAAGGGGAAGCTTTGTCGCCAGCCAAGCAGCCGTCTCAGAGAAGACCTCAAATCTGGTGGCCCTCGTCATCTCCGGTGTCGACCTGTACGATAGCTCGTATATGCAAATCATGAGGGGCATACAGTCCTTTCTGGGCAAGCATGGCTGCAAGCTGATCGTAGAATTCGTGGAGAACGACTTCGAACAGGAACGCGAGCTCGTTCTGAAGCTGATTCAAAGTGAACTAAGAGGATTACTCATCTATTCCTCTGATCCTGACGCTGCAAAGAGCTATCTCGGGGAGATTCGCAGTAAATCGATTCCATTCGTCATGCTCGATCGTTCCCCTTCCGGATATCCGGTCAATGTCGTTACGTGTAACAACCATGACGGAGCCTATGAAGCCGTAGAATACTTGATAAAGCAAGGTCATCGAAAGATCGCATTTGCAGCTTACGACTACCACCTAAGTCCGGAGGTCGACAGATACAACGGTTATTGCAACGCCATGTCGAATTCATCCGTGCCAATACAGGATTCGCTCTTGTTCCTGGAGAAGAAATTGGATTATGCTGCGCTTGCACGCCTTGTACACAACGGAGAGGTGACCGCGCTGTTCTGCGCGAACGACAAACGAGCCCTCGAAGCGCTCGAACAGCTGACCGCGCTTGGCATTCGTATCCCCGACCAATTATCACTAATGGGCTTTGACGATTTCGAGAGCGCCAAGTTCGCCAAGGTCGCCTTGAGCACAGTGAAGCAATATTTCGATGTCCTCGGCTATGAGAGTGCAGATTTGTTGTTCAAGATTGCCGAAGGCTCGTCTTACGGTAATAAGAAAGTCATGTTGCCTACAAGTTTGGTCATACGTGACTCCGTCAAGCCCGTTTAAGGTTAACGTCTGAAGAAACTATGAAAATCCGAGTTACACGAATATCGAACAGCACTGTGCTAAATCACAAAAAAGACGCTCCAATGTGCGATTTTGGAACGTCTTCTTTTGCGTTTCATGCTAAAATCTCATCAACTATCGACTCCTACTTCCAGCGCTTTTATAAAATATGAAGGTGGGAAAAGGATGAAGAATTATGTGCTCGGATTTTCTTTAACAGGCCTTTTATTATACGCATTACAGCTACTCCCCAATATTGTATGGATGCTGTCACCGCCTGCCAACAATGTGCTTACGAAGAACAGTTCTGTCTATCCAATATTGAACATAACAGAACAAGTCTTTGGGATTATGACTGTTGCTCTATTGATCTTGCTGATAAACAAAAGCAGCGAGAGAAATAGTGCAATCTATCTCGGATTAGCGCTGCTGTTTTTGATCGGCTACTATATCGCATGGGTCCTATACTACAACGGGGTGGTTGCTCCGTGGTTACTCATTATCGGGATTGCAGCCATGCCGCCTTTGTACTTCTTCTTTGTCGGGCTTTGGATGAAGAACTATGTCGTTCTGATTCCATCCGTAATTTTTGGAATTGCGCACATAGTGATCACAAGCTCGAATTATTTGAAGTTATAAATTAATGATGAGTCGTACTAGCGACATAGCGATATCACCCACCATATAATCATTCCAAACAAAAATCCCTTCCTTAGCAAGATACTTAGGAAGGGATTTCGATTCCTTTATGTTGTAGCTTCAATCGTAGTTTAAGTTGTAGTCGTTGGCTCATTCACCTGCGTAACATTTTTGGAAGCATTGCGATTAGAGATGAATACTCCAATGAGAATCAGGGCTCCACCAAGCAATTGACTGACGTATATCTCATCTCCTAACAAAAAATGCCCTAGGATCAGCGAGATAAACGGTGGGATGTTCATGAACATGGAAGCTGTCCCAGGCCCTGTGACCGCTACGCCCCTTGTCCACCATATCCCCGAGGTTGCTGTAATCAAGGCTAACGGAAGTAGCATTAACCAGATATAAACATCATTTGTTGCTATCAAACCACCATTATACGACTCTATGGCTACCATAGGCGATATCAGAATAGCGCCTAAGCCACCAGAAATAATATTAATAGCTGATAGTGACATCGTCTTTACCAGCAGTGGCGTGAACATCATACCGATCGTCATCCCCAGCATCGCCAGTACCAAATACAAATCACCTAACGATAGACTGAACTTTCCTCCACCAAAACTGATAATAATAACGACACCGACTACACCAAGCAGGCCTCCAACCAGCTTCCCCGCAGTCAACGATACCTTATAGAATAGACGCTCCATGAAGATGGCTACCAATGGTGCTACTGCATAGATTAAGGAAGCGTTGGCTGCTGAGGACAGCTTGAGACCTGAAAAATAGAGTGGCTGTTGAACCAAAGTGCCAAACAACGAACTAGCCGTCAAAAGCAACCATTCCCGCCGGGTTGGCCATCTTAATTTTCCCACGCGATACAGCAACAATAGGACAATCAGCCATGTCAAAGTCATGCGTATAAAGGATAGAAATGAAGAAGAGAAAAAATTTATCAGATACGCACTCATGATATAGCTTATTCCCCAACACAGAGTTGCCCCTATAAGTCCAACAATAGCCGATCTATAACTCGACATTACCTGCACTCCCCTACATTAACTGAAGAAGCACATATCATTGCTTATGAGCGATTGATTTATAAGGCAGACGGTCTTTCTCCTGCAGGGACCATTTCTCTCCATCAATGTAGATCGCCTCAACTTCTTCATTATAAAAACTATATCTACCCGCTATTTCATGAACCTCGGGCAGTGGCTTCTGATAGCTCCACAACACATTCTCAGCAATCACTCCGTCACTATTGAACGAATGATACGTAGCCTCTCCTTTATAAGGGCAGGTTGTCACTGTATCTGTTGGCACTAGATAATCAAAGTTAATATCCTCTTTTGGCAAATAAAAGCGTGGCGTCAATCCTGTCTCAAACAGGATAACCGGATCATCACTGTCTGCAACAACCTTTCCGCCTACGATTACTTTTATATGTCTGGAGCTAGGAATGGCATCCAGTCTCGAATAAGGATCACGGGCATGGTTAATGACCTCTTCCTCTTCTTCAAACCATCTAATCTCTTTATTTTTCCAGATAAACGTAATGTATCCTGCAATAATCGCACTGGGCCCGGGCGGACTCAGATGACTCCAGACAGCATTCTCTACAAGCGTATCCTCGACTCCAATATTCCAATAGACGGCTTCCCCTTTGTGTAGATCTTCTCTACGATGAGAGGATTCTTGAAGGAACTCGGTCCGAACATCCTCCTTGGGAAAATAGTACACCGGCAGCTTGCCGGTCTCCGTAACGATCAGCACACGTTTGCTATCGGCCACGAA
Organism: Paenibacillus sp. GCM10012306; assembly: GCF_042649265.1. Taxonomy (NCBI): domain Bacteria; kingdom Bacillati; phylum Bacillota; class Bacilli; order Caryophanales; family Paenibacillaceae; genus Paenibacillus; species Paenibacillus sp. GCM10012306. The sequence continues at coordinate 121,716 of NZ_JBHRYW010000012.1, read as the reverse complement.
TGTCTCGCCTATTTTTACACGAATCCATTTCGGACTCACTTCAGCTCGAATCTGCCAATCCCCATCAAATTCATCATTTAGATTCCATTGCGGGTCATAATGTGTCATCCTAATTCATCTCCCATCTATTCGTATAATATTGTCTTCTAAATAAGATAAACATAAGATTTCAACTTAAAGCTTGGTCGTCACTGCGGTGGAATGTTTGGACTTCCGGTCGCTGTTGTCGCCAGATTTCTTCTTTATAAACCGCCTTTAGCGGTTGAAATCTGGGAACAGCTTGTGCTTCCGATGCGAGCTTTCCTTCGGAAAGCTTTCAGGCGAACGCTGCGCTCCTACAGTTCCAAACTTCCCCCTTCGTTCCTTCTCGCTTTTTGTTACTCTCTTTTGTTAATCTTTTATATACTAGATTAACGTGCAGTGATCACACTATAACGATTAGCAGGGCGACGCAGTCCCAAATGATCACGAAGGGTCGTTCCTTCATAATCCTCGCGGAAGATCCCGCGCCGCTGCAATTCAGGGACAACCAAGTTCACAAAGTCATCCAGTCCGCCAGGCAAATGCGGGAACATCACATTAAAACCATCCGCTGCGCCGCGAACAAACCATTCTTCCATCTGGTCAGCAATTTGCGTAGGTGTTCCGGCTATTCCGCGTGAGTTTAGACGTTTATAGAGCTGGCGAATAGTCAGGGTCTCCCGCTCCAGCAATTGAATGATTTTGGCCAGACTGCTCTTGCTCTGATTGAAGCCCTCCAGCTTTGGTGTGAACGGCAATGGCTCATCAAGTGGATACTGTGATACATCATGCCCCAAGTAATGAGAGAGCAGATCCAGTCCCAGCTTCTCAGGCGTGAGATCCTCCACAATTGCCAACCGCTCAGCCGCTTCTTCCTCTGTCCGTCCGATAACAGGCATAAAGCCCGGCAGAATCTTCAGATCATCACGTGATCTACCGTATTTAGCTAGTCTTGATTTGATATCCTCATAAAGCTCAATTCCCTCTTCAACGGTTCCAAAGGGTCCGAAGGCTGTACCAGGTGCAAATACAACTTCTGCCGATGCAGCTGCCAGTTCCTTGCCTGCTTCCGAAGCCCCTGCTTGAATCAATACAGGATACCCTTGCGGAGGTCGGGATACATTCAACGGACCCCGAACTTGAAACTCGTCACTCTTATAATTCAGATTATGAAGCTTATCTTTATCTGCAAAAATGCCTGACGCCTTATCCAGCACAATGGCATCATCTTCCCAACTGTCCCACAGCCCCTGGGTCACATCGACGAACTCGCCAGCTCTTCCATAACGGTTCTCATGCTCCAAGTGCTTATCTTTACCAAAGTTCCGGGCTTCTTCATCAGCCGTCGAAGTAACAATATTCCATCCCGAACGTCCATTGCTTAAATAATCCAGTGTGGCTAACTTTCGGGCAATATGATACGGCTCGTTATACGTCGTGGATACGGTAGCTGCAAGACCAATTCGCTCTGTGACCGCGGATAGCGCAGATAATAGGGTGAATGGCTCTGGACGAATGCTGTTTGCCGCGCTAATCCCTGACTGAAATCTGTCCCAGACATATAATTCATCTGCATAGAAGAACATATCAAATTTCCCACGCTCAGCAGTCTGAACAATATGCTTGTAGTAATTAAAATCAAGCAGAGCAGCCGCATCCGATTCTGGATGTCTCCAACTGGAGATATGCTCACCTGCTGGAAAGAACATCATAGCTCCCAGCGCCATTTGTCGTTTGTTATTACTCATCTCTACACACCATCCTTTATGCTTTGAGTTTCTCTTTCACGATGTCATAAGTTTCTAAGGAGCCTATTCAAGATTCGCTCACTCTCTTGGTTTGCCTTAATTTCTGATTTACTGACGCAGGCCTTTTGGCGTAAGCAACTTATTCAATCCAAGCAACAATAAATTAACAATAATAACGAGTAACGATACTGGGATTGCACCTTCCATAATAGTTACCGTATTGATCATCGCGATCCCTCTGGTAATAATATCGCCTAGTCCTCCAGCAGCAATATAAGTAGCAATAGTAGCCATACTGATCGTCTGCACCGCAACTAGCCTTACACCGGCCATAATAACGCTACGCGCAATGGGAAGTTGAACCATCCACAGAATCTGCCATCTGGTCATTCCCATCCCCGTGCCGGCTTCAATTAAGGCCTGATTCACCCCTCCAATACCTACATAGGTGTTCTGAAGAATCGGAAGTAACGCATACAGCGTTAACGCGATAATCGCAGGCTTTGTTCCAATACCCAGAAATGGGATCATAAATCCGAATAACGCAAGACTGGGAATGGTTTGAATCACAGATACCGTTGTTATGACCGCGTTCGCTACACGTTTATAGGCAGTAAGAATAATTCCAGTCGGTACTGCAATCAAGCAAGCAATCACAACCGAGATCAGTGACAGATTGAAGTGCTCTCCTGTCTTTTGCAAAATCATAGGCCAATCTGCTAGCAAGGTATTCCAAAATTGATCCACCCATAACCACGCCCTTCATTCATAATCAAGATCAAATTGAATATTGTTCAAACCGCTCTGCCCCGAGAAATTCACGAACGAAGTCAGAAGCGGGTTCCTCAAGTAGATTCGCAGGCGTTCCAGTCTGAACAATAAAACCATCCTTCAGCAGAATGACCTGGTCAGCGATTTTAAGTGCCTCATCGATATCATGCGTTACAAACACAATCGTCTTCTGCACTTTCTCATTCAGCTTAATAAGCTCCTTCTGTAGCTGTACTCGGCTAATAGGGTCTAATGCGCTGAAAGGTTCATCCATGAGAATAATAGAAGGGTTAGAAGCAAGTGCACGTGCTACACCGATGCGCTGTTGTTGTCCACCACTTAGCTCATGTGGGTAACGGCTGCGAAATTGCTTCGGATCAAGACCAATCAGTTGCAGAAGTTCTTCTGTGCGATGAACCAAATCCTTCTTCTTCTCACCCTTAAGCCTTGGAACGATAGAGATATTCTGTTCAATGGTCATATGCGGAAATAGTCCGATCTGTTGAATGACATAACCAATATTCCGCCGCAGCTCCACCGGATTAAGCGTGCTGACTTCCTGACCTTCTACCAACACAGAGCCAGATTCCGGCTCAATCAGTCGATTGATCATTTTAAGCAGGGTTGTCTTCCCGCAACCTGACGGTCCGATAATCGTAACGATTTGACCACTAGGTATGGTTAGATCAAAATTCTCCAACACATTGCCTGAACCATAGTTTTTGGTCACTTGCTTGAACTCTACTGCGGCTACGCCAGCCCCCATATCCATCACTCTTCCTTTTCTAAAATATAAACCAACTTATTACATTTATTTAGTTGGTTTTTAGGTATAAAAAAAGATCACATCTCCCACTTATAATTGCAAGGGAAATGAGACCTCCGTTTGTCAGGTTAGCCTCTTATATTATTAACATCCGATAATTCAATACTGTAATGTAATACTTTAATGCAATATTATATTACGTATAATTTTTTGTCAATCATTAAAAACAAGTAAACATATCGGATTTAAATTTTCTTTTTCATAGTACTATTTAGCTCTGAGTAATGGAAGGATTTCGATCAGATCAGGGGAGGATTTATGTTATAAGGCATAAAAAAAGACCTCCTGTGAACAGGTCAGCCATATGAGTATACTATACAGTTATTCCTATGAATGAATTAGAATTAATTACTTTCAACAAGCGTCGGTTTAATCTCATTGGCATTAAAAAAATCTAGTGCAGAGCGATACCAAGAAGTCTCTCCTTCTTTCTCGCCGTCAATATAAGTCTCTACACGTTCATTATAGAAGGAGAGATATTCCTTAATCTTAGGGATTTCGGGAATCGGATTAAGATAACTCCACACAATATTCTCATGAACGTTACCATTCACTTCAGCGGACCAATAAGAAGCCTTACCTTTATAAGGGCATCTTGTTTCCAAGTCGCTTGCCTGCAGGAACTCTTGCTTCACATCTTCCTTCGGTAAATAATAACGAACAGGAACACCTGTCTCAAACACAATGATCGGACGTTTGCTATCTGCTACCGTTACACCATCAATCACTACCTGGATATGCCGAGAACTCTGCAGTGCATCTACTCTCTTATAGGGATCACGCGGGTGAACAAAGATTTCTTCATCTTCCTCGAACCAGGCATCTACTTGATTCCAATAGAATGAAATGTATCCTTTGATGGGCTCACTCTCTGGAATAGGATCCTGATAACTCCAGACTGCATTTTCTGCAATTCGATCCCCAACCTGAATACTCCAGTATGATGCTGCACCTTTCCATGGGCAATGGGAATGATGCTCCGATTCAACGAACAGATCCTTGCGAACATCACTTTCAGGAAAATAATAAACCGGAAGATGCCCTCTCTCATGAACCGTGATCACATTCTTGCTATCCGCAATCGTTGTCCCTTCAAACTCCACTCTTACTCGTCTTGGATTTGAATCAAACTGCAATTTCTTCTTATTAGACATGTGTACTCTCCTCCTTCTAAAATAATATCAAATATAGGTAATGAATTATTGCAATTAGATAATATCATGCTAATTTTAGATATTCAATATATAAATCCCACTTTTCCAATAAGAATTTAAAAAGCCCGAGAATGAGTTAAAAATGTCCGGTGCTTGAGCTTTCAAAGATTATACACCTATAGCTGGAGGATACTGTACACTTCGAACATAACGGCTGCTGCTTCTGGATCTAAAATAACGAAAGCCATTATAAAAACCCCCGTTAATTATCTCATTCCTGCCCAACCTATGGATAAAAGAGCTTTTTAACAGGACAAAATCCCTTTATTCATGATAAATAAAGGGTAAGGAAACAATTAACGGTATCTTTTCCTGCTATTCCCCCTCTTAAGCTCAAACGTAGGCGCAGGCGAATTTCCCCGTGAAGCAGTAGTTAGAATCTGCAGCGTAGCATAATCCGGTTCACATGCCACCCGGGTGGTTTTTTTGTTTCGCGCGTTTCTCGCACTCAACTCAACTGGCTAAAGCCTAAAAAAACAAACGGCACTTATCCATGCCGTTTCCGATTTCATTTTATCAAAGATAAGAATTTAAAGGACGCTTCAACCCTAAGTGGTCGCGAAGCGTTACTCCAGTATAACGAGTGCGCAGCAAATTCCTTTTTTGCAACTCCGGCACCACTTTGTCTACGAATTCCTCCAGTCCATTTGGCAACAAAGGCGGCATCAGATTAAAGCCGTCGCAGGCCCCCTGCAAAAACCATTCCTCCATCATATCCGCCAATTGTGCAGGTGTTCCTACGAAGGTTTTGTGACCACGTGCTCCAATGACGCGCTGACTCAATTCACGAATAGTCAAGTTATCTTTCTCAGCTATGCCTATGAGCATCTTAATTCGACTGATTACCCCGCTGGTTGAAGATTCAGGTAGCGGAATATCAGGCAATGGACCATCCAGATCGAATGAAGCTAGATTATAATTCAACAAACCGGATAATTGAGCTATCGCTACATGCGGAAGCACCAAGGCATCAAGCTCATGCTGCTTTTCTCTCGCTAATTGCTCCGTTTCTCCAAGGATCGGCGAGATGCCGGGCATAATTAACAGCTCATGCTCGGCACGACCGAAAGCAGCCATCTGTCCCTTCACGCTCGTATAAAATTGCTTCGCATCCTCTATTGTCTGCTGTGCTGTAAATACCACCTCAGCCGTCCGTGCGGCAAAAGCCTGACCCGCAGTCGAAGAGCCGGCTTGTATAAGAACAGGGTAACCTTGAGGAGAACGCGGCACATCCAGCGGCCCTTTGACAGTGAACCAGTTCCCCTTATGGTCAATCTCACGGACCTGGTCTAGATCCGTGTAGACGCCTGAGCGCTGATCCGCAATTAGCGCCGTATCCTCCCAGCTGTCCCATAGCTTCTTAACGACATGAACAAACTCATCCGCACGGTCGTAACGTAGATCATGGGCCAGATTCGTTTCTCGCCCAAAATTATGAGCTTCGGCTTCGGTGCCGGTCGTCACGATGTTCCAGCCAGCACGGCCTTCGCTTATATGATCCAATGTAGCAAGCTTGCGGGCTGTATGAAAAGGCTCGTTGTAGGTCGTAGAGGAGGTTGCGACCAAACCGATCTTGTCAGTGACAGAGGCTAAAGCCGACAATAAGCTAAAGGGCTCCAGTGCGCCGCCCAGGTTATGTCCAATGGACGAACGGCTGCGTCCCACGGCCAAAGCGTCAGCAATAAAAACCATGTCGAGCTTCCCTCTCTCCGCCGTTTGTGCCAGCTTTACAAAATGGCGGAAATCAATATTGCCTCTCGCATTCGCCTCCTGATGCCGCCAAGCTGATGCATGATGGCCGGCACCTAACAGAAATACGCCCAATGCCAGATGTTCTCTCCGTTTATTCATTCTTTATTCTCCTTATTGTGCACCACGTCATATATCGCGTAGCTTCCCTTATGAATGCCCAGGATGATTGATGCTAGAGGGGGAATTCCCCTCTGGCCCGTAACAACGCTTTTCGTTCCAGACGGAATAACAGCTGATTGCTCGAAATAGCCATTCCGGATACGAGCAATGCTCCCCAGATAATCTTTGCAGGATTATTCTGATACAGACCATCAAACAACAGGACACCTAGCCCGCCTGCATTGATCCAGGAAGCAATCGTTGCAATCCCGATTGTGGTAGTAATCGCCAGCCGGATCCCCCCGATAATAATGGGCAATGCGAGAGGCAGCTCAATGCGCCAGAACCGAGCTAGTGATCCGAGCCCCATCCCCTTTGCAGCTTCAATAATGCTGGGGTTGATCGACTTAAAGCCAGCAAGCAAATTACGGACAAGAAACAGCTGACTGTAGGCGATTAACGCGATCAGGGCAGGCGTAATTCCAACTCCAAAGAGCGGAACAAGAAAAGCGAACATCGCCATGCTTGGGATGACATAGACAAGGCCAAGTGCAGCCAGTACCGGGATCGTAAAGGCTTGAACCCGCACGAGCAGCATACTGACGGGAAGAGCGATCAGCAACGCGATGGCTAGTGTGGCCAATGTGAGATAAATATGCTGTAATGTTAGCAGCAGCAGTTGATCGTAATGCTTGATCGCATAATCCATGTCAAAGCCCCCTTTCCTTGTCTCTTAAGCTTTTAGCTTTAATTGCTCCCAAGTAATCAGCCCCATTGGAGTCTCCTGTTCATTAACTACCCAGACAGCGTTCACATTCGGTTTCAGCAGCAGCAGCAGAACTTCTTTGAGCGAGGAATCTCTTTGAACCCTTTCTACTGCCGCAGCGTCGCTCTTATCGGGATAAGTATCCAGAGAAACCATGGCATCTGCAGCCAGGATCAAATCCAATTGATTGAATTGGTTATCGGATTTGACCAGCTTCTGGACAAACTCGTTGGCCGGATGGACCAACACTTCAATTGGCGTATCAAATTGCTGAATGACGCCATCGTTCATAATCATAACCCGGTCTCCCAGCTTCAACGCTTCTTGTACGTCATGAGTAACGAATAAAATCGTCTTATTCAGCTTCTTCTGAATTCGAATGATTTCATCCTGCAGTGACTCCCGGGTAATTGCATCAATAGCACCAAAGGGCTCATCCATCAGCATGATCACCGGGTCCCCCGCCATCGCGCGGGCAAGACCGACTCTCTGCTGCTGTCCCCCGGATAATTGGGCCGGGTATCTTTTCTTAAAAGACTGGGGTAAATGCACCAGGTCCAATAGATAATCAATACGCTCCTGAATTTTCCTCGGAGACCATTTTAAAATCTTCGGCACGGTCGCAATGTTCTCCTCAATAGTCATATGAGGGAATAATCCGATCTGCTGAATCACATATCCGATTTGGATGCGGAGATCGTTCAAGGGTATCTTCGTAATGTCCTGCCCTTTTACAAAAACCTTTCCGGAGGATGGCTCGTGAATTCGGTTGATCATTTTGAGCAGCGTCGTTTTCCCGCAGCCCGATGCACCTAGAATTGTTACAAAGCTCCCTTCCTCGATTCGCACGTTAGTCTCATAGATCGCCGGTTTGGCTGCCTTGGGAAAGCTTTTCGTCACCTGATCAAATACAATTGCATCTCGGCTCATGTGTACTCATCCTATTTTTTCAAGATACCCGCTTGTTGTAAAAATTGTTTCGCCACATCTGTATATTCCTGTTTGTTAATATCCACTTCGGCGTTAAGCTTTTGCAGCGTCGCGGTGTCCAGCTTGGCTGAGACTTCATTTAAAATGTCGTCGATGCCTTTGTTTTTCTCCAGCACATCCGCTTTAATAACCGGTGCTACATAATACGGAGGCCAGAACTGTTTATCATCCTGAAGCAGAACCAGATTCGGCTTAGTAAGCTCAGCATCTGTTGTAAAAGCTACCGTTACATCCGCCTCATTATCATGCAGAGCCCGATATTTCACCCCAGCGTCGAACAGCTTTACGGATTTAAATTTAAAACCGCCGTAAGCCTGCTTCAGGCCCTTCAAGCCGTCTTCGCGATCTTCAAAACCAGTTACCGCAGCAAGTCTTAGCTCCGGCGCCAGCTCTGCCAATTGAGATAGCGTCTTGAGGCCGTATTTGTCGGACACTTCCTTCGTGACCACCAGTCCCTGAGAATTGTTCGCTTGGGTCGAGGCCAACCAGACGAGATTGAACTTCTCTTTATAGTTTTTGGAGACAGTATCGTATACTTCCTTCGGATCGGATTGCTTAGGCAGCTTCAAAATGGAAAGCAACGCTGTTCCCGTATATTCTGGATAGACATCAATATCGCCTTTCACAATTGTCTCATGTGCAAGAAGTCCGGCAAGCTTGAATTTGCGATTGACGGTATAGCCGGCGTTCTCCAATGCAAGAGAATAAGCTTCCGATAAAATAAAGGCTTCCGTGAAATTTTTAGAGCCGACATTAATTGTTCCTTTGCTGGCCGCACCGGAGCTAGCCTTTCCGCATGCAGACACAACCAGGGACAATAGCAGGATAAGGCTTAGCATGACGATAGAATGTTTTTTCATTATAGTAGAACCTCCGTTGATTATTTTTGCCATGAGGACCATTTCTCCACAGCAGATAACAGAATTTCAATTCCAACTGCCAAGATAGTAATTGGAATGGCACCCGTCAGAACGATTGCAAAATCATTAATACCTAATCCGTTAACAATAAAAGTCCCCAGACCCCCTCCGCCGATAAATGCAGCCAACGTTGCACTGGCGGTAACCTGCACAGCCGAGGTTTTTGCACCCGTAATGATCAAAGGCAGTGCCAGAGGAAGCTCAATCCGCCTCATGATCCGCGTCTGGCCCATTCCCATTCCTGAAGCCGCTTCAAGAATGGAGCCTTCTATATTTTGAAAACCGAGATAGGTATGAATTAGAATCGGCGGACATGCCAGCAGAGTCAGCGCAACTAGCGACGGCATGAAGCCGGTACCGAGAATAGGCATGATGACGATCAGAACCACTAAGCTCGGAATGACCCGCAGGGTGTTAAAAAGATTCATAATTGGAGCGGCAAAGCTGGCCTTCTTCGCACAAAGGATTCCAAGGGGCACACAAAGCACAACTCCAATTAAAAATGCCGAGAAGCTTAGTTCCAAATGAACTTTCGTCTCCTCCCAAAAACGTTCCTGATTCTCCGAAATGTAGCGGATAATCTCATGTATCATCTCCTGATCATCACCTCCATAAGCTTCACATCGCTGTCAGGGCAACTTTTATTGACATTATAGGTGATAGAGTTTAAAATTCACATATGAAAAACAAAGTATTTCTACTATTTTACTTAGGTATTATAAATAATTTGATTTGAACACTTCATTCAGTGGCATAAATTAACAACAAAGCAACCCAGACTTTATTGAATGGAAAGGGAGAATCGACGATGGACGACACAGATATTAAAATATTGAAGCTGCTGCAGGAAAATGCGCGATACTCCATGACTGAGCTGGGAAAGCAGGTTGGGCTAACACAGCCGGCCGTGACGGGGCGAGTACGTAAACTCGAGGAACAGGGGACAATCTCCGGCTACCGGGCACATTTAAATCCTAATAAATTAGGGAAAAAGACCCAATCCTATGTGCTTGTCCAGACTCAGCATTGTAAAGCATTCTCGGAGCATTGCGCGACACAGCCCGATGTCGTCGATCTGCACCGCATAAGCGGCGAATATAATTATTTGGTCAAAATCATGACTGAATCCATTGAGAAACTGGAGGCCTTCACCGCCAGCTGCAATAAATTCGGCTATTTTCAAGTCATGGTCGTTCTTTCCTCCAGAATTGAACACAATCTTAATTTCTGAGCGGAACGTAATGAAGTTATAAAAAAGAGCCCCAGCGATATTTCTGCCAGGCCTCTCTATAAGAAAAAGTCCGAGCTCGTATGCTCGGACTTTTTTTTATGATGACAATGGTCCTTCAAATGGATAAATCCAGAAGTACTCTGTGCCAAAACGCTGCTGAATCTCTTCATCATTCAATTCTTTGCTGCCTACTAACTCTGCGGCTTGGAATTGAGATTTATGCGCTTGAATGGAGGCCATTTTAGGCTTCAGAAAATCTTTAACATCAACTATTACATTAGGTTGGCCAATAGCTTGCTTCGCGTTCCGGGAAAAGGCCACACAGTGTACAGGAGGTCTCTCTGCCTTAGGTAGTCTTTCAACCGTACGGATTACTGCGGCTCCTGTGGCATCATGATCAGGATGAACGCTGTAACCCGGGTAGAACGTAATGATTAACGAAGGGTTCAGCTCTTTCAAAAGGTCATCAATTTGACTATCCAACAAGGCTTGATCCTCAAATTCAATCATTTTGTCATGGAAACCAAGCATTCTTAGATCCTGTATCCCAATGGCCTGACAAGAAGCTTCGAGTTCTTTCTTACGTATTTCTGGAAGGGTCACCCGATTGGCGAACGGTGGGATCCCCATATTCCGCCCCATTTCGCCTAGTGTCAGGCACGCGTATGTTACCTGAGTTCCACTCTGTATATGTTTCGCCAGGGTACCTGATACACCGAAGGCCTCGTCGTCCGGGTGTGGCAATATAACAAGAATATGTCTTTCCACTGAATTCTTCATCTCCTCATGCATTAGAAAGGCTCCCGGCTTAATTGTAAGGATACGATAAGCTTGCCTTGACTGTCGTGCCCTGCCATGATCAATCTATCCGTCTCACTCTCTTCGTAGTGAGTTAAACCTTCTGAGTACACCCAACCTTGCGACATTTTCAGACCTATCCGATAAGGTCCTTCTCCTGAAATCGACCCATGAGAATATTGAATGACAGCATTGGTGATAAAAGTAGACGCCGAATGCTTAGAGCTATCCAGGTGAGCTGCATATGCCCCCATTGTCATCTCAAGATGGATATACAGATCCTGATCTTTAAGCCGGTCGATTCGTTTTTGTATTTCTGACTGATTGATTAGCTGCAATGTTGCGCCTCCATCTCTGACTGAATGTATAGCTGAATGTACATATAAGAAATAAGATCCATATCTTTGCAGAACGGACCTACATGATATAAGTGTGACTTATTTCTCATCAAAGTATAACTTGCGATGCTTTGTAATTCAATGGATGTTTCTGAGTAGTAGGGATAGGTATTCAATATCTGTTTTCAATAAATCTTTTAACTAGGTTTCTACCAAAAGCGTGACAATATGTGTCTTATTTTTTAATAGAATTCTTTAAAAATAAATTGGAGGAATTTGCTTATTTAAGTATAATGGTATCATATGCCTACAACTTAAGACCTAATCCGACATCATTCACTAAAATATTGAATAGGTAATTAAGCAGGTAAGTACAATAAAAGGGGAATGAACATGCTTTGTAGAACGTGTAACACTGAATTGCCCCAGGATAGCCTATTCTGCGAAAATTGTGGAACTCAGACTACGAGTAGGGTTTCTGAAAGGAAAAAAAACAAAAAAAATTGGATTCTAATCAGTAGTATTATCGGAGTCATAATCGTAATTACCTCGATATTTTTAATCCTAAATAACCGACCCGTACATGCATTCAAAAATGCTATTAAAGATAATAAATTTGGAAATGCCATAGAAATTTATGAGAACAAAATCAAAGGCGATTTAGAAAAGGAATCAGAAATCAAAACATATCTTCAAACCAGCTTAGAACAAATTAAAAAAGAATACACTGACGAAACGATCGATCATAGCACTGCTTCAAACCAACTAGAAATAATTAAGAAAACTAGCCTTTTGGATTCGGAAGTGAGAATAGCTCAATCGGATATAGATAAATTGAATGATTCAAGAACTGCCTTTAAGACCGGAGCAGAACTCCTGAGTAATAATGATGTGAAAAATGCTCTAACTGAATTAAAGAAGGTCAACGAGGTTGACCAAGCTAACTATTCGAATGCCCAAACCCTAATTAAAAATGCTTTTGCTGTCTATAAAACATCTATTCTGGATGATGCTCAGAAACTTTCAACAGATCACAAATATGATGAAGCTATCAAAGTTATTGATGAAGGATTATCCATCATGTCTACTGATTCTGATTTGTTGGCTAAAAAAGCAGTTTATGAAAAACAAAATGAAGAAAAACTAGCTCTCCAACGCAAAGAGAAAATGGAACAAGCCAAAAAAAATCAAGAGGTAACTGTAGAGAAAGCCGCTATAATCGTTCAAGATGATACTTACAAATCCCTATATCCTGATATGATTCAAGTTATAACACGTAATAACACCGATAAAGTTGTTAAAAACATGGACGTATCTATGTTGGGTTTTGATAATAACGGGCTTCCTATAAAGATTAAACGAGAATATGGAGATACTTCCTTAGAATTTGTAGGAATCGCTCAAGATGTAAATATTGTACCAAAAGCCACATTCGGTTCAGAAAAAGGCTGGGGCCTCGATAGCTCACATGGTATAAAAACTGTGCTTGCCTGTGTAAAAACTGTAGAATACTATGACGGTACAACATGGGAGAACGAGTATTATCCGTATTGGCTTGAGGAGCATCAGGAAAAGCCCTTAAAACAATAACTATGGATTGCATAGAAGTCTCTCCAAGCTAGCAAACACTTGCCCTAGAAATCACGTCCCACTCATACTATATAAATTGATCCTAAGACCTTTATACGGAGTAAGAACGTCATTACGGGAAATGTTTGGCCTTTCGGCCGCTGTTGTCTCCAGATTTCTTTTATTTGTACCCTGTTCGCGGTTGAAATCCGGAGACAAAGGCGGTCGCTACCGCTCCTACAGCCCCAAACTTCCCCTTCAATCCTTTCTCCTCTTTTATTTTCCAGTTCAATCTATATAAAAAAAATGCGTTGGCGAGGCTGCCAACGCATTTTTTTTTACACGCATAATGAACGCTCCCAGAAAACACAAAGCGACCTATCAATATATAGGATAACCCGCCACAAATAATGCGAGATATAACAAACCGCCCATAACAGATACTGCGGTAAGTGCAGCATCCTTAGACTTCTCTTCTGTGAGCGCCACCGCTGCAAAAGCCAGAGGAAACACAACGATAAAGTAACGTGGGGCGGACAACAGCCAGGTAGGAGCAACTACAAACGCGAAATACACGATGAAATATGCTGTATATGCAGGATTCAGCTTCTTCGCAGCCATACAGATAACGATCAGAGCGGAGAATATCGTCAGCAAATTGGGTAACCATAATCCAAGAAAATTACGGCTATCTCCCTCAAGAAAAGTACCAACAGCATACTCCATCTGATATCTTACAGTATCGAAAAAGAAATAGAGCTTTTGGAACCAATGCTCTTTTTGATAGATACTATACTGAAACGCGTTGCCTGTAACATCATAATTAATATAAAGGTAGGCCAGCAGCCCCAGCGATATAGTGAAAAGGCCAACAAAGGCATAAACCAATTTGCTTATAAATGTCCTTCTATGTACTCCTTTATAGGTGTCCCGCAGCTCCCGTATAAATTCAATAGCGACCGGTACAGCCAGAAGTATTCCTGGGGAACGCGTATAAGCTGCCAGTGCACCGAACAAGCATCCTATGAGCCAATTCTTTTTACGCACAAAATAGATACACATCAGAGAAAGTGCCAAAAATAGTGATTCCGTCATAGGGAGGAGGAAAAAGAACGCCGCAGGAAATATAAAAATATACTTCACCACTCGCATAGCATTTCTCCGCGACATATCCAGTCTAGCAAGCTCATAAGCGAACAGAGCCGCAACGATCGAACTAAGGATAGAAACAACAAACCCTGCCGCAACATAACTACCCGTAAATATCTCAACTACTTTAATTAAATTCGGTAAAAAGGGGAAGAACACAAGGTGATATTTAGCATCTCCCTCTGTCACATACCAGTTCTCCGCAATACCAAGATAAGAAGAAGCATCGATCCCCGATATGTGCCATGTCTCCATCATTTTACTGAAGAGACCACCAGAATAACCATTCTGTATGATCAGAAAAGCATAACCAATGATCAGAAGGAGAACACGACTTAGCACCATCCAGCTAATAATGTTCAGCCATGCCCGCCTACTCCCGCGGTCCGTTCTATTACTCTGCATCTCTTCTGGTTGCTTACTGGTCAGAATATACTCTGTCAAAACAGGTATCGTGCGTAGGCCTAATAACACGAATAGTGCGAAACAGGTCGCTGTGGCTATAGTGCCCAGCACTGTCCAAGTCTGGTTTGAATAGGCCCAGAAAATACCCGTACCCGTCATAATCAGTACGAAAATGATGGATATGATTTTGTCATACTTCTTCATTTAAACCTCCATTTGTCTGCTCTGACCCCGCACAATAGATAAAAAAGGAAATTAATACATATAGAATTATAATAGTCGCTTGCATTTTTTTTGTAAATCATTTCTATCGATTTCATAGCGTAAGACAAAAGATAAAAATGTAAAATGATCTGTTAAAATGAATATACATTAACTAATCTTGGGAGTATGTATGAAATAATAAAACACAGCACAGGTGAGGAGTGTATCTAATGAAGGAACAGTACACAGCAAAGCTTGAATTGTTCGCAGAAAACGCGCTGAAGATGAAAAAGGCATTTGCCTGGCAAAATGTAATGGTTAACCGTTTGGCGGCCTTACTATACACGGCAGAGAACAAAATTGCAGATGAGGAAGCGATTCGCGCGAGCTATGAGCTTATAAAGGAGAACACTGGTCGGTTCTCTTCATTTAGGGGTAACTCGGTCATCAGCATTGCTGCCCTGCTCTCTCTTTCTGCTGCACAAGAACAACAGCTCGCAAACACCCTGACCGTGTATGATTTAATGAAGGAAGTTAAATTCAGAGCCTCTGATTATCTCGTTATATCAGCCTATCAGATCGCCGCTCATACGACATCAGATCAATATTCCCGTACGGTAGAACGGGCAAAGCTGTTTTACGACAGTATGAAAGCCAAGCACCGTTTTCTTACTGGACAGGACGATTATATTTTTGCTGCCATGCTCGGCCTTTCCGATATCGACATTGAAAAAGGTATCGATCGCATGGAGCAACTCTATACTGCGCTTAAGCCTGAGTTTAGATCGGGGAACAGTGTGCAAGCCCTGACACAGGTACTGATTCTTGGGGGAGAAGCCCCAGAGGCGGCAGCCCGCGTGCTTGCTTTACGCGATGAATTCCGGTCACAGGGTATCCGTCTGGACAAGGAATATACCCTTTCCTCGCTTGGCGTGCTGTCTTTGCTCCCCTGTAACAAAGAGGACATTGTTACCGACGTCTCAGAGACCTACGAATTTTTACGTACCCAAAAGGGCCTCGGCAGCTGGTCCATCGGCAAGCAGGAATTGCTGCTGCTGTCAGCTGCGCTGGTAGCCTTCAAATATGTAGATGATGTTAGACACGGTATTGTAACTACAACGCTCTCCACCAGCATCACTAATATTGTGATCGCACAACAGGCTGCTATTGCCGGGGCTACGGCTGCATCGGCTGTCGCTATATCCTCCTCTTCAGATTAAATTAATTGTCACAAGAAAAATATTTCCGTAATCGATACTTGGGCGTTTGATAATGTTATAATCACTTTGATTTATCCACTCTTTTCAGGCAAGGGTGAGAGAACAATCAGAAACAGGTGATCAGATGTTTGAACTTAAATGGCTATGGCAGAACTTAAAGGGTAACCGGACGCGTTACATTCTGGCGCTCTGCCTCTCGGTGGTGGGCTCAAGTCTCACAATCGTGAACCCGTACATCAGCCAGCGCATTGTCGATACGTTTATAGCCGGTGACAATGCCCTGCAGAACCTTGCTACAGAACGGCAACTTTTGATTATGCTCTGCCTGGGCATGATTGGATTTTCTCTACTGCGCACAGGGCTGGCTTATTTTACGACCATGCAGTATGAAAAGTCCTCGCAAAACATGATGTACAACATCCGTATTTATTTGTACAACAAGATTCAGGGACAAGACAGGGAATATTACGACCATAACCGCACAGGCGATCTTATGACCAAGATGACAGGTGATCTGGACATGGTTCGTCACTCTATGGCATGGATTTTCAAGACGATCATCGAATCGTTAACGATCTTCATCGCTGCCGTTATCTATTTTTTCACAATAGATGTAAAGCTGACGCTGTGGATGCTTATCCTGTCACCGCCAATTTTTATCGTGGCTTACATATTCGCAAAACGCGTACGTCCCATGTATGTCGATCTGCGCGAGCGACTGTCCCAGCTTAACACGACTACTCAGGAGAATATTTCAGGCAACCGTGTAGTCAAAGCTTTTGCCCGCGAGGAGTTCGAGATCCAAAAATTCACGGAGAAGAATGTCAACTTTTCCACGGCGAACAAAAAAGCCGCCCTCGTCTGGCTTGATTATTTTCCTTATCTGGAATCCTTCGCTCAGGGCTTCAACGTAGTCCTAATGTTAGCCGGTGGGTACTTTCTTATGGAAGGCCGAATCACCTTTGGCGAATTCACAGCCTTCTCTTCGCTCATATGGGCCGTATCCAACCCTATGCGCAACATCGGCATTATTATCAACGACATTCAGCGCTTTTTTGCGAGCTTGTCCAAAATCGTCGATGTCTATTATGCTAAGCCCAATATTGTAAACGAGCACAAGTCTACAGACAAACGCCGTTACGAAGGCCGCATTGTATTCGATCATGTTCGCTTCAAATATGACAGCGCTATCGTGCTGGATGATGTTAGCTTTACCGTTGAACCCGGGGAAACCATTGCGATCATGGGCTCGACAGGATCAGGCAAAACAACAATCGTTAACCTGATCCCTCGCTTCTACGATGTATTCGAAGGACGTGTACTGGTAGACGGCACCGATGTTCGAGAGCTGGAGCTTGATGAACTACGCGATAATATCGGTATGGCGACTCAAGATGTACTCTTGTTCTCCGATACCATCGACGGAAATATCGCTTATGGCGATCCTGATCTTCCGGAAGAGGATGCAATAGGCTATGCCAGACTCGCAGCCGCACACGATTTCATTACCAAAATGCCTGAAGGTTATGATACCGTTGTCGGGGAACGCGGAGTTGGATTGTCCGGAGGGCAAAAGCAGCGTATTGCATTGGCACGGGCATTAGCGGTCCGCCGCCCAATTCTGATTCTGGATGATACGACCTCTGCTGTCGATCTGGAGACAGAGGAGCACATTCAGAAAAGTCTACGAGAGCTTGATTATCCTTGTACGAAGATTATTATCGCGCAGCGGGTGTCCACTACTTCGCAGGCCGACCGTATCCTCATTGTGGATGGTGGGAAGCTGATTGAAGAAGGTACCCACGCCGAACTGCTAGCCAAACGAGGCTATTATTACGATGTGTTCAAACTGCAGAACGAGGGGATTGGAAGGCAGGTGATCGAAAGTGGCAAGGAATAAATTCGACGTCGATGAGAATCTGGAATCGCCGTTCAACATAAAACACTTCCGGCGTGCGATGGTATATATCAAACGGAAGAAAACACCTATGATTGTAGCGTTTGTACTCAGCGCCCTTTCAGCAGCCATCTCACTCTCGGCCCCGCTGATCATGCAGCATGTCGTCGACGTGATTATTCCGGCAAAAGCCAAGCTTGCGCTGCTGGGCTGGTCCGCCCTGATGCTGGTGACCATCGTAGTCAGCGTTTATCTGGCTACCGTCCGCTCACGCATCATGACCAGTGTCGGGCAGGATATTATTTTTGACATCCGTACCGATTTGTTCAAGCATCTGCAGGATTTGCCCTTCAAATACTACGATGACCGGCCGCAGGGCAAGATTCTCATACGGGTCGTGAATTACGTCAATTCGGTTTCAGATGTGCTGTCCAACGGTATTATCAACTTTATTCTGGAAATAGTGAACCTGATCTTTATCGCTGCCTTCATGTTCGCCGTCGATGTACGGCTATCGTTCGTCATTCTGGCAGGATTACCTGTATTCTTTGGCATCATGATGCTGATTAAAACCCGGCAGCGCCGGGCGTGGCAGGCAGTGTCCAATAAAAGCTCCAATCTGAACGCCTATTTGCAGGAAAGCATCAGCGGCATCGGTGTGACACAAATGTTTTCCCGCGAACAACGCAATGAGGGGATCTTCACTCGGCTCGCTGGCAATTTTCGCACGGAGTGGATGAAGGCTCTGCGTTATAACATACTGATTCCATTCGCGGTCGATAACTTGTCTACCATTGTTACAGCATTGATTTTCCTTGTGGGTCTGTTGACGCTTAGCCCCCAAGACATGACACTTGGCGTTATTCTGGCGATGAGCAGCTACGCTGCCCGCTTCTGGCAGCCCATTCTGAATCTCTCGAACTTGTACAATAACTTTATCAACGCCGTTGCCTATCTTGAGCGTATCTTCGAAACGCTGGATGAGCCGGTTACTGTCAGTGATATTCCGAATGCGAAAAAACTGCCAGCTGTACAGGGCCATATCACTTTCGACGATGTAACCTTCGCCTATGACCCAGGGCTTAATATTCTGGAGAATATCTCCTTCAACGCCAAAGCAGGTGAAAGCATCGCGCTGGTAGGACCAACAGGCGCAGGCAAAACAACAGTCGTCAATCTGATCTCACGCTTTTATAACGTTTCAAGTGGTAAGATTCTGATTGATGGCCAGGATATCTCGCAGGTCACACTGAAATCCCTTCGTAGCCAAATGGGGATCATGCTGCAGGACAGCTTCATATTCTCCGGTACTATTCTGGACAATATCCGTTACGGTAAACTGGATGCCACCGAAGAAGAAGTGATCGCCGCGGCAAAGGCCGTTTGCGCCGATGAATTCATCCGTGAATTTGAGCAGGGCTACCTCACTGAGGTCAACGAGCGCGGCTCCAAGCTGTCTCAGGGACAGCGGCAGCTCATTTCGTTCGCAAGAACCCTCTTGGCAGATCCGCGCATTCTCATTCTGGATGAAGCTACTTCTTCCATCGATGCAAAGACTGAGCGCTTGCTCCAAAAGGGGCTAAATGAGCTGCTTAAGGGTCGTACCTCTTTCATTATCGCGCATCGTCTGTCCACCGTGAAAAACTGTGACCGCATTATGTATGTGTCGGGCAAAGGCATTGCAGAAAGCGGCTCACATGATGAGCTGATCGCAAAGAGAGGGCTCTATCACCGTCTCTATACGGCGCAGAAGATGGAAGCTTAAGTCTAGACAACAAACCGCCCGCGTTTATGGCAGATTGACATTGCCATGGACGCGGGCGGTTTTGTTTTGGCGTGATATTTACTTGCTTAAAAGCCGTTATTTTGTTCTGTATTAGTCCTTTTGCCTACCATGCACCGCCCTATCGTATGCTTCAAACCTCCTTGAAAGTACCTATAGTAAAATAACCCCATCCATTGAGACTCTGATCCTAGTTATTCATATATTTATCGCAATTAATAGCGCATGTCTGTTGGATATTTGGCACTATAAGTTCTGTCCTTGGAGAAGGATTTAGAAGTTTTCTGTGTTCAGATAGGTAATTTATCTTACTTTTATGGCAGTTGATGTCGATAACTAATAATAGGAGTAGTGTCATACAAAAAAGAAATATATTTGAAAAGGAGAAGGAATTGTGGAGAGAGCGAGAAATTTATCTTTAAAGTATAAGGTATCCATGATTGTAATTATCATGGTTGTCTTAATTTTTGCCGGAGTCACCTATTTCAGCTTAAACATTCTGAAATCCAACCTTTCGAATGACTTAAAGAGTGAGCTTCTTAGTGTAGGTACCTTGACCAGCATGCAGATTAATCCTGAACAGGTTAATCAGCTACTTAGCAACAACGGAGAAGGAAATCCTGACTTCACAAGTCTTCAGAAACAGCTTGATCAAATCCAGAAAGATCAAGGTGTAATGAGTTGGAGTTATATTTGGAGTTTGAAGGATGATCAAGTAACCACTCAAGCATACACTTCCAATTTGAACGAAATCTATAAACCTGGGGCTTTATTCGCGGATCTTGCTCCTATCCACCTAGAAGCTGCTAAGAAGGTTTACTCCACCGGAATATCTGAGGTCACTGATGTCTTCAAAGATCCGTTTGGTACATGGAGAACCGTAATCTCCCCTATTAAGCAGGATGGTAAAGTAATCGCTGTAATCGGTATAGACTATTCAGCTGACTACATAAATCAGTTATCCAGCCAGGCTAGGAATAAACAGTTATTACTTACAATTATCGGTATTATCATCATAGCTCTTGTAATCTATGCCGTTATCACTAGAACACTTAAACCACTGAAGTCTATTGTTGATGTATCTAACCGTATCGCCGCAGGAGATCTTAGCAGCAGTCCACTTAGCTACAATTCTGCCGATGAAATTGGCCAGCTTAATACAGCGATTGTCAAAATGCAAGATAGCCTCCGCACTCTGATCCTGAACATCCAAGAGTCTTCAGAACATGTAGCTACCTCCTCTGAGCAGCTCACCGCTAGTTCCCAAGAAACGGAATCCTACTCTGTACAAGTGAACAGTGACATGACCGAAGTCGCCGAGAAGACCCTGATGAATTCAAAGATTACGGAAGAAACTGTAATTGTACTGGAAGAAACCGCGATAGGCATCCAACGTATTGCTGAATCCACATCTTCCGCTTCAGAGGAATCTGAACAAATGGCCTCGAGTGCTCAGAACGGATATGACTCCTTAGATAGACTACAGAATCAGATGAATAATATTACAGAATCCGTCACCCGCATTGCCGATGTGATTCAAGTACTCAATTCCCAAATTAGCGAGATTAATACAATGACCAATCTGATTACCGATGTGGCAGAACAGACGAACCTGTTGTCGCTCAATGCTTCTATTGAAGCTGCGCGTGCGGGTGAACATGGTAAGGGATTTGCTGTCGTTGCAACCGAAATCAGAAAGCTTGCCGAAAGAACAGGCCGCTCTGCAAGTACAATTGCTGAGCATCTGGGAAGTATTACACAGAGTACCGCTCAGTCACAGGTCATAGCCCAGGAGGGTCAGCAGGAAGTTCATAAAGGTCTTGAACTGATGAAAGAAGCGGCTCAGTCCTTCAATCAGATTCTCGAATCTACCAAGAATGTATCTATGCAAATGCAAGAAATCTCCGCTTCATCACAGCAAATTTCCGCCTCCTCTGAAGAGGTTACCGCTTCGATGACGGAGCTTAGAAACGTCTCCGGCGAGATTGCCAAGAAATCTGACCAAGTCTCCAGCTCCTCCGAGCTTCAGCTGCAATTCATTCAGGAGGTAGCCCAAGCTACCGAATCTTTAAGCCTTACTTCGCAATCTCTTCAAGAATTAATTCAACGATTCAAAGTTTAATTTTTAATAGACAGGAGCGATCATAGATGAGCTATACAGGGCTAAAAGGCAAGCAAGCGTTGATTACAGGCGCAAGCAAAGGAATAGGCAAAGCGGTGGCACTTGAATTCGCCAAGGCGGGAACGAACGTTATGATCAATTATATTGGCGATGCTCAGGAAGCACTTGAAGTAAAAAAAGAAGCGGAATCCTATGGCGTTAAGGCCGAAATTCACCACGCCGATGTCAGTGATTCCACCCAAGTGCGTGAGATGTTCGCTGCATTCGACCGCCTATTCGGCACACTCCATATACTCGTCAACAATGCGGGGATTGCCCAGGCCGTAACAGTCCGTGAAATGACAGATGAGCAATGGGACCGCATGATCAAAGTACATTTATATGGAACTTTCTATAATGCACGGGAAGCCGCACGCCGTATGTGGGACAATAAGGCTGGTAAAATCATTAACATCTCCTCGGACTTAGCAAGTCTTGGCTGTGAAGAATTCACGCATTATTCGGCAGCCAAAGGTGGTATTACTTCTTTCACCAAAGCTTTGGCACGGGAACTTGCCCCACACATTAACGTGAACTCGGTAGCTCCAGGAGGAACATTGACCGATATCCTCGCTGACTTCGGCGAAGGCTACGAAGAAGAAGAAGCGGCGAAATATCCACTGAAGCGGCTGGCACAGCCGCAGGAAATCGCTAAGTCTGTTCTGTTCCTGGCTTCCGATGATGCCAATTTCTACACAGGACAAGTGCTGGGTGCCAATGGCGGCAGTGTAATGAATTAATTTATTCTAGTCATCTTAATGGTAACCACTGGGGGAGCAATCACATGACGTCCATAATTGTATTTCTCATTTATTTGATTTTTATATATTACATCGGCTTCAAAGGGTATCAAAAAATCAAAACCGCTGAAGACCTGCTCGTTGCGGGCTGGAGCATGCCGCTCTACGTCGTAGCCGGCAGTCTCCTGGCCGCCATGCTGGCGGCACCGTTCTTCTTCGCGGCTATCGGGTCCGGTTACACCACTGGCGGCTTCGAAGGAACAGCAACGATGGCCGGGCTTGGCACATGCATGGTGCTGGGTGCCTTCATCTGGACCCGGCCGCTGCGCAGATTGAAGGGATGGACCATTGCCGACTATTACGGCCTGCGCTATGCCAGCAAGAAGCTAGGTGCTTACTCTGGATCTGTGATGACCATCGCTTTCGGCTTCTTTAATGCGGGAGCCTTGACGGTCGGAGGAACCTATATCATCCAAGCAATCTTCGATCTTCCTTTTATCCCGGCTGCCCTGTTGTTCGTGCTTCTAACAGCGCTATATTCCATCATTGGCGGACTATGGGCAGTTGCCTATACGGAAGTCATCCAAGGCCTTCTCTCTATCGTGGGAATCCTGGGGATTACCGTTGCAGTCATTTACTCGTACCACGATAACATCTTCCATCCCGATTGGTGGAACGTAAGTACACTATTCAATAAAGGCGGCGCTACTTTCTGGAGCTTGTATCTAGTGCTGGCCTTCGGTGATATTCCTGCAGCTGACTTAGGGCAGCGGGTAGCTGGAGCTAAGAATCCGAAGATTGCCCAGCGGGGGATGATTATCTCTGGTGTCATTGTAATTCTAATAAGCTGGATTCCCGGCATGCTTGGTGAAGCTTATAAATTCATTTACCCAGGCAGCCAAAATCCGGAGAACCTCATGCTGGCCTTCGCCCAAGGTTACTTCCCGCCGCTAGTCTCTGCGATCTTCCTGACTGCGCTGGCTGCCATGGGAATGTCGACACTAGCCGCCTGCTTCGTCGCTTCCTCCGGGGTGTTCACTAAGAACATTTATCTGGATTTCATCAATACAAACCCTGAACCAAAGAAGCTGCTTCGTGTCTCACGGATCGGAATTGCGGTTAGTGCCGTTATCGGCTTCATCCTGGCGATTAACTTCCAGCAGATCATCGATCTGGCTTATCTCGCCTGGGATATCATCTTCGTTACGGTCTTCTGGCCGCTTGTCCTAGGGCCATTCTGGCGTAGAGTCTCCACCATTGCCGTGTGGGCCAGCATCACCGTCGGTCTACTCTACTACATCATTACTTCCTTCACCGGGGTACCGGGATGGACTACCGACTCTACCGGATTCTTTGGTCTGGTGACAGAGCTTTGGATGATGCCGGGCATTTCCGGTGTGATTCTGTCCGGCATTACCATTGTATTATTCAGCTTCATCTTCCCAGCTACGCCTGCTGTCCTCGAAATGTTCAATAAACAGAAGGACGCCTCACTGGATGAAGTGAGTGGTACAGATGACATTAATTCCGGCTTCAGTACTCACGCAAAGGCTTAATAGAGGCCTGTTATCTTAATTTAGTCCAGCTAAAAAGGGCTGTCTGCCGAATCTTCAAGATCCGGTGACAGCCCTTCTTTTATGCTGACTCTAATAAGCTACGCAAGAAGCATTCGCTTAGATTTACTCAAAATCTGCGATCGCTTCAACAGTGTCAACTGACACTAAAGCGTTTCTGTACTAAGCGTAAACCCTTCGATCATGGCATCTTCGTCAACCTCAATCAAAATACAGCGTTTCCCTTGATAATTCACCTGTTTCACATACTTTAAATCCTGTGGACTGATCGAAATCGTAGCTACTTTGGTATCAATCTTTATCGATTTAGTAGTGAATTTCGGCATCACGCTGCTCGCCTTCATCTCATAATGCTTATTGTCAACGATCGTTTCAAACGCCCGCTCAACTTTTTCCTGCGTCACATTCTCCACGCCGCTTACCGTCAGCACGCGTTCCAAATCTTTATAATCGAGCTTCGGAGGTTCTTCCTGGCCTTCGCCATCTTCGATAACCTGATGGATCTCCTCATACACCTGTGCGAGGGTAGCTGCGTCAACTTGTTCGCCCGCCACTTCCTTCACGATATCTTCGAAAATCGCTCTCTCTTCCAGTGCCGTCACGGATCTTTCGGCATTCAAGACCTGCTCGATGAAATGCGGATCTGGAAAGTTCGATTTTCCCGTACAATACAGAATGCGGTTCACATCGGAGTAATTGTCGGTCACGCTCGGGTAAAAGAAGCCCTGCTCCGGTGTACTTAACTTGACGATCGGATCTACAATGACATTGTATTTATATTCCTTCTCCACATAATCAAATAAGAGAGCTTTCCGTTGCTTCTCCGTCGAATTCACGCTGCATAGAATGAACGGATGCGCGAACATTTCGTTCTTCTCACTTTCCTCAGCTTCATCGTTTCTTGCTTTGGTTGGCCGGTAATACTGTCCACGAACGAAAGTGACCACCGTATCCCGTTCATAATGGGTATCTGCCATCATTCTATCCACCAACATCAGCATTAAATCCTGCCACTCTTCCGGATCACCTGTCACTAAAGCTTGGTGCAGCATCACCTGCGTCGGTTCCTCTGCTTCCTCTTGAAACTTCAACTCGAACAGCTTCTGATCCAACTCGCCGGTCAGTAGTTTTTTAAAATTGCCCATATAGAGCTCCTGCTTCTCTCTGTCCACCAGGCCAAACGGCTGGCGCTCCCAATGATAGATCTCGTTGCTTTCCTTCATAATATACACGTTGAGAATGTCGTAAATATTCAGCAAATCGTGATCCAGCTTAAATTGCTTGCGTATATGCGCGACTTCTTTCTTTATCATGATTCGTTAAACAACTCCTAAGAAGTAAATTGGTCTTATCAGTATAAATGATATAAAAAACCTTCGCTATATAAGACGAGCTTATGATATGAACGTAAGGCTCGGTCGTCGCTACGGTGAATGTTTGGACTTCCGGTCGCTATTGTACCCAGATTTCTTCTTTATAAGCCGCTTTTAGCGGTTGAAATCTGGATACAAAGGCGATCGCTAACGCTCCTACTGTTCCAAACCTTCCCCTTCGTTCCTTCTTGCTCTTTGTTATTTTCTTTTATTCGTCTTACATTTCTATCGAACATTAGACCCTAAATAGAAATCTTTTGCCTTACCCACCTTAACATGATACAATACAACAAAATACTATAATATCTATCGGAAAGGTGTGTTTTAAATGAGCTCAACTCGTATTTTAGAAGAGGTTTCCGCAGAGGTTCAACCTTATCGCAACGAAGAGAACAGTGTATCGCCATTGTTTCTGAACCGCTGGTCGCCACGCGCATTCGACGATCGTAAAGTATCAGAAGACGATTTAAATGCGATTTTGGGAGCCGCTCATTGGGCACCTTCCTCATATAATGATCAGCCATGGAGATTTGTGGTGGCTAAGACAGAGGAACAACTGGCAGTATTTCATCAGTTTTTGGGCGAGTTCAACCAGCTTTGGGCGACTACAGCCCCAGTGCTCGTTCTCGTCGCTTCTGATACTAAACGTGAAAACGGCGATCACAATGGAGCTCATGCTTTTGATACAGGGACTGCTTGGGGCTACTTGGCACTTGAAGCAACGCTGAAAGGACTGGCAACTCATGCTATTGGCGGATTCGACCGCCAGCAAGCCAAAGCGGCCTTGAATTTGCCTGAACAGTACGATCTTCATGCCGTCATTGCCCTTGGCTATCAAGGAGATAAGAGTAGTTTGCCTGATCCAATTCAGGAGAGAGAGGTACCGAGTGGACGAAAGCTGCTTAGCGAAGTAGTTTTTGAGGGAACTTATAAGTAAACCTCCAGTTAAGCTAAACGGTTACCACCAATTTATAAAATAATTTCCCACTATAAAAACGGTCTTCATCCTTATATGGATAAAGACCGTTTATTTTTTTCTACCATTTATTTACTTCTCTGCACTAGTTCGTCCCAGTTAGGTATTTTACTCTGCGTCTATAAATGCCTTTACCTCGTCATTAAAATCACTGAAAAATGCTTTAGACATATTTTCATTACCAGTTCTTCTAGAAATTCTATTAATCTGCATTGCAGCTGTAACACTATTCGTTAATGTAACAAACTTCTTAGGTCTTTCATCACTAATTCCAACCGTTGTATCGTCCCAAACTTTATTCACTTCTGGGGTCCAAACTCCACTAGCTTCACGATTGTCTATCATAATCGCCTTCGTGTCTTGGTCCTTAACAGATGCTTTTAACAATTCCGCAATTGCATAGGCTTCCTCAATGGTTACACGAAAGCTTGTATGTTTAACATGAAAAATCCCATTTTCTTTCCAATAAGTTGTTGTTTTAGGTAATTGATTATCAAATGTATACATAGACCTCATCCTTCCTCAAGCGCTTTAAATTCAGCATAGATTGTGAAACTGGCCCAGAATATAGAAAATATCTGTACATTCCGTAAGATGGTTGTGTAACCAATCCAACTCGAGGAATGACAGATTATAATTATTATACTGATTTTATGCTTAATTTACCAGCGGCACGGTTATACGTGATGGAAATGAATGAGCTGACGATCCAAATAGAAATCAAGCCAAAAGGCTGGCCTTATTTATTTTCTTTTATATTCGCTTATTGTCATGCCCGTCCATATATGAAATGCTCTCACAAATGAATTTAGATCTTGATACCCTAAGAGGTAAGCTATTTCATCAGAGATCATATCCGAATTTTTCAAATATGCCTTGCTAGTAGTTCTCTTGTATGGTTTAGCTGTTTCTGAAATGATGTATTTTCTTCCTTTAATTTTCTTTGCAGCGTTCTTTTGCTCCAGCCTAATTTTGATGATACATCCTCTATAGTTCCTTCTCCTGCCGGTAAAAGCTCTATGAGTGCACTTCTAACTCTAGCGGCATAAGTGTCATCTACATCTAATTCATTAAGCCGTCTTCTTAATTCTGGCTCGAAATATTCCCACATGGCATCATTTTGGCTTATAAAAGGACGAAGTGCATCTTGCTTTGATATCGTCAGCATATTTCTTGGTCCTGCTGCAGGTCTTATTCCAAAAAAACTTTCATAATGATCATGATCTATCTGATGCTGTGTCATCACTTCTTTTGGTACAACATGAGTTTTAGTAGCATTTCTCATAAGTTGTACTAAAAACACCATTTCTGCACCAATTAAAAACTCGGGCACTTCATATTCTTCATTTTCAAAACTCATCTCTAAGGTTACGTCATTCATATTTTCGTTAATTACAAAGACTAATGGGCCTATAAGCCTTTTATATGTTGCTATTCTTTTCATACAAGTTAACATATTCTTACTGCAATAAGCTGCAAAAACAGGTGGGGAAAATGTTTCTACACTTTCTAATGTACCCATCTTTATTGGCGTGCACTCATCAATGGACAGCTCTTTGAGGGCTTCCATAAACCTTATATATTCAACAGCTGTTAATGAAGATATTTGACGATTAAATAAGTCTTCAGGCAGGTCGGATTTTTTCAGTGCCTCTGTAATGGATATACCGGCATTTTCTATTAGGTCTGCAAATTTCCTATTCATTACAACTCTATTATTAGACATGTACCCCTCCCTAATTATCCATTCCTGCTTAAATGAAAGACTATTTTTTTTGCTGCATTTGATATATTTGTTTCAACATTACCTTCTTAGGTATGAATGGTGTCATTCCGATCATCGCTCTTTGGGAAGCTGAGACCCCTGAGATGACATTTAATTTCCCCTCTAACATTGAATCATATCCTTCTTTTGCGACAATATATGGACTTACTGTCTTGGCAAACAAAGGTGTATTCACCAAATCAGCCGCTTGGGCAAACTCTGTTTCCATTCCTCCAGGTAATAATGCTGTAACTGTTATGTCCTTATCATGTAATTCTTGCGCTAATGCATTGCTAAAGGACGTAACATAAGCTTTCGATGCATAATAAACAGCTTGCAATGGCCCGGCCATAAGTGATGCTGTTGACGATACATTCATTATTTTCCCACTATTTCTTTTTACAAAGTCAGGCAAAAACAATCTTGTTAAACTAGTCAGCGCTACGATATTAACTTGAATCATCTGTAAATCTAATTCCATTGGACGCTCGTGGAAATAACCACGTCCTCCAAACCCGGCATTATTTATAAGGTAATCTACCTGTATGCCTGCCTTTTTGACCTCGTTATAAATCTCAACAGGTGCCTGAGGCAAATTTAAGTCCTTCGCAATAACCTTCACCTTAATATTATATTTCTTCTCTAATTCTTGTTTGAGTTCATTTAACTTATCTTCTCTTCTGGCAATGATAACAAGATCCCCGCCTTTTGCTGCGTGAATTCGAGCAAATTCTCTTCCTGTTCCACTAGATGCTCCTGTAATTAGCGCTACTTTCCTACTCATGTCTAATCCTCCTATTATTCCACAGATGCAATTCGTTATGACCACATCTATAGTTTCAATTTACCTTGTGTTAAGAATTATATTCTCTATATCTCACGATTTTAACGACATTTCACGCCATTATTCTTTCAATTCGCGCCAACCTGGGCATCATGGAGTTAATAATTGCACAGCTGAGTTGGAACCCATTATAGAAAAGCAAAAAGACACAGAAATGTGCTTCCGTGTCTTTAAGAAAGATAAACTTATGATCCGAACGTAAGGCAGCTTCGGATAATCCTATCCTCACTCAACCCTCAACAATAGCCATTTCAGCAGCGTTACGATGCCTCATTGCAGATGGGGGGATCCCGTACTTCTTCTTCCAGACTTTTGAGAAGTGCGAGACATTCTCGAAGCCTGTAGCGTAACAGACTTCCGTGATGGATATTCCGGAATGGGTTAATAGCTCCTTAGCCTTCTCTAACCGACGATTACGAATCCATTGTATTGCAGGCTCATTATAGATCTTCCGAAATTCCCGTTTGAAGGTCGATAAGCTCCTGCCGGACAAATAAGCCAGATCCTGAAGCGATACGGGGTTAAGCAGATTCTTCTCCACCACCTCGACAATACTTGTAGGACGTTGCTGTCTCAGCTGCAGAATTTGGTTCAATAACCCTTTGTCCGCATCCAATATATCAAATAGAAGCTCCAGCATTTTCAGCTTAATTAATTCGTCTTGAATGGCCTCTGGCTTGTCAAAATAAGGCTTGAGTGATGCAATATAGCTTAACAGGCGCTCATTCACCGAATGAACAGCCGTTGGAGCAGGCGATGTAGTTTCGGGAGAAGGAAGACTGGATATTTTCATAAATTCATGCAGCAATTCATCCTTCAGAAAGAACATCATGTAATCCAAGATATGTCTCGAATTCTCTTCCCCATACTTCTCATACTCGACGGCGATGCCTTTATGCAACAGCACCATTTCGTTTTTTCTCACCGCATATTCCTGATCACCATATCTGATGATGTAGACCCCTTCCAAAACAACTAATAGAACATGATCCTGCAGATACATTCTCCCGGTCTGAATGTCAGAATAGCCGCATGCCCCCATGACCGATAGTCCTTTCATATTAAGCATGCTAACACTGGCTATACTCTGAGGCATTTTCACAGCCTTTGTAATTACTGCCCCCATTTGCCTCACTCCTTATCTGAGTACAAGATAACACAAAGCCCCCATGCCAATCCAATGGGACAGCACTAAAATTTACGGAAGCATGCTCCGGCACGTAACAACTGTTCCAATTTATCGGTTCGAATGAGCCGAATTGACAACTAAAATGAGCTGCACGACAAAGCTTTACAACCTCGGCTCGGTTACTATAAGGATAGAAGTTATGCAACAAACAAAGCATATGCAGAAAGAACAGATACAAACAAACTACAAGAAAAGGTGTGGGAAAAATGAGAGAAGTACAAAAATTAACCCTTGAAGAAATTGCTGACCGTGATGCGATCCGTGAACTAGTTGATGCCTATGCATTTTGTGCAGACACAAGAGATGCTGAAGGTCAAATGTCACTATTCACTGAAGATACGCTATTTAGAGTATTTATGGATGAGCGTCAGGCAGAACCAGACCAAATCATTAACAGTAGACAAGATTTGTTCCCTGTGTTCGACAACCTGAACACCTATACCTCCACCATGCACTTTAATGGCCAAAGTAAGATCACCTTGTCTGGTGATACTGCAACTGGGACAACCTATTGTTTTGCTCATCACTTAACAGTTGATGGCGATAAACAAAATTTGATGGTGGCAACGATCAGATATTTCGACGAGTTCGTCAAAATTAATAATACCTGGTTCTTCAAAAAAAGAGATCTCAAGGTTGCATGGGTTGAAACTAAACCTCAGCATAGCTAAATCGCCTGTATGACTATTTTCCCCTGAGTCTTAGTTTACTAGTACGTGTGCTCAGATTGTTATAACAACTCAAAACACCTGTCGATACCGGACTCTTATTGCCCAGTATTGACAGGTGTTTTAGTTTGTAACGGCGAAAATTTATTGTTAGACTCACAACTCTTCTATCCACTTTTTAGTTGGTTAGGGAACAGGGGAAAACTCATGAACAAACATACATTGGTTTCGACTTCGAAAAGTAGCGACAAGGAAGCACTTGCTGTTGAAACTGTTCGCTTGGCAGGCCTTATCAGCGCCCAAACCCCATATGAAGGGACTTTCGAGAAATGCATCCCCGGCCTATCCGTCAGTCGATATTCGCAAGTAAACGAGAACTCTGTAAAATCATTTGACTTGCCCTCTATGTTAATTGTAGCCCAAGGTGCTAAGTCAGTGACCGTAGGGCAAGAGGTCTATCGATTCCATCAATCGCAAATCCTTATGCTTCCTGTGGCACTTCCTATTGCTTTGAAGGTCACACAAGCTAGCAATATCGAGCCTTATTTAAGCGTAAAACTGGTTCTTGAACCGCAAAAAATTGCCGAATTAGCCCTCAGGGTATATCCAAAGGGTGTACCTGCCGTAACGAAGTGGGGCGCAGGTTATGTACTAAACGCCGACCTAGGTATGATTAGTGCTGCAACAAGACTGGTGGAATGTGTGACCAATACCAGTGATGCCGAATTACTGGGCCCCCTAGCCATGGATGAGATTTTAATACGAGTTCTACGCAGCCCAATTGGATCTAGTATCGCTGAACTTGGCTTTTCAGGATCGGAAGCACACCGGGTTACAAGAGCCATTACCTGGCTTCGTAATAATTACGCCTATCCAATGAAAGTTGCAGAACTGGGTGAGATGGTACATATGAGTGAATCTACTTTTCGAGTGCATTTCAAATCTATTACCTCAATGAGTCCATTGCAATACCAAAAAGCGCTTCGCCTGCATGAAGCAAGACGGTTAATGCTCTCTGAATCAATGGATGCGACAATAGCATGTTATCAAGTAGGTTACGTTAGTCCCTCTCAATTCAGCCGGGATTACAGCCGTTTTTTTGGAAGCCCACCCAAGAGAGATGTTTTGGGGTTACGTCAACAAGTAACGGATGATTCAAACCTCCATTGAAATAGGCAATAAACGAAGCAGAACAGGCAATCATCAAGACGCGATGGATTCTAAAATGAATATAACCTTGTAACCCCGAACTCCGATCGCAAGTAGATCGTTTCGGTAGTGCAAGTAAATCCTATATTCGATGGAGGGTCTCATCATGCGTATTTTTGTAACAGGAGCAACTGGTTTTATCGGCTCTGCCGTCGTAACCGAATTGTTAAACGCAGGACACGAAGTGATTGGCCTGGCTCGTTCAGATGAAGCTGCCGACTCTCTACTTAAATCCGGAGCGCTCGTACACCGTGGTTCTTTGGATGATCTGGATAGCCTGAGAAGCGGTGCAAAAGCATGTGATGGTGTCATTCATACTGCTTTCAATCATGATTTTTCGAATATGGCAGATGCCGGACTAACAGACCGCCGTGCAGTTCAGACTTTCGGTGAAGCACTTGCCGGCTCGGGACGCCCTCTGGTTGTGACATCCGTGATTGCTCACCTTGCACCAGGACGAATTGGAACAGAGAAAGACTCCCCTGATGTTAGTACTGCTGGGAGGCACCGAATCGCTTCGGAAGAGGAAGCTCTTTCCTTGGTTGAGAAAGGCGTGCGTGTATCCGTGTTGAGACTTCCTCCTTCGGTACACGGTGCCGGTGATCGTGGCGGCTTCGTTCCGGCGTTGATTAATGTCGCTAAGCGGACCGGTGTTTCCTCATATGTGGGAGAAGGTTCAAACCGCTGGTCTGCTATACACCGATTGGATGCTGCAAGATTGTTCCGACTAGCACTTGAAGCCGCTCCTGCAGGTTCCAAGCTGCATGCGATCGGCGAGGAAGGTGTCCCTATTCAGGAGATTGCCAAAGTAATAGGTCGTCGCCTCGATATTCCTGTCGTTAGTAAATCTGTTGAAGAAGCTCCTGCTCATTTTGGTTGGCTGACACATTTCGTTTCGCAGAATGTTCAGGCTTCGAGTAAGTTGACTCAAGATTTGCTTGGGTGGAGGCCTGAGCATGCAGGTCTTCTGAGTGATCTTGATAGGAACTATTTTAATAATTGACCTATCATGACTAATCCAAAAAATTATACCTCCATGACAGTTATTTTGTGCTGGGCAGGCATGGTTATCATGTCTAGCCTGTACGTTACCATTCCACTTATTCCTTTGTTCTCGGATATCTTTAAAATATCTTCCACGCAGGCTGCGACTGCTGGCAGTATTTTCTCATTGGGTTTCGCTATAGGTTGTCTTATCTATGGCCCAGTATCCGAAAGGTATGGTCGTAAGTATGTAATTTTTAGCGGTTTAATTGCTTTGGCCTTCATTTCTCTGTTCATTGGCACGGTCCGGGACTTTTCTTGGATTATCGTACTAAGGGGATTACAAGGGGCGGCTGCCGCGACGTTTTCCCCGGTTGCACTAGCTTATGCTGTTGAAATGTATCCAGCGCAAAAACGAATGACTGCGATCGGATTCATAACCACCGGGTTTATGGTTGCCGGAATTGTTGGTCAAGTGCTGAGCGGAATCATGAGCCAACATTATGGATGGTATTCGATCTTTTATTTGCTGGCAGCCTTATATTCGCTTACTGCCATCCTGGTATTAAAATTTCTGCCTAAAGGGAACTATCAGAATGACAATTCCAGTATTCTGGAACCGATTCGGAACATGGGAAAAGTCTTTGCCCGTAAGAAACTCCTGCTCGCTTATTCGGTAGCGCTTGTTCTCTTAATGTCTTTCGTTAGTATGTCGACCGCGCTGGGAACCTATTTAAGCGGCCCGACATTCGGACTTAACAAACAAGGAATTTTATATGTTCGTTCTGTTGGCGTGTTGGGAATGCTGGTTTCCCCCTACGCTGGACGACTTGCTGCACGTTTCGGCAACCTGAGGATATTACGTGGTGCGTTACTATTAGCCATGCTTGGACTAGCCTCATTGGGATTAATCACTAACTTAACGTTACTCGCCGTAATGAGTGTTATCTATATCGCAGGCATAGCACTTGTAGGCCCAGTTCTCATCTCGCTTGTGGGCCAACTTGGGGGCCAATTACAGGGCATTGCAGTATCGGTTTATACATTCATCCTGTTTGCAGGAACGAGCCTAGGGCCAATTATTGCAATTCAGTGCATGAGAACGGGCAGCTTCCCGCTAACCTTTATCCTGTTGGCACTTGTGCTGGGCATTGGATTTGGGGCCGCTTGCCTGATTCGTAACGAGGTTTCTAAAGAGGTAGTAAGCTGATGAAGTACAATTGAGTGCAGAGTAAAAGATAAAGCCGCCGGAATCGGCGGCTTTTCATGCGGGTGCTATTAAACTTCATCTTGTTAATACTGGACTCTTACTGACGCCGATATCAGTTGATAGATTGATTCATGATTGTCTTTCCCCTTTTTCATCAGACTTCAAGACCGAACAGCACACAGGCGGCACGTGCTCAGCCAACCAGACCTCATTCCCCGCGTAATAGAAGGTGATGCCTAATTGCTGTGCGCACTGAGTGTCCACTTTAAGGATGGCTAACGCTCCTCTGCGGCTCCCAGCCAACGTTGCAAAATGAGTTCCTTCAGATAAATGAACATACTGCCTGCTCATCGGCCTCAGCCCTTCTTGCAGGATTATAGGGAGGGCCTTCTGATTCGTACCATGGTAGAGCAACGCTGGAGGCTCACCGGGGGCATACTGAATTTTATCGTGACTATGACCATACCTCGCTCTGATTCGGTCATCCCTAATTTCAAAACGCTGTTTGTCCGATTGACGAACCACCTGCTCAATATCCGCTAACGTAACCCCTGACCACTTATGTTGGGCTTGAATGGCTTGCAGTAAGGCACTCAGCGAACATGATCCGTCCACCGGGTCTAAGACTATGCCAAACTCTCCGGGAGCATGGCGAAGAATCTTGGTCATTAACTTGCTTAAGCTTTTTTCTGCAGCTTGATTTAACATCTACCTTCACTTCCTAAATTCCTTTTTTAATCCAGCTTCTATTAACCGCATTATACTCTGATGTCATCTTAGGGAGCGGTAATTTTTGATTAAAGCTGAAAAATACA
This sequence comes from Paenibacillus sp. GCM10012306, assembly GCF_042649265.1. Taxonomy (NCBI): domain Bacteria; kingdom Bacillati; phylum Bacillota; class Bacilli; order Caryophanales; family Paenibacillaceae; genus Paenibacillus; species Paenibacillus sp. GCM10012306. The sequence goes on along the minus strand of NZ_JBHRYW010000012.1, from coordinate 86,507 downwards.
GCCTGTATCTAAGCAAGGTTAGCCTATGAATCTTTAATTTATAACCATTCTTTATCACCAACACCATAATTATCGTATGGTATCATTACTTTAACGTTTAAATATGGAAGGAATCAACAATCAGCAATGAATATCTCTACAACAGTGTCATCTAAACAGATCATGGATCTATTATTAAACATCGCCGTCGCACGTCCAGTTTTCATCTGGGGACCTCCGGGAATCGGAAAATCCTCCTTAGTCCAGCAGTTCGCCGATCAGGTGGGATTGCCCTGTGTCTCTCTACTGGGAAGCCAGCTTGCACCCGAGGATCTCATTGGCGTCCCGCAAATTATAGATGGAAAAAGCAGGTTCTGTCCGCCAAGCATCATCGCCCGCGACGAGCCCTATTGCTTGTTTTTGGATGAGCTTAACGCCTGTACTCATGAGGTTCAGAAAGCCTTTTATAGCTTGATCCTGGAGAAACGTGTCGGGGAATACCACCTCCCGGCAGGCTCTATCGTCATTGGCGCTGGAAACCGTGCGCAGGATAGCGCTATCGTCAAACCCATGTCATCCGCACTGATCAACCGCATGTTTCATGTGCAATTAAGAGTATCTCACCGTGAATGGTTAGCGTGGGCATATGAGAATGAAATCCACCCGCTAGTGATCCAATATATAGAGACTCGTCCAGACCATCTTTGGGTTCAACCTCCGAAACACGAAGAACCCTTCTCCACACCAAGATCCTGGCATATGCTAAGTGATGCGTTAAAAGAATTCGGTGACGGCTTGCAGCCTGAAATTTTAGATATTTTGGCCACAGGTTGTCTATCCCCTCATCATGCCGGGCAATTTAAAGCCTTCTACAAACAAACTAATAATAAATACAAACTGAATGCCATTCTGGAAGGTGAGCTCCATTGGCCTAATGAACCAGAGGATCGGGATGTGCTGTACTTTATGGCACAGTCCTTCCGCGCACATCTTATTAAAGAACTGCCGGAATCCAAGTCCAATCTTACTGAGCATCATAAGCGACTTGCCCACCGTTCCAAGGCTCTGATTAAGAACTTAAGCACCATCAGTCTCGAAATCGCTCAACTCACGGTTGCGCGAAACGAGAACGGAGAAAGTCTGCCGGATTGGTTCCTAGTTGAAATTGTCCGCGACTTGCCACGCCTCGTCCAGAAGAAGGAAGTCTAACTATGGCGAAACCTAAGTCCAGAGAACTTGATCCCGCTACCAAAGCCTATAACGAAGGTCTTCAATACATTACTGAACATCCCATGTTCGCTCCGCTTGCCTTACACGCTCATTTTATTCGCCGGGAAGGAAACCAATGTCCGGAGCACGGCTGGGCTGTCACTACTAGTGACGGCTTTATTCATGTGCATCCTAAGCGAAGAGGGCTGCCAGAGGAATGGGTGTACATTCTTGCCCATGCCTTGCTTCATCTTGGGTTTGGACATTTCCGGACGATGGAACGTCAGGATCTATGGAATGCGGCATGCGATGCTTTTATTGCAAAATTTCTGTATGACATGAAGCTTGGGCGACCTCCTGCGGCAATGGACGGACGAATCGAATTGGCAGCTAAAAGTGAAGAAGAGTTATATGACATCTTCGTAGAGCGAGGACTCCCTCCTTCCTTCCACAATCTCGGTTCTGCCGGACACGGATTTCAGGACATGCTCTTGAATCCCCGCAATACGGGATACTATTGGAGCAGTCGCCAAGTAAATTGGCAGGATTGTCTGGGAAAGGGATTATCCATGGCTGTCACCAGTGCAGTCAATGTCACCGCAGGATACGAAGAATACCTGGGAGCTCAGAAAGAAGTCCTCACGCTGGCTCTAAAAGCCCGTAATTGGTTCATTAGCAGTTACCCGCTGATGGGAGCGATGGCTGCCGATTTCACCATTATTGAGGACCCCATTCTATGCAATAGATTGTCCATCACTGTAGCCGCTGTAGATGCTGAGGCCAAAGAAATCTATATGAACCCCGCAGCAGGCCTCGACGAGCAGGAATGCCGGTTCGTGCTGGCACATGAATTTCTGCATGTCGGGTTAAGACACCATGCCCGCGCTGACGGACGTGACCCTTATTTATGGAATGTGGCCTGTGATTATGTCATCAATCAGTGGCTGATGGAGATGGGGTTAGGTGCTTTCCCTAGGATTGGTGGGCTCTATGACCCGGAATTAAAGGGTTTGTGTGCCGAATCGATCTATGACCGGATCGTCAACGATCTTAGGCTGTATCGTAAAGTTGCTACCTTTCGGGGAATGGGCCTCGGAGACATCCTGCCGCCGAGCAAACCTGATTGGTGGGAACGGAATGATGGACTTGCACTTGATGATTTTTACCGGAACTGTCTCAGCCAAGGCCTTGATTATCACTATGATCAGCATCGCGGGCTGCTTCCGGCAGGACTTGTAGAAGAAATCCGCGCATTGTCTCAGCCCCCTATTCTATGGGATGTTGAGCTTGCGAAATGGTTCGACCACTACTTCTCGCCAGTGGAGAAGGTCCGAAGCTATTCCAGAATCAGCCGTAGACAATCCTCCACCCCCGATATTCCCAGACCTCGCTGGATACCGGACGCCGGGGACGAAGATGGTCGTACATTCGGTGTTGTGCTCGATACCTCCGGTTCCATGGATACCAAGCTGCTTGGCAAAGCCCTGGGTGCCATCGCCAGCTACAGCCTGTCCCGAGATGTTCCCCTGGTACGTGTAGTATTCTGCGACGCTGCCGTCTACGACCAAGGGTATCTCGCCCCAGAGGTTATCGCAGATTGCGTGTCCATCAAAGGCCGAGGAGGCACCATCCTCCAACCGGGAATCGATCTGCTAGAGCGTGCAGAGGATTTTCCCAAGAACGGTCCCTTATTGATCATCACAGATGGCTACTGCGATAGAGTGAGCATTCGCCGTGAGCATGCATTTCTTATTCCTAAGGGCCAGAGCTTACCGTTTGTACCGAAGGGGAAAGTTTTTCGGATGGATTGAATATTAAATAATCCCGCAGAGGTGAACCTATGGAAGAAACTACTCTAATAAGAGGTTTTCATTCGTTGGCAAGGAGATATTGCATAACAAAAATTGATTATTGGGGCAAAAAGTATAATAAGTTAATCGATCAAGGAAGGGATCGAGAACCCGACGGAATCGACTTCTCTCTTGAAGCCAAGAAATTATTCCCCAGATACATTGTTTTGGAAGCTATCTTAGCTGAAATGGAAGGATATATACCCGAAGACTTTGACTCTTTTGCAGAGGCAAAAGTCATGATCATTCAGGTTATAAATGAAGCCGTTAGTTTTATGACAAAAGCAAATGACGATGATAATGTTACAAGAAACACAATGCTTGAAGAGAGAAGTAGCTTTGTTTCTTATCTTGAGAATGTACCTGCAGTAAAAATCATGAACCAGCCATCGTTATTCTACAGACGGAAGTTGTCCGTGCAAGAAATAGAATTACTTTGGACTCAACTAAATGATATATGAGCTATAAAAACGAGAGGTTCCTGGATACCGCTTAATGATAGTCAGAACGAACACGTACTAGCTTTTATGGATGACTATTTTGATTCAGAAGTTGGCTATGAACTACTACGTAAGATTTTGAAAGATCATGGGGTTAATCATGTTAATGAGTTAAATCGGATTCTAACTATGATGACGGAATAATTTAGTGTTTTGATTTAACAAAAAGACCGAAAAAAATCATCGAGCCAATGATTGTGGCTCCTACCGGAGCGTTTGCATCAGCCGCTCGATGTGTTCAAACTAAGCAGGATTTATTAATACTAAATGCCCATACTCCCTTTCTTTTGGAGACCCTTAAAAAGGTTAATAATTCCCCCTAATTGCTTCCCACCTTTCTCTCCCCAATAAGAGAGCTCAACCGCTCAAGCAGATCCCCACCACCTGTTAAAGAGATGGTTCCGACTTTCTCGCAGATTTTCTCTAAGAACTCCAGCTCTTTCAGTCGGAACAATGTCTGGTTCTCGTCCATCAGCTTCGCGGTATTCAGCAGGCTGCGAGTAGATGCCGTCTCTTCCCGGCGAGTGATTAGATTGGCCTGAGCTTTCTTTTCCGCCATTAGAACGGTATTTAAGATCTCTTTCATTTCACCCGGCAAAATGACATCCTTAACTCCCGCACTCAGGAACTGTACGCCGAACTCTTCAGCCTTCTCGCTCATACGAGACAGGATGAACGACGCAGCATCCTCCTTCCGTTTCAACAAATCGTCCAATTTAAGCGTTCCGACATACTCCCGCAGCACGAGCTGAAGCTGGATATGAATTTGCTCGTCGAACGATTTCATTTCCAAAGCGCGCAGCGGGTTTACGATCTTATATTGGCAAACGAAGTTCAGCCGCAGCGTAACTTTGTCTTCTGTCATGATCTCTTGGCCGATAAGATCCATTTGTTGTTGTCTTAAATCAATCTTCTTGACCATAACCGACACCGGGCCTTTCCAGAAGTAATACTTTCCGGGAGAAACCTCACGCTGCATAACATGATCATAAAATAAAAATCCGGATTCGTGACTTCCGATTTCGAAGGTGTGCACATGGGCTGTGAGCTTCGGTAAAATGGAACGATCTACCTCAGCAGACAGCTCAGGCTGTCTGGTATCTACATGCAAAAAGGTATGTTTTTTAAGTATGTTCCAGAAGGCATAGATACCAGGCTTAAGCAGATGTACGAATTGCCCGTCCTCGTAATGCAGAACATATTCGTGGTCTTGCACTCGTACGATATTAAGTTCTCGAGCGAGGTCTTCATCGTGAAGGAACAATTGCAGCTCTTTGCCCTCTACAACGAACGGTTTCGCGATATTCAGTACGACAACTGTGCTTTGTGACCACGATAAATACTTATAAGTTCCTGGAAGGAGTGTCTTCATATAACTTCCTTTATGAAAGAGCAGACCGCGCTGGTCAGCTTGAATGGTTACCTTGTTTAACATCTTCGTTCCCCCTTAATGGTTGCGACCATTGGATGAAGAATCCCACTGTGGCTTTGGCGGAATCTCGTTTTAGCTGGACTTTTCTGCGAGTGATCCTCAAGGATATTGGGGAAAAGGCCTAACCAAACTTCAGTCGTCCTTCTTCCTCCTCCGTCCAAGCGAATTCCCAGGAGTTTCGTTCCAGCGGTATCCACAGATTACAAAGCCAGCCTACAGTGCGCTCAAAATAGCCGCTAGGGATTCTATCCTTTGGTCTTTCTTTTGCTCAATTTTTGCTCGATGGAAATCGAGAATTCTACCAGAATCGCTCCCTAGGCGATTGGGGAATCGAACCCCGAATAGTTGATTCATACCGATCCGGATCGTACAGGATACCGTAACATAACATGTACGGCACTGCGGGATAAACCGATATCCCCGCCTCGTTACGTCCGTCCGAATAAGAGCCAATGTGTCTTACAGGTTCTATAATCGCTCATTTCGAGCTAGAGGAACATGGTGAAAGTATTACGATGGGGATAAAGTTTGTCGTTTTGACCAAATTCGTCTCCTGCTGCAATGGGAGTGAGTGTTGCGTTTGAAGAGGATCAATCTGTTGACGAGGTGTTTGGTGTAAAGAAAAGAGAGTTTGGAGAATCCGCTTTTGATTGAACAGATAACCGATACCCTTAATAAAAATGTAACAATAGGTGTTTTCCAATTCTAATGCTAATTAGAAGTTCAAGAAAGTCACCCTGAAGCTACTCAGATTTTTAAAAGCATCCTTAACCATGCTGATCTAATCGAACCAGACTCGTTTGACTTCGTCTCCATGATTAAATGTGTCACGACGATGCCACCAGTCGCCATACTTTGAAGTTCTCTGGCTCTTTTAATGGAAACGATCTTTCCCAACGTTTTCACTTCCCCTTTTGTTATAACGGGATTGGTGTACTTTCTAAAGATTTTATCTAATAGAGGACCAGATATGTTATACATTCTAAAACTTGCAAGGAGGGTAGATACTAATCCGTTACGTAGTGGGTACGTCTAAATGACAAAATAGGACGGCTAACTTAGCCGCCCTCTGTAGGCAGGAAACTATAATTATTTAGATGAAAGAAGGGATAGGACTGATTGTGGTAGCTGGTTGCTTTGAGCCAGCATAGCTTGAGCGGCTTGAGTCAGTATATTGTTCTTGGTGAACTCCATCATTGCCTTAGCCATGTCAACATCTCTTATACGTGACTCCGCGGAAGTAAGATTTTCAGCCATATTGGTAAGATTGGAATTTGTGTGCTCCAATCTATTTTGGGTAGCACCCAACTTGGCTCTTCCCCCAGATACTTTGGATATTGCAAAATCAGCTAACTGAATCGCTTCTAAAGCTTTATCTTTAGAGTCAATTGCTAACCCATTAATGCCTAAACTGCTTGTCCTGTAATCATCTATTGCAATTTTAACCGACTGTCCTGAGTTAGCACCAACTTGCAACGCCAAGCTGTTGTCTATTGCCGGAGCTCCGGGATGGGCGGGAATTGCTGAGTTATTGCCCGGATGAAAAACAACATCTCCTTGGTGTTGATTACCAGGAGCTGTGTTCGCATTTGATGCGCCACTTATGTCAAAGGTAATCCCATTCACACTATAAATAAGATTAGGATTATTTAAGGTGACAACTGTGCCACTTGATTGTCTGTGTATGGTAAGTCCGACAGGAGAGCCGTTTAACCAATCAATAGAGAGTGAATAATTTTCTTCCGTATTTATATGTTCATTAGGGTTTAACCGAACAACTGCACCATTAACACCAATAGGAATATCCCCGTCCGCAATAGTCTTACCGTTTCCCCCAGTCGACACATCAATACTAGAACTTGGTGGAATTGCTGGAGTTGGCGGAGTTGCAGGAATAACGGTCATTGAACCATCTAACAGCTTTATCCTATTAAATTCAGTTGTACTACCGATGGTATGAATTGAATCCTTTAACTGTGCGACCTCCGATTGTAAAAAACTCCTGTCCTCATCTGTTAGTGTTCCATTAGCTGACTGGACAGCTAATTCTCTAATCCTCTGCAAAATGTCCCCAATACTTCCTAACGCACCTTCAGCCGTTTGTATCAGCGATATTCCATCCTGAGTATTACGACTAGCTTGAGTCAGACCTCTAATTTGTCCCCTCATTTTTTCTGATATAGCTAGTCCGGCCGCATCATCAGCTGCTTGGTTAATACGCAAACCCGACGACAGTTTACTGATTGCTTTGGCGGCATTATCATTATTTTTTTGTAATTTATTATTAGTCTGTAAAGCTACAGGGTTATGAGCTATTATCATGATAATTCCTCGCTAACATGGAATATTTCCCCTTAAATTATTCAATATATGCTATTTAGACTTATACTTTCTACACACTACGTGTTGTCCAGTACGTGTAAACAAAATTAAGACTCCCCCTACTAAAGAGAAAATAAATGGTACAACCGTTAATGTTGTTCCCGCCCCTCCCATTGAAAAGCCAAATAACAAAAATAACCTAGTCTATCCTTGTCTTTCTTAACTACTTTTGTCTTTTGTGAAACAGTCTGTGTTGTCAACGAGATCCCTCACCTATGTAATATTAACTCCATAATTCGAGGCGTTATTATGTATGTAAGGAACTTAGCGGCGAAATGTTATGCGCTATTCGCATATTGTCACCACCCATAATATTACATCGGCATTCCACACCCATTTTATTAGCACTAAATACCTATATTTTCTCGATTTAGAAATTGAAAGTAATAATATTTCAATTAATTACATAGTAGGATCATCCCTATATTCCCTTAGATGTGACGAGGTATCTCTAACCTCAACCCGGTACTAATAAAACAGATCACATCATATTCTTAAAAAGATGCCAACAACCGGGAGGGTTTTCTTTGAAAAAAGTTAAAGTCAGTCTACGGCCTATTGTTAGTGGGATAAACATGCCTACTGTTGTAAAGACAGCAATCCTTCCGGGTGACTCCGTAGAAAGCTTATTTATTGTAACCCAGGTCGGAGAGATCTTTTATATTAGAAACGGAGTGATCGGGACTTTTTTAGATATTCGCCAGCGAATCTTAAAACTAGGCAGCTCCGGTGGTGGATACGATGAACGAGGGCTGATCGGTTTAGCTTTTCATCCCCAATTTTACTATAACGGTCTATTCTATCTCCATTACTCCGTAGCTGGAAGCCAAGGTCCAGTTGCTTTTTCTGAATCTTTTAAGCCTAACCCGTGTGATCCCAGCACTTTAAATCTAAAGTGGGACAATAGAGACGTAAAATATGATCATATCGATACCGTTGAAGAATGGATTCTACAATCGAATGGTCAACCGCAAAAACGGCGCTCATTACTTAATATAAGAAGACCCTTTTTAAATCATAATGGTATTAATACCTTAAACTTCTCACCTGAAACAGGAAAACTTGTTCTAACGACCGGAGATGGCGGATCAGCCTATGACCCCTTTAATTTAAGCCAGGACATTATGGAAATCGCCGGTAAAGTCATTGAAATTGATGTAGGCATACATACTTTAATTGATAATCCAACCGTTGTTACACGTTTCCATGAGCTGCCCGAACCTATTCAGGAAATGCTTACGGTCATTGCCAAAGGAGGACGTAATCTAACGGGCATTTCATTTCAAAGGTTTAATAATAAGTATATTAAATACGTAGGGAGTGTCGGACAGGATCTGGTCGAATCGATTTTTTCATTCGTTCATTATCAACCCATACCAGTTACTCAGCTTGTTCAAGCTTCTATGATGGGATCTGCGTCTGACCAAGAAGGATTTATTAACTTTGGCTGGCGAGGGTGGGAAGGTGCTTTACCGACTGCCGTACCGAGAGGCTGCCCTGGAAATACAGCTTTGAATGAGAAAAATATTGCCTATTTCGATGAGGCTGTGACTACTTCAGCGCTTCGCCTTCCGCCTTTAATTAGTTATTATCATGAAGACCCCCGCCCAGGTAAGTTTGCAGGAACTGCACTCACAGGCGTTCAGGCCTATAGCGGGAATGAAATCCCCGATTTAACGGGGAGCGTCGTGTTTAGCGATCTTGCTCGGAAACAATCAGCGCCTCCTATTAGGGGAGTTTTAGCTTATACCAAGGTAAGAGCAGATTGTAAACCAAGTGATTACAATATTATTGAAACTGATTATAATTTCGGGTCTCAAACCGCTTATTATGTTAGTTTAGGAACAAATCTGAATCAATCCCGGCTATTTTTAGGGGTGTATAGCTCGATGAAAGTGGCCGATGCTAATCAAGGCACTGTTTTTGAGATTGTTCCATGAATCTTTTTGAATATAGTCGGGGGTAAATTCGTGGCTGTTAAGGGATCGGATTATAAAAGCCAGCCTGTCTCGCGTATGCGATTGGGCCGGCTTCTAATTTTATTGGATGCTCGAAGAGCTCCCTTTGATCGTCTTGCTTCATGGATCCTAAGTCCCACCTACATCCCTATTAACTCTCCTGTAATTCGCTAAACCAGTCAGACTTATCTTTCTACACTCTACGTGCTGTCCAGTACGCGAATACAAAAACTAAAATTCCACCTACTATAGTGATAATAAAGGGTACAACCGTTAATGTTATGCCTGCAATCGCCAAACCTCTACCACTAGATGATTTTCTTGCTCTAATACCTAAGGGCAAACCAATAATTGATAAAATCCCTGACATGACAATAAGAGCCATTCTTGGTTCACCCATTGAAAAGCCAAGTAACAAAAATAGAATTGAAAAAATCCCTGTAATTAATGAAACGATAGCTGAACCTAGTCTATCTTTTTCTTTCTTAACCACTTTGGACTTCTGTGAAATTGTCTGTGTCGACAAAAAGACCCCTCCATTTTATGTATGTATTATTATCCATTTTAAAATTTAGCGCCGAAATGTTATGCGCTATTCTCACATTGTCACCACCCATAATATTACATCGGCATTTCACATCCATTTTTTTAGCACTAAATACCTATATTTTCTCTATTTTGAATCCGAAGTAATTTTGTTCCGGCTGTTTCATGGTAGAATTGTCCCAGCATTTCCATCCTGTTTCTTTAATATCTCGGTAAAAAAAATGAGAGGCTGCCTCATAGGCAACCCCTCTGAATTTCGTCATTATCTATCCGTACCGACTATACCTATACTGCTAATCCGGCTTCAAATCCATCTTTTATCGCATCAATGGCTTGTTTAACCACTGCGGAGTCTCCCACAACCTTCACGTCAATTCCCATATCCTTAAACTCCTGGCTCAACGTATCTACAGGTACAGCCCCTAATGCAAGAATGATAGTATCTAGCTGCTCCACCCGGAGTGGTTCGCCACCCTTTTCATAAATCACAGCATCAGGAGTAATCTCCAGCACTTTCGCGGAGGTGATGACTTCTACATGATGTTTATCAATACTTTCAAGCAGATAGTGGTTATTAAACACAAAGCCATCTTTGGCAATAGCGTCCTGCATATCCATTAGAACCACTTGTTTTCCATGTAAGGCAAGATGGTCAGCTGTTTCTGTACCTACCAAACCGCCGCCGATCACAGCCACTCGATTGCCAACATCTACTTTACCCGCTAAAACATCAAAAGCCAGTACCACATTGGGGTTGTCCGCTCCCTTGATGCGAGGAACGATTGGTTTGGCACCAGTGGCAATAATTACAGTATCCGGCTGTTCCTGCAACACCAGGTTACGATCCACAGGTGTGTTGTAGCTGATTTTTACGTCCAGCTTTTTAAGCTGGTTCTTTTGCCAGATGGTAAAATAGTTAAGCTCCGTTTTGGTAGGAGGAACAGCAGCTAGAAGCCATTGACCACCCAGCCTGTCAGACTGCTCATAGAGATGAACATCATGGCCTCGCTGAGCTGCGACGATTGCGGCCTCCATGCCCGCCACACCTCCGCCGGCAATCAATATTTTTTTGCGCTGCGCAGCCGGCTCTACGGTAAATTCCTCCTCACGTCCTGTGACAGGATTGACTAAACAAGAGACTGGGGAATAGGAGGCGGCGCTTTTTACACAGCCCTGTAGACAAGCAACACAGTAGTTAATATCATCCAGCCGTCCCTCTCTCACTTTGTTAGGAAACTCAGGATCAGCTATAGACGCTCTGCCCATGGAGATTAAATCGGCATCACCCGATGCCAAAATGCTTTCTGCAACAAGCGGGTCGTTAATCCGTCCCGCCACTGCTACCGGAACAGATACCACTTTTTTGATCTCCCGGGATAACTCCGCTGCAAAACCATGTGGCAACGCTGCGGGCTGCACGGTGTAAGGCGGGGTGTCATTGGCTACTGAAACATCCATCATATCGACCCCAGCGTCTTCCATCAGCCTTGCCAGAGCAGCGGTATCACGTATGGTCAGACCGCCCTCCACATATTCTTCGGCTGAAAACCGGTACAAAATGGGGAATTCACTCCCCACCTGGGAGCGCATCTCCTTTAGAATCTCCAGTGCAAGACGAGCCCTGTTGGCAAGGGTGCCGCCATATTCATCCGTGCGCTTGTTGCTGGTAGAGGAAAGGAATGAAGCAATGAGGTATCCGGCATGAGCATGTTCGGTAATCATGTCAAAACCGGCCGCTTTGGCACGTCGTGCGGCTTGCCCGTATTGACGTACAATTTCCTGAATTTCCGCGACACTCAGTTCACGCGGCGTTTCTAGACTGCTGATCCCCTTAATAGGCGAAGGTCCTACTGGCTGAGAGCCAGTGATAGAGCTGCTTGCCGCCCGACCAGCATGGTTGATTTGTATGGAGATTTTGGCACCGGCTGCATGGACTCGCTCTGTCAGTCGTGATAGACCCTCTATGTGATCGTCAGACCAAAGGCCGGGCTGTCCCGGATGTCCTTTTCCCTCCACACACACCACACTCTGCTCTACCGTAATCAGGCCCCAGCCGCCCTTGGCACGGGCCTCGTGGTAGCGGATAAACCGCTCAGTAACCATACCATCCGGGGTACAGTAGTTCACCACCATGGGTGGAACGATTAGACGGTTTTTTAATTCTACCTGACCTATTTTAATAGGCTGAAACAATTTTTCGTACATAACTATGCCTCCTATTTGTATATGAAAACGGTGTCATTTTTCCTTTTGCTACACTCAACCTGCAGCCCGATCTCGAACTCCTTGGAATAAGTATCATCGAGCATGGCTGCTGTACTCTGCTTTACATTGCATACCCAACACAATATAATAGTGACATTATTCGACACTCTAGCACGGCTTAAATTTCATACAATGTGAAGGTAAACAACATGAATGTGAAGAAGCATCTGTATAATGCCATATTTGATTTAATGCAAGAGCATCGCATCGATCAAATCTCCACCGACATGATTCTGAAAAAAAGCGATATATCACGTGCGACGTTTTATCGTTATTTCAAAGATAAATACGATTTGATGAACTGGTACTACGCTTCCTATATAAAAGAGGAACTCTTTCACTCCGAAGATAGCTGGGAGCAGATATGCAACAAATCCGCTGAGTTTATTTATGAGCGAAAGCTCTTTTTCCAGAACGCCATAAAATACAAAGGACAAAACTCATTTATTGAGTTCATACAAAAGTATTACCAGGATTTTTGCACTGCCATTTATGCTTCAAGAAACAAAACTCAAGAAATATCCACGGAGCTTAAATTCGCAATTGATTATCATTGCGCAGGCACTGTTCAGATATTCATTAGCTGGGTAAATTCGGATATGGAGCTCTCGCCGAAGGAATTGGCGGCGTTGCTTTGCAATAATATGCCCGATATTCTAAAAATCGGACTTAACGCAACTGCATAACCACATACCTGATTCAGTTCCTGTTGCTCAATAGTTGTGATGTTTTTCACATAACTGGCCGCAGCTACTTAGTTCCGCACATCATATTCGCAAGCGCCGATTACCTCCTTTTCTAAGGGTGTCTTGCCGTGAGCAATTCCAGTCTATTCTGTTATGTAACACTTTAAAAGAAACAAAATGAGTGTTTTGTCTCTTTTAAAACAAAGCACTTATTTTGTATTTCCGAACCAGTAACCTTTTTCCCTGTCCGTCATCTAATTTCCCCTGCATTTTCTGATCCCGCAGAACGTTTTAGCAGAGAAAGAGCCGAGGAAAACAGGAAGGAATCCCCGCTTCTCGCTCGGCTCGTAATAAACCGCAGCAATCACTGGCAGTTTATTTCATAGGTTTAATTAATTCATTCCCGTGAACATCTAATAATTCGTAAGCCTGACCTACCATTTCTTTATCCTTACCGTACAAGGGATTAGTTTTATCCCCTACCCCACTTCTGGTTGTCATATAATTCAATTGATGTACCATGAATTCCGAATTACATAATACTATAGCCTTTTTGCTGCACGTTATCACACTCTGCTGAAGCAAAACCGCTTTCTCAACTACTTCAGGAGAAAAAACAACAGGATCCCCGTCCGATGCTTTCATGTCTCTGTGATCAACGAGAACACTTAATTCTCCCTCCGCAAAGTTAGAGACAATGCCTTTCCATATTTTCGATATATAATCCACATTTGCTCCGGTTAGTAATCCTTGTATCTGAATAGTAAGTAGCTTTTGGTCACAGTCCAAATGATACTTGAATCGTTCGGTAATTGGGACTTCAACATCTTTCTTTAAAAAAGCAGGATTGCTTGAAAACCGCTCACTTGAAAACAAGTATTTCATTGGGACGTTAAGCCCGGCTGCAATCTTCTCGATGTTAACTAAGCTGATGTTACGTACACCACGTTCCACTCCACTTATATATGTTCGATCCAGTTCGGAGCGATGCGCCAGCAGTTCTTGCGAGATTCCGCTACGCGCACGCAGTTCCTTAACCCTGTTTCCAAACTCAGCAAGTATATCCATACAACAACCTCCAACTACCTCTTCTATATGTAAAATAAAGATTTGAATATGCATTCTTGAAATACTTTTGCAGAAATACAATCTATGTGACTTATAGTCCGTGGAATGATTAATCATTCGTACCGTATAATTAGTTAAGTTGATTTTTAAGACAATCAGGAGGAATACATAATGTTCACAATCAATTACGATCAAGAAAAGAATAGGCTATATATCAAAATCTATTCGGTTACCAAGGATAATGTTCAACAATATGTCGATGAGCTTACCGACAACCTTAAAAAAGCAAAACCTGGATTTACCGCCATTGGTGATTTATCCGAAGCCAAAGTCCTCGCCCAAGATGTAGCGCAAGAACTATCCTCCTCCAATGAACTTGTCGTAAAGTACGGCCTTTCAACGGAGAAGAGCTGGGCCACTGTCACAACTAGCTCAATTTATAGAATGCAACAGAAACGGATGTTTGGCGGATTCATCAAGTTCTTCGATACTGTTGAAGATGCTCAAGCTTACCTTGATGGTCCGGAAACAAATTAATATAAAATATTCATTAGCGAATAACCGCCCTTAGTGGCGGTTTTTTTTCATTGGCGCTTGCCAAATTCAGTTCGGATATCCATAACTCATAACTTACAGACCTTAGCAAACCCTCTAAGCTAAATATCGGACAGCTAGGTCAAAAGTTGTAGATTTTTGTCGTTAATTAGTAGATATGGCTTAAAATCTGTGGGAATAAGAGATTCTGAGATCCTATGAATTATTACACTCACAAGCGAATCAAGGCAAAACTAAAAGGCATGAGTCCGGTACAGTACCGAACTCATGCCCAACGAATCGCCTAATCATATAACCTGTCTAACTTTATGGGTCACTTCAGATGTTAGACGGTCTTTTAATTTATCAATTATGATTTTGTGGGGGGGCTTCGAGGCCTCACTTATGTGTAGCTATTTCAAGAACATAACGCAAGGGATAGCGGAACAAAATCCGATAGTTCCATTAGCTCACCTGTCAATCTTTCACCAGCTTATCCTGCATTCGCTTGCTATTTGACCCTTAGCGTTAACGGATGTATAGAACCGCTGATAAAGGTACCCCTGACACTCAGAACACCAAATCCATTTTTCTTATAATCCAGCCCAAGCTCCGCGATGTTCTCGTGAATCCAGAACTTTAAATATTCCGAACCTCCACAACCTTCCCTAAGTCCACATACTGCTTATGATCCAGCTTCACCTTTACCCTGCCCTTGCGGCGCTTCTCCCTCCATTCCCGAAGATCTTCCTCAGTCTCCAGGCGAAGCTCCGCAATTTCAAGCGCCCGGTCCAGGATATATTTTCTTGTATAGAGCACTGTGTAGATTCCCTGTCCCCCTAGTGCAATAGGAGCTGCTACCTCCTCCCATTCCTTAATCGAAAATCGGACATACAGCTCTTCCTCCGTCCCCGGACGGCAAGGAATTTCTTTTATCTCCTTACGCCGTAGCACCTTCCAATCTGTAACTTTGCCTACCCAGTGAATACCCGTTTTGGCAGGATCAAAGAACTTTTTACGCGATTGGCACATCGCCACGTACTCGATCTGGGTGAGGATTTTGACGTCTGAAAGGTTCTTTAACGGCACATGGTAAAAAGAATGCTTCCTCGCCGCCTCCACCTGCGCCGGTCCCCGGACAGAGCCGACAAGCACATTTTTGCCCGCCAACTGGTTGGCATAATACTCTTTCGTTCCGCGTGGACGTGTGGAGCGTTCGTAAGCTTTTTCCGGACTATCTTGAATAATTTCATCCAGGAATTTCTCCACCAGGCTTGTGGAATTCGGCAGAAACGGCAAGGCGCCGATATTCAGCAGCTCAATACTTTTATAGAAATGGTGGGTCTTATACCGCTCCTCGTCAGGGTACGGAAATAACACATACGCGCCGAACATGCTTCGTTCATATTCCCCCGAGCCTTTCTCTTGATACACAATGGCGTCCCGATAGCGGTGCATCGTATTAATGTCGTCCTCTTCAGGCCCAGGTTGTCTATACTTTTTCTGGTAAGAAGTATCATCATAAGCAGGATTTAAGCGGTATTTGGCATCAAAAACATACTTATATTCTTTGATTTTGCCAGCATCCTTCTTCTTCAGTGTTAGAACATTATCCGGTCTCTGACTAAGCGTCGGTGTCTTATCCGAGTCAGGTATCGCATTGTAATACAAGATGAACTGCTCTCCATTCACCGGATTCTCGTATACCATCTGCGCGCTGCGCGATTGATCCAGCGTCACAAAAATCCCGTTCCGGTTCACCTTAATAATATCCTGCTTCACCAGCTTATACTTCCGCCCCAGAAGCTGATTCAGCTTGAGGAAGCACCAATACTCATAGAGCTGGGCGACATCCTTCATGGATAAGCGGAATAGATCACCCTGAATAGACAGGCCTTTAAGCAGCATGAGGTAAAAACGATAGACTTCGCGGTATCCCGGTGCCATCTGCAGCACCAGCGTAACGGACATCTGCTTCAGCTTCCCTGCCTCACGCAAGAAATCCATCTGAAGCACCCGCTCCAGCTGGGTAAGCATCGTGTCAATTTTTCTAAGGATTAATGGATCTTGGGTCCGGTTGTTCAGCTTCCAGCGACTCTTAAGCTCCTTCAGCTTCCCATGAAGACGTTCCAGCATCCAGCGGATGAACCGGTTCTCATTCGTATCATAGGCGAGGCGTCTGCGTGTCTCCAATAAATGTGTAGCTGTGTAGCTCCGGCCATCAATAGTTAAGAATCCATGATTCATATCTTCTCTCAGCCGTTCCGGATGCTTGGCGAGCTCGCGGATATTCTCTCTTCCGGCCTTTTTGACCCGATTGGCATCCACCAGCCGGCGGTCCTGGAGCAGCGCGTAATTCGGATTCTTGTTAATTCGCTCAACGGCATCCAGGAGCTGTTTAAATACATGCTGTAGTATCGTAAAAAACTCCGTCAGGCTCTGATGCTGCGTCTCCCGCAGGCCTGTTAATTGGTAGGTTTTGCGCAAAAAATCAAAGGCCAAATTATAAATCTGCTCATTCACTTCATTCAGAATGTTCTGGTAATCCAGCTTGTAATCCATCTTCGAGGGGAAAATCTCCATCTCCACACGAAGCAACGTCTGCCCCTCACCCCGGATTTCCCATTCCGTCAAGCCGACTTCATTCCCGAAATTCAGCGCACCGACAAGGAGCGAATCCCCTAAAGGCTTGATCGCCTGCCGCAGCAGCACATTATCATGGTAAAAAGATAGGTCTCCTGAGGTCTTCTTTTGAATCACCAGCTCATACGACTGCGTCTCATAGAAACATGGAAACGTAGCTTCCTCCGAACTCCACTCCACCATCCCGTTAGCTTCAGGTGAAAAGACTTTGATCTGGACATCACCCAGTCGTTCGGAGCACACAAGTCCAAGCTGCGCATTCACCCACTCCTGACCCGTAGACCGATGAAGCTGTAATGTCTCTACCGTAGGATGATAGGGCCGTCCTTGAATGAAAAGCGTAAAAAGCTCCGTGTCCACACGAAGCAATTCCACTGCCTGTTTAAGAGAGCCAGTACGAGGTGAATCCATCTTCCTCCAGCCTCCTAAGCATAAAAGCCAATTTACGTGCACTTTGTGGATGTACAGCCGTAGGCGGAGTTTGGCCAGCAGCCCACTTCATATAGAGCGGGGAAACGTCGTCCATAAGTTTAGAGATGTCTACTGTAACATCAGATCCGGTGCCAAGAGCAACCTTCATCAAGTTCAGCAGGACCCGGCGCACCGTAGAGTGGCTGCCTTGGATACGCGGCAAAATCTTTTGCAGCAGCTGCCAGTCAAACGCCTCTTCTTCACCCATCAGGTTGTACCGATCGTTATAGATCATATAGAAGCAAATCGCATCCCGGACCCGGAAGCCCACATGAGCGTGAATGTCCTCCAGCAAGGCGTTGATCTTCACCAATCTCTCTGTCGTCCGAACAACGAGCTCCTTGTTGGTATCATAGGCATCCACTAGCTGCAAATAATCGGAACGCAGAAACAAATGGTTCAGCTCAGCAAGATTAGCGGGATCTTCCGCGTCTTCCTGCTCTTTCATGTCTGGATACTGCTGCAGGTTGATATAATTGAACTCCAGCGTGTTGGCGCGGTCGAGTACCTTTTTGCTAAAAGGATGCGTCGTCTCGTCCATATTCACCGTCCCGATCAGGAACACATTCTCCGGGATACCCAGGCTGCCATACTTCACCTGATCCTCAGGCTTATCCAGCAGCGTAGAAGAGATAAGATCTTGCGTGCGAATCTTCCCTTCCTGCTGCCAATCCTGCGTCTCCAGCACACTTAACAGATCACTGAAGTAATGCTCCACTCGGGCCAAATTCATCTCATCCAGGCAGATAAAATAAGGCTTATGCCCATTCTCCGGCTTCCGCGCCTCTACCAATACTTCCGTGAGCGGACCCGGCTTGAACCAGCCCGACAGATCCTTGTACCCCAGCAGATCCGCAGGATCGCTCCAATCCGGTCGTACCGGGATCAAAGTAAACTGACTGTTATCTCCCGTTGCACCAAGTGCCTCAGCAAACAGCTTCACCAGCCGCGTTTTTCCCGTGCCCGATATGCCAGCCAGGATGACAAAAGGCTTGGTCTTCAGGGAAAGGTAGAAGTTCTCGATGAGGTGTTCGGGGAAGAAGAAGCCTTTGCGGCGGATGTGGGATTGGATTTGGTGGAGGATGCTTGTTAACTGTCCGTCATTTAGAGGCTCGGCTTGTTGTGGCAATGTTTCCACTTCCTCGTTATTGGCTTCATTATTCGTAGAGGTCACAGTATCCACGTATAGACGGTAATCCTCTATAATATTTTCAAGGTCTCGAATCAGTTGCGCATCATTCGGAACGACTCCTCTTTCATACTTGATGTAAGCGACAGTAGATACCTGATAGTCTTGGCCTAGACCGCTACTCACCAGATGGATATCCTCATCCTTTTTCATATGGGCAAGAGGCAGGAGGTCCCGAATCTCTAGCGTACGGTTGCGCAGATAATTATAGCCCTCTCTACGTCCCATCTCTTGAATGGGCACAGTCACCCCTTGGTTGAACGTAAGATAGACGGCACTCATATCCTCAGCGAACAGATACACAACATACTCTCCACGTTGAGTCGTTTCCGTGATCCGTTTATCCAGTATTGCAAGCCATGGAACTGTTGCCCAATTCCCTTGTCCAACCGATCCTTGAATTTTATATTGATCGTCTAAAAAAGGTAGCTTTCTAAGCTCAGAAGGAAGAGTCTGCCGAAACAAAGTACCTAGGGAATGCCCCGCAAATGTCTCTCTTTTGGCAGAAGTATACTCCGACATGATCCCTTCAAGGTAACCTTGTAAGGAAAATTGTTGCAAAGCAGAGTTATAGGCTTCCAGTTCATCATTGGCAAGCCTCTCCAATTCTGAAAGCTCCTCTTCCCCCAGTTGTCTTTGAATCTGGCTATGAAAACCTATGGTGTTATCTTCTGAATTCACAAACAAAACTTGAGAAAGCGCACTAACAGGACTGTTAATGATATCTTTAAGCTGACTTTTGGATGCATCCCTCCATAGCTCCCGCCCTGGTGGCTGATCGACCCGGCTACCTCTTTCTTGCTCAGCTATAAAGTAATTAAGGAATCTCTCTTTAACGCGATCGAACGAAACCCTCTCCTGATTAGTTGATCTCAGTTCTTCAATTAGGGCTAGGATCAGGACCATCTTGTATGATTTTTGCTTACGCTTGAATATCTGTGTGATTGACTCCGGTAATGGCATGTTGTCCTCCAGGCTTGTTAACGATTTTTAGTAGTCGTAGTGATTTTTTCTACGTGAAGTTTGCGAATCGCTGAGTCTGTAATTTTGAAAGACCATCCTGCTACGTTAAGGATGGTCTTTCTCTAAAATTACATAGCCTTTGTTTTCCGGCAGCTTGGATAATTACTGCAGCCCCAGAAAGCTGTGCCCTCTTTACTCTTACGCTGAACCATTGGTGCCCCGCATGCACAGGTAACGGCTTTAACTTTGTTGCTACTAGTTTTTTTAGGCTTTACTTTACCTTTTGTAGGCTGCCATTTCCCCCAAGCTCGAAGCTTATTCTCGATCAGAGCTCCATGCCAGTAATCAACTTTAAATTGCTCCGCTTCTCGTTTTGCGTCCGCTGTAAGATCTGAAGTGGTGATTAACAGAGATAAGATGCAGTCATGATTTCTTTTAGCGCCTACCAATTCACGAACCGTCATAACCTGCACTTTATTGTGTTCAGCATAACACTTGGCTTGCACTGCAGTTTTTTCGCCGCGCTTATCAATAATAACCAAGTCTACACCGCCATCCTTTCCGCCTACTCCTACTTCTTTGACGGTATAGCCTTGATCCCGAAAATATAGAGATAGCAGTCTTTCAAACTCAGCACCGTTAATTTGATCTAAAGGTGCCTTTAAGAGTACTTCATCCGGTCTGCACGTTGTAGAGGCACGATTAAAGCCAGTTGTAGCGCTTTTCTTAGCAGTTGTTTTTCGTTTGGCTGAACTGCGCCGTTTGTTCTTCTTGTTACCTTGAATCAGTCCGGACAAGATGGATAAGGCGATGATAAGTACTATAAATCCAATAATTGATGCCATAAATACTCCTTAGATATACTAGTATAATTGTAATGTTATGCCATTACTCGCTTGAGTTGATCCTCTAGGTACTCTCTTAATTCAGGATCTCGGCAATACAGGTAGCATCCTTTCATTCCGCGAGAAATTAACACTTTGTAAATGTTTTTGATAAGCGCTGTAAGCTGCTGGTTGTTGTTCTTCAGTCCGCGCTTTCCCATGGTATCTTTGTATTCATTATATTCAGCATAAATCTGCATACTCTTAGGATCGAACTTCAAGTCATTTCCAATAATGACTCCCACATAGTCAAATTCCAAGCCCTGTGAAGTATGCACACAACCAATCTGCTCTAATCCGTGTTCATGAATTGCCCAAGTGTTAGAGATTGCCCGTCCATTCCACGGCATTTGAAAGTCATGCTCTTCAATCGTTACATCGGCGATCTCACCATTTCGGTTCCCTTCGGTATCCTTAGTCCAGTTCCAAGCAAATCCTGCCAGCATACGAGCTTTATTACCTTCGCTCACTTTATCCTTAATGTCTTGATAGAGTTTGTGGGGACTATCTATGAGTTTAAACTCAAAAGTGCTCTGATCCCACCCGTTAAAATTACCTGTCTGGCGAATCTGAAAAATATGATCTACCCAATTAATGAATCCCTCTGCACCCGCACAGCGAAACTGCGCAGAAAGAGTATACTCATGAACTTCTGAATCGTGTAGATCAGCAATCCGCTTAATCTCCGCTACTGATCCAATATCATCCGGACGAATCCGTTGAAAATCATCGATAAAAAATACATTTACTTTAGAAGCCTTAATAATATCTTCGATCTGATTGTCACCACGATATTGATAAGCACCTTTTCCCTTCAGCCTGTGAGCTTCATCTACAACCATAACATCATAAAAGTTCTCCGGTGTATCGTAGAATTGACCCGACCCAGCAAAAAGCGATCGTGCCCGTGCCTTATTCTTCGCCTGCTGCTTCACCAAGGTCTCTACCATTACCGTTCTAAAGGATGCATTAGGAGCAATAAATCTCACATTTAATTTATGCTTCAGCAGTCCTCCGAGCGCGTTCATAGAGATCACCGACTTCCCTGTGCCGGGGCCACCTTTAATAAGGATTGTACGTTTCTTGCTCGTGTCTTTAGCTAAACTCATTATGGTCTCATAAGCGACCTTTTGCTCATCCAGCAGGATGAATTCGGAGTTCCCCTTGAACAGCCCGTCCACATGATCAATCAGCTTCTTAGATGGACGAATTTTTCCGTTCTCAATCAGATAAAGCAGATTAACTCCATTTCCTTTGCCAATATGCTTATGCAGAAATTCCTGAAGTTTAAGTGTATCCTCCGCCATGAATAACGGTGCTTTACGGATATAGCCTTGATATTGTTCACTTTTTAACGGGTCAGGCTGAGGAGTTCGATAATTATGTAAATATGCGCAAGAGTAACTGGTAAGATTACTGGAATGAACAGCTTCATTCATATCCTCTAACTGCTGCCGATAAGACCATGCCTGATACGAAGGATGTGGAGTTTCACGTTCTCTGCCTCCGATATAAGCAACCACTACATCCTCACGGTCTGTTTCGCTAGCCGCATCCCACTGCTTCAATTCTACGATTACAAAATTATCTTTACCTTCCTTGTCTTGACCAGCAACTATAAAATCTACCCGCTTACTAGTAGCCGGGATATTATATTCAATCATAACACCGCAATCATCAGCGATCTTTGAGTTACGCACTACACGTTCCATGAACTGCATAGAGTTGTTCCAGGCTCTTCTTTCCCCGGGACTGGGTCGCATACCCATCTTGCTGATAAAAGCATTCTCAATTTCTACAGTTAACTGGTTACTATCAACTTTCTCTCGGAAAGCTAGCGCACTGCTGCTGTAAATTATCATGTAGGCTCCCCTATAGGTCAGTATATTTGTCTTTTTTCCCAAATGCCTTTTCAACCGGATACTTGGCTTCATTCTTAATAAGCTTTGCGAGGATTATGTCCTCAAGGTCTAGCTCTAACGACTGCGCTAAGTACACTGCGTACACTAACACATCTGCGAGTTCATCGGTGATCTGTTCCTTTTTCGACTGAACTGCCTCCTCCGAGGACTTCCATTGAAAGTTTTCTAGCAATTCAGACGCTTCAATACTCAATGAAATCGCCAAATCCTTCGGATTGTGGAACTGTTCCCAGTTCCTATTCTCTCGAAAGGCCAAGATTTGTTTTATAAGCTCTTCATTCATCTGTGTGCTCCTATCATGATAAGGAAGTAAACAACGCAAAAAGAGGCAGTTCTCCCTTGCCTGGGATACGCCTCTGAATGGTCACTTATGGCCATGCTTTGGCCTTTGTTATATGCTTCTTAATTAAGAATATTATGGAGACCAAAAATAGTCAAACTAAATAAGGTGGTTAATATATTATATTTAGAGCTTCCCGCATATTATATAAATTCAATAAACAATAAAACCTTCTGTACTTCATCTGCGCAATATTATCCTGCTCTAGCTCGATTTCATTTATATCATCAGTAAAGTGGCCCAACTGCTCATCCACGTTCACTCCATAACAAAGGGCAGTTTGCACAATTACAAGCAGCCCATCAGGCTGTTCCTTTGGATTAGTCTGAAGAAAGCGAACATACTCCTCTAATAATTCTGTCTTTCCATATAAAATCTCTACCGCATATAAATTCGCTTTTGCCAGTTTCGAAATTCATGAGCAATCCCTTTCTCTTCCTTCCCTAGGTCCTCCAACCACCCAAGTTCTACGTATCTGTAGATGCTATCTCTAGCCTGCTCGTAATCCCCCAGATGCTTACATGCAACTCCTCGCATCTGTTGACTGAACCCAAAATAATAAAAAAGAGGGCGCTGCATTTTGACTAATGGGATCGTCATCCCCATCACCTTTCAGCACAGCCGCTCTTAATAGATACGCTGGGAATAGCTATGCAAAATATCTGCAGTGTATAGCAGCTTGTCCCACTGTTCGTAATAATAAGCAGTTTCCAGCATTTGGACAAAAATGTCTGGGTTGAAGGCTTTAAGGATAGAGAGAGGTATGTGTGAATCCCCCTTTTTTTATCCATACCTACATTTTTTATTTTCTCATCTAGAGGGTCAATATAAAAAGTACTTATAAGTACTTTTTCGTAGATCATCAAATTGCTCTTAATAGTTTGTAAGGGTTAGCTTTCCTCTTCTAGCCTTAATGTAGAGGTGATCCCATGAATTTACCAGAAAGCGTCGGCAATCGCATTCGTGAGCTTAGAAAAGCAAAAGGATGGACACAAGAACAACTTGCTGAAGCAGCTTCGCTTCACTACAGTTACATAGGCGGTGTCGAACGAGGAGATCGAAACATCTCATTAGAGACATTGGAGAAAATTATTGCGGCGTTTGATATTCCAGCTATAGAATTCTTTCGCTTCGATGATGAGACAGAACGCCGCAAGGCTCTAGATGAACATATGGCTTTGCTTAGCAGCAAAAGTGTAAAAGAAATAGCAGCAATCACTCGGGTAACCCGGGAAGTGATTGCTGCTATGGGAATAGGCAAAGGTGAGAAGTAGAGTTATTTAGTGAAATTACATTTTTTCATAAAGCAATATTATTTATTCCTAACTATTACCGATGATTTTTTTGTAAAATAATGTAGAATGCTGTAAAATAGAAAGTGTTCTATAACTAAATATGGCGATTGAACTCTAGCATGGGGGGTTAATATGAAAAAACATATTTCCGAACTTCTAAATCAATCTCGAACTGGACATTCTCTTTATGAATTTGTAGATATTAATGTATTAAAGGATCAAAAACTGTTTATTGATCCTTGTTTAATAGAAACTCAAAGAGGGCCTTGGTATGATAAGGCAACAAATCTGTTGAATAGCTTTTTTAATGAATTTTATGAAGCGTATCGCAACAATGATGATCAAAAAAAATTAGAGCTATTATCCTGTGCAAGGGAAATTAATTATACAAAGTTAGGTTACGGAAATGGAGATAACGGACATGGAAATACAGCAGAAGGTCTAATAGAAACTTTTAAAAATCTCGAAAGACTAGCAGTGAATATACCATCTATTACAAAAGCAATGGATTTACCTGTTACTATACCAGGATTCAATGAAGATGGACTTTCAGATATGATGACCAATATTATACATCTCCAATTAAACGAGTTTACATTAGAACAATTAGCTATTTATAATGTAAGCCCCAACTCTGAAGACACCTTTTATACCTGGGATATGATCTCATCTTCTTGGAAAAAAGAAACACTCCCCTGCTATCGTTATGAAAATAATAAAATACTTTTGACTCCTAAGAATATAGTTAGAAAAAAGTACTTTTTTGGTGCAAATCAATTTTTAATGCGCGTAATTCTAGAAAGAGCTAAAAAAGAAACCGCATATACCACTCCCAAAGGGAAAACTCGTTATCGGACCACAAAGAAAGAGCTCAAAAATGCAATATCAAAAGAAGAGCGTAATTGGAAATATAAATATAATAATGAGAAAACAGAAAGTGACCAGTCGTTTTTAAAAGACTACCATGATGCCATCCCTTTTTTATACAGTAATAAAGCAATGACTGATGCTGAATTAGACAAGTTTATTTATTAGTCAGAAATACTATATAAATGTGCTTATAAGAATTACTCTATTATCACATCAAATAAAATTGAAACAGTAGTCTTTCTGATCATTTCAATGACCAATAAGAGGGGCAATAGCCCCTCATTATTTTTATATAGTTTATTCTAAAATGCGGCCGTTTCACACTACCAGTAAGTAACTCTCCACATGTGTGGATTGAGCATTACTAACAAACTGCCCATCTATAATCATTCCCGGTACCATACCTCACAACGTCCCCCGCCGCAAATCATAAAACCACCGCACAACCGGATGCTTCAACTCCATCTTCTCAGCCATACCCAAAATCCGCTTCTTCCCGACTCTTTTGTCCATCAAAGCCAACACATTCAATAGAATCTCGCTGCTCTCCAAGCTCTCCTCTATAGGAGTAGTTAGGAATTTATTAGCCACAACAGTAAAATTCGACTTACTTAATGCAGCCTGTGCTGACAAAAGCTCTTTTGCATGTTCTGTACTTTTTCTGCCTCTGGCAATGACTATTAGGCGGTCCTCTGGCACTGGCCCCTTAGTATCTTTTCTGACGGCTTCTATTTCTTCATTGGTGATAGGAATTTGAATGTCTGGATCGTTCTTAATTTCCAGCTCTGTTTGATACCATCTTATAGGGTTCGTTTTATCGTTCATGTTGAGGATGTTCTTCTTATCTACGGTAATATAACAAATCCCTGATTTATCAGGCAGATAACGGTAACCCGGTGCGCGGTACTCTACCCTTCCGTTTAACGCAGGACTAAGAAAGCCCTCCAGTTGTTGCTTCAATTTGCTCCAGGACATGTGATCCCTCCATAACAAAACAGAGGAAAGGCTGGATGGCTTCGGGTTGTCCCCCTCTCCATTCATCCGATCCTCATTTGTTTGCGTCTTTTTTCTATTTCCACACGGGTTTCTACCATTTGGGCAGCTTAATCTTCTTGTTCCTCTGCCTCATCCTGCGTCTTGCTTGCAAATTCACTCAGTAGCGCACGCACTTCACTGGTTGACCTGGTGTTCATCAAGGTATTTCTTAATTCACTTGCCCCGCGGAATCCGCGGACATAGATTTTAAAGAATCGTTGAAGAGGTCTGAATGAACGGGACTCCAGTCCCGAATATTGATCATGGAGATCCAGATGCAGCCGTAGCAGATCCAGCAACTCTTCACTACTATGCTCCTTCGGCTCCTTCTCAAAAGCAAACGGATTATGGAAAATACCGCGCCCAATCATAATCCCATCCACACCGTACTGCTCAGCGAGCTTGAGACCGGTCTCACGGTCAGGAATATCCCCGTTAATGGTCAGTAGTGTATCTGGTGCCACCTCATCACGAAGCTTTTTAATCTCTGGGATCAGCTCCCAGTGCGCATCTACTTTGCTCATTTCCTCTCTGGTGCGCAGATGAATGGACAGATTCACAATATCCTGCTGCAAAATATGGGTTAACCAGCCGCGCCACTCATCTACTTCACTGAAACCGAGCCTTGTTTTTACGCTGACGGGCAGTCCGCCGGCTTTAGCTGCTTGGATAATCTCCGCTGCGATCTCAGGACGGCAGATCAGACCGCTTCCCTTCCCGTTCTCTGCTACATTCGCTACAGGACAGCCCATGTTAATATCAATTCCTTTGAATCCTTCTTTCGCCATCCCGATACTCATTTGACGGAAGAATTCCGGCTTATCTCCCCAGATATGAGCTACAATGGGCTGTTCATCCTCTGTAAACGTCAAACGCCCGCGCACAGCATGGTTCCCCTCCGGGTGACAATAGCTCTCTGTATTCGCAAACTCCGTAAAAAAAACATCCGGCCGGGCTGCTTCACTTACTACATGGCGAAACACAACATCCGTCACATCTTCCATCGGCGCCAGTATAAAAAAAGGCCGTGGTAATTCACGCCAAAAATTATTCATTATATTAAACCCTCTCTAGCTGCCAAGATAAATCTTTATCCCGCAAAAATATATATACTTATTCATATCCCTGGTTCTTCACTTATAGCATGTTTAAGCAGCGCAGATCAAACGACAGTATATGTTAACGCTAATGGTTTAATCTTATCACAATTGCTTCTAATGAGTGTACAAGCTCCTGTTAATACATTGTTCCATTCTCATTCTGAGAACAACCCCACAGATAATAAAGAGACACTCGGGTATCCCCGGCGTCTCTTCGTTTTCTAGCTTCATGTTGGTTAACTTCTGGCTTCCAGGCTAGCAGTGGGAGGAGCCATTCTGTAACAGTTACCCATTATTCTTCCCACACAGCTGTGAGGGGAACCTACGATCAAGGAGCAAAAACCTCCGGATTATCATTTCGCCAAGCGCCTATACAGCCAATTAGACAGGCTTGGTAGCTTCTCATCTTGACACCATTCTCACTGTCCTCATATTCAATTGCGATATTGATGCCCGGCTTGCGCCATGCCAAGATTCGGCCGGAAAATCCAGGCCACTCACAGTCTTCATCCAGCCCAGGTTGACCATATGCCTCTATCGACTCATCTGGTGTTGAGCTCATCGTGATTCCTGAGGGAAGGTATCCGGGAAACGGAGCCTTAATTCTGTCATCCGACCCGGGCGCAAGAAAATGTACGGCACCCATAATCCATTCCTCTTGATTGGTATATTGGAGCCCGGTCAGATCATTTATTTTTGGCGCGCGATAAAGATCTATACGTATCGATGATTTTACAGACCAGATGATATCGTCGTTAAAAAAGCTGTTTGGACCTGGCATCCGCTTGACGCCGAAGGACTGCAGCAAGGTTTGAACACTCTTAGGATTATACGGTTGACCAAGCATTTCAATGAGCTGTTCGGATGGTTCCTTCATGTTTTTTAACCCCGTCCCTTCGCTTTGCTCAAGATATACAACGTGATGAAATCGTTATGGGCTGAGCAGAATTTTTTCTAACGTTCCAGAAGAGAATTCATGATATCAACAATCTTTTGTTTACTTACAGGTTCAGCATGTCCTACTACACAAGTATCAAAATCAAATCCTTCAATCGCTGTAATTAAAGAACGCAATTTATCTTTATCTAGGTAGAGATTATTATAATAATCCAATCCAACGGCATCGCCAATAAATAATACTCTTTCTTGAGGTACAAATATGCAGACAGAATCGTCACTATGCGGAGAGGCTACATGATGTAATTCTGCAACAATGCCTCCTAAATCGATTTCCATATATCCGCTGAAGGAGATATCCGAAGTCACTACTCGTATTTCCGATAGCACAGGGTACTCTGTACGAATACAAGTATCTGCAAATTCAATCTCGACCCCTTCTGCTAATCTCTGTTTCATTTCAGAATCTGTCCATTCCCACTTAGCTATTTCCGCTAATTTAGCATTCGTTTTTTCGTGGGCAATGGTTACACCTTCCACTGCATGCATCCCAAAAGTATGATCCCAGTGCCAATGCGTGATCGCAATGATTTCCGGTTTTCTGAATCCTTCATTACGTACAGCTTCATTAAACGATTCAACATGATGTTTAGAATTGCCTGAGTCCACCATTAAAGAACATTTTTGCCCATGTATATATCCAAGAACTGGCCTATCGGACTCTTTACTAAACATAGTATAAAAAACACGATCTGTTAGCTGTCTCAATTCCATAAAATAAACCCTCCTGCTAAAGCCATATCCTTGTCCAAGCATACCATAGCTGAAGTTTACATAAGCAGTAGTCCATTATTTTATTTGTTTTTTATTACAGGGCAGCCACCTCCACTTGTACTGCTGGATGATATCCGGCTATGGTGCTTCATACTAAAACACGCCAACGTTCCCCTTTAGAGCTTTGCACTGGTTCAAAAAAAAGGCCCAAGCGCTTCATTCGCCTGAGCCCGACTTATTATTACGTGACTTTCTTATAGTTGATAATAATTTCATAATCCATCTCAATCTTGATGTGTTCAATCAAGTGCTAAAGCACTTTTCGTAGAGCTTTCTCGTCATCAATTTGTAACTCTGCAGAGCCCCTGACTTCGCTGCTGCATAATACGTTCATTGGCTCCGCCTTAACTGACAACCGTCTCGGTCATTTTTATATTTCAATCCTTTACCGCAATGAGCACAGTATGCAAGGTGGCAAACAACGATTTTCACCCTGACCACCAAACCCTGTTCTCTTCTTGAACGCCATTCTCCCTTGCTGTGTAGCAGCATCGCCTTGCTTTTGATATTTGCCAGCAGACGAGCAAGCAAGGTCGCGATGATCTTGAGAGAGAAGCCGTCCCCGTAATAATCGGTGCCGACATAGTAGGGTGGATCAGCAGAATGAGTGTCTCTGGAGGGTCAGCCCTCTTTCGAGCAGCTTTCGGCCATTTTTTCAAGGTACATCATTTACTCAACCTCTACCCATGCGATCTCTTCTAAATAGCCACAAACCGCCGACAATAAATACCGCTCCTATAATATAAAATATAGTTTTACTTTCTTCACCCGTTTTAGGAAGGACGCTTATTTCTTCATTTACATTTGTCCGTTCAAATGGCGTTGGTGTTGGTTCTTCTACCCGTTCTGTTTTTTCTGTTGGCGTTGGGGCTGGTGTTAGTGTTGGCATCGGTGCTGGCTCTTCTACCCATTCTGATTCTACTGTTAGAGTCGGCGTTGCCGTTGGCTCTTCTACCCGTCCTGGTTCTTCTGTTGGAGTTGGCGTTAGTGTTGCCGTTGGCTCTTCTACCGGTCCTGGTTCTTCTGTTGGAGTCAGCGTCGGCGTTGCCGTTGGCTCTACTCCCCGTTCTGGTTCTTCTGTTGACGTTGGTGTTGCTATTGCTGTTGGTGCTGGCGTTGGTGTTGCTGTTGCTGTTGCTGTTGGTGTCGCTGTTGGAGTTGGTGTTGGTGTTGCTGTTGGCGTTGGTGTTGGTGTTGCTGTTGGCGTTGGTGCTGCTGTTGGTGCTGGTGTTGGCGTTGGTGTTGCTGTTGCTGTTGGTGCTGGCGTTGATGTTGCTGTTGGTGCTGGTGTTGGCGACACGGGAAGTTTAAAGTTCAATAGCACATTTCTTTGCACATCCAATACATTGACTGCGACCGCACCAAAATCTTGAATATCATTGATATATTTCACTGACGAAGTGATGAACACATCGTTGACAGATTGACGCATCATAAATTGGAGTCCAATATCTACATTTGAAGCCGTATCATCATAATCGCCATCAGCGATTGTAATCGTGATCGTCTTACTGTTAAGACTTGGATTGGTGTATGTTGATTCAACTACAGTCGCTTTTGGATATCTAGCCTCCGTAGCATTATCAAGCTGGACTGATGGTAAAATGACAGTTCCATCATAGTTCTTTTCTGTTGCTTTATAGGATACTGATACAACAAGGTTATCATTCGCATCAAATGATAATTGCTGATCATATACATCCACATCGGCTTCTGTATACGTTGGCCCTATAGGCGCTAAACTGATGTAGTAATTAAACAAATCCTCTCCCGCTGGTGTTGGCGGATAATGCTGCCCACGCCAGTCATTCAAACTCGCTCCATTAGTGTAATGCCAAATAGCATATTGGGTAGCCCAAAGTGCCATGTCTTCATCCAAACCTGTAATACCAGTGGCCGCTTGTAAATCTGCAACACTCTTCATTGGAAAACCATTGAGCAGGATCGCTCTTAACATATCCCCATTAATCACCTTTCCTTTAATGGAGTAGTTGTTAATTTCTTTAAGTGGTGAAAAGAACTCTTCACCGTCACGATAACCGAAAAGATCTTTCGTAAGTGGATATTGTCTCGACCTGTCAAAGCAATAAGCTAAAATACCATCAGGTAGACCTGCTCTGTTCGGCCTTCGTTCATAAACTCCGTTATTATATTCTGCTAAAACAATGATAGGGTACATTCGCACATTGGGAAACCAATGATCTACGACCTCAAACTTTTCAACAACTGTAGGAGCTGCTTGGATAGATTGAAATGAGGTCGAACCTAGCAGAATAATCAGAAATATGGCTAGCTTCACTTTTATTTTATTCATTTGAGGTCTCTCCCTTCTATGATCATAGTAAAGAACAGAACACTTTTCGAAAGTGCTTTGTTCTTACTTGTATCGGTTATCGATGTCGTTTTTTAAATGCTTTTATCGGATATGATTCTTTAGTAGCATAGCTGCTCCAACACTTAGTTCAATTCTCTTCCTTACTACTACCAAGGATACAAATATTAAGAACCCAAGCTGATAAAGCTTGGGTTCTGCAGGTAAATGTGCTTTAAATTACTATTGTGCAATTTCCAAATAGTCTCTCACGCCGCCCTCCCATCAAATTGCCGCAAAGCCTTGTCCCACTTGGCTTGGACACCTCTCACCCCACTCCCCTGTTTCAATGCGGGCAAATAAAGTCGAGTTGAAATAGCAGGGGAATAACAAGGGAAATGAATGGAGTTAGAGAAAGCGCTTTGGAGTGAAAACAGGAGTGGATACCTGAGTTTCGCTCGGCTTTTTGATACGACTTTATAAGCTTTAACACGACTTTAAAATTCTTAGGTCAACTTTTTGAGATGTTCACACTACTTCCGTACCAACAACGCCACCGACTCCACATGCACCGTAGGACAAAACATATCTTCCCTCCAAATATTAAAAGATAAACTGGTTGTATTACTTGATGGAAACACTTCCGACCTACAATTTCACCCCATAATGCAAATAATCAATCCAGAAAGTGGTATAATGGAAAAAGAAATAACAATATCTAAAAATCCTTTTTCGCTTTATGACAGTCAAATTTATAACGATTGCATCTATATTTTCTCTGATGATTCAGATGTTGTTATTTTCAATAATCTCGATGAGGAACCAACGACACTTAAACTAAAACAACATGAGGCATTTCTGAGAAAAAAACAGGATGAACGCGGAATCGTCTCGGGAGTTCAGTATGTGGGTAACACCGTTTTTGTTTTATATGATTATGTAAAAAATGCTCCTATTGACCGAGTAAGAGAGATTAGAAAATATGATCTAGGAAACGGAAATGAAGATAAAATAATACCATTAAAGTATAAATCAAGTAAAGAAATGATTCGATTTTTTACAATTAATTAAATTATTCTTTGTGGGGTGTTCAAATGCTTTATTTGTTGTTTCCTAACCTTAACCCGCTTATTGGACTGTTTGTTGTTTGCCCCATTATCGCTTTTCTAATTGGTCTGTTATTTACTAGATTCGAGGGGAAAATTTATATAGGTTTAATTATTGCTGCCCTTCTCCCGCTCCTATTTATCGCTAATAATTTAAGGACGCTCAAAGTAAATTTAGATGCTTGGGTTCTTTATGGTATCGTGTATGCTATCATAACTTTTGTAGCCTACAAACTAATCTTATCACCAACTAAAAGCAGTTAAATTTAGGGATCTCCTCCCCATATGTAAGACAAGATCATCCGATTGAGATAATAGTAAACAGTGACGTTCAAAGGCATGTTTTCAAACTTTAGCATAGAAAATAAGCACTTCAATCCGGGCATTATCAGTAGGCATACCCTTGCGGACATGCTTAAGATAATGCCCGTTTCCATATCTATATCCAAAGACATTGACTTGCTTGTAACCTATAGTTAAGTCACAGTTTGAGAAAAAAACAAAAGTACAAAACGTTGTGTTCAAGACCCTAAAGATCTATATAAAGATCTATATAAAGTTCTTGAAAGAGATTATAACGAAAATAGGAACCAATTCGTTTTGAAATAATATTCTCGTCTTGTCATTACAACAAAAATTTCGCTCTACTTATGATAAGGTTCACCGTATCAGTTATAGAGCGAAATCTAAAGGCACCCGATTGGGTGCCTTTGATGGTTTGGGATAAGGGTTCGACACGGTGAGTCGTGGCTGTATAAATCCACAATTCGACGCCGCGTGATGCTCATGATATTTGGGGAAGTGGACCAATCAGCACCCCCTCGCCCTGTTACGGTAGCAAATAAAATAAAGCAGTACACTAAGAAATATAAATTTGTTAATCCAATAATTAAACCAAAGAAAATAACTAAACCTGAAATCCACGAGTTAATATTATACTCTCTACTAAGTTTTAAAGCATTATACAAGAGTTCTCTTCCACAATTATAAAATGACAAACTGAGAATGGAATATGTCATGGCAATATCCAATCAAAGGTCTCATATTCAGCATATTTTTTGCCTATTCGTAAAAGTACATCCTACTAAGCAATTGATTCAGTTCCTGCTGTAAGAATCGTGAGAGTCCCTCCTTCCAATACATTTCGTCACTGAATTTGGCGTAAAAAAGGCGCATATTATTTCGGAAGGCCTGGTCTGGTGCGTGTTTGGCGTAGATATCCTCAATTTCTATCTTCATCCCGTCGTAACTCAACGCTTTACCAATGCGGTAAAGAATTTGAGACAATTGTTGCCGGAAGATGTCCCTCAAAACTTGCGGTGCCTCAATCTCCGCTAATCTTTTGGTTTCGGAATCCCTAATATTCTCAAATGAGACATCAAATACAACTGAACGGTTCTGGATAAATGCTGTCGTCCACTTTTGGATCATGCTTCGGACATGGATGTTAAAGTTTTCGTACACCGTTGCACGTGTCTCATGCCCTTCTCCGATCCGAGCCTTCCTCAGGCCGGTATATACTGAACGACCATGATACAGTTTCTTTTTCGACTCAAATTGGTAGTAGTTCCCTTGATACTCGCGTGAGTTCATCAATTTCATGTGTGCAGCAAAGTCTTCCAGTAGTTGTTCCATTTCCTTATTCATCTTAACCAAAAGTGCTGGTTCATCCAATTCTTTCACTTGCAGGTAGCGGCGTCCTGCATATGACGGCATATGAGCATCATGTACTTTACGGGAAAGGTCGAATAAAATATGGAACAGTTTTTCCTTTTCTATTGTCGGTTTATTTTCGAAGAAAGACCAGGCCAAGCTGCGCAGGCGCGTAAAGTCTAATGAAATGAAATCAAGCGGATTATAGACACCCAAACTTTCGCTCAATTCGACGTTTTCTGCTTCGATAGCTTGTGTGAATTTTTCGTAAGCTTTTTCGGCATAAAAGAGTGCCTCAGTATCCGTAAACTCAGGACGGCCTACATCCATAAGGTGATCCTGCTTCATCAATTCATACAGGTTCAAATCCACCTTGGTCCGAAGAAGTTTAATCGGTAATTCCTGAAATTTCTCCCTTCTCTTAATAAGAAGTTCCTTCATGTTTTCATATACCACCGGGCGTTCATCCGTACTGCAAAGGAATAGGTATGCGTCAGATTGATGCCCCATTACCTGTTGCAGAACTTCCTGCATTTCTTCCTTCGTCTCTCCCGTTTGAGTTAAACCAGGCGTATCGAGAATATTGAGTCTAAGTACCTTCCCAAGCTTTGCCTCCTCACGATAGGCTTCCTCAAAAGCCACCACAAAGGGTGTGGATGGCTGCACGCAGTAAGACAGTTCCTCAATAACAAGCGAGTATGGGCTATCCACATCGTAGGTGTCCTGAATAAGATTCTTGATCGAGTCGCTTTCTACACGGTCCTCAACAACCGCGTACACCTGCTCTGAATCAAGAAATTCGCACGTTTTTAGTATCTCACC
Organism: Paenibacillus sp. GCM10012306; assembly: GCF_042649265.1. Classification (NCBI taxonomy): domain Bacteria; kingdom Bacillati; phylum Bacillota; class Bacilli; order Caryophanales; family Paenibacillaceae; genus Paenibacillus; species Paenibacillus sp. GCM10012306. The sequence continues at coordinate 51,763 of NZ_JBHRYW010000012.1, read as the reverse complement.
TTTAACAAAACTGTAGAGTTGCATGAACCAGGTATAGACTTCATTCTCCAGACTTTGAACTTCACCTTCTCCCAAGCGCTCTTGAATGACCATTTCGTAAATTTCCTTCTTCTTAGGCTTAGGATAGACGGTTTTGGTCTCCTTCTCTTTCTCCTTAACTGCCTCTTTTATTTCTGGAATCAAGCCGTCAAAGAAACGCTGTAGCAATTTCCGGAGAATTTCCTGATCTGGACACCCTTGTTCACCACTATGTGTTTGGACAAATTCAGCAAAGTGATAGGCCCGATTTCGAGGATTGAGCACGTTGTACACCACATCCTCGTCTAATTCCAGTTCCTCTAGCTCATCCCTGTTCTCAAATATGACGTCCAGTATCATCTCGTGTATAATTGGTTTGATTAACATGGTGTCAAAAGGCCTTATTTTAACGCGAATGACTGCTTCATCCTTGTTCATTGTACCATCGAGCATCAATTTTGTATTAATCAAGGTGGTTTGTTTCATCCCCACGTTTCGGGCCAAAAGTTTATTGCTGGTCTCAGGGAGAACTACCGTTAACAGATACGACTTACCAGACCCCGAGGGGCCTGATACTGTGATTGTCGGAGCATTTTCTTGCATACGAAACCGAGAGCGTTTCTGTTTCATCTTGTCCTTCGAATTAATATTATCCATTTATGGAACTTCCTCCTACGAAATAATTTCTTTTACAATTCGCCTGCGGTGAACAACAACATCCCCTTCTAGCCGGGAGAGTTACAAGTTACATAGACCGGTATTTGCTAACTCTTGTTCTACTAATGGTTTTTGATAGAAACCCTAAAACAGGGGAAGAGGATCCTCACCCATTTGGTTTAGGACCACCTTTCCTTGTACCTATGTAGTAACATAGGAGACCAGAAGCTAAAATGCCTAGGAACCATTCCAGAGCCGCCCAGAGTTGCACTTTAGTTACAAAAACATTTATGGTAATAACTCCATAATGCCAGGCTAAAAGTAGCACTCCAAGTGCAAAAATCAAGAGTAATACATTAACAGTCCATTTGCTCATATAAAACACTTCGTTTCAATCAATGCGGCTTTTTTCAACCACACGTTCCAGACCAACAGGTTATTGCTGGTCTCAGGGAGAACTAACGATAACAGATACGACTTACCAGAACCCGAGGGGCCTGATACTGCGATCGTCGAAGCGATATTCGTGAGTTGAAACTCCCTCTGCCCCCTAGTCTTCGATTTTGTGGATTTTGAATTGCCCAATTTCTTTCCTCCTGCAATCTGGATTTTTCAAACCACAAATCACAACGGCTTGTCTAGCTCTTGAAACAATAAAAGAGACATAGTCTGAATAGACCATGCCTCTTCCTTGTGGTTGAGTAACCGGCCATCAAAGTTTGTACGAAACAAACTTACAGAACATATCCTCGCGTTTTCGAAGTTCGCGATGTTCTGGTGCATGCTATTGCATAATGCGCATTTGAAATTATAATTTATTATAGACGTTCCAGAAAATTTATTCAACGTAAAGAAACAGGAGTAAATCAGCATATACCGGTAAAATTGTCCATTTTTGCTCGAAACCCTTAATTTCTTTCCTTACTCCAAGGATTCTCTTATTTTTCCTCACTTTAGTAGGGCTCTAAGAGTCCCGAAATCAATCCGATCAGTATGGTACCGCTAACAATTCATAGTATCTCTTCAGGCTTGCCTTGTTTAAGGTCACCGTATCATAAATAGGGCGAAATCTCTTGAATTAAAACGAACAAAAATCGCCCATTCTTATCATAAGCAGATAATCTTTTGTCTCACAAAAAAGAGCCTTTATTCAAGGCTCTTTCAAATTAAACTCATTCAGCATCAATATAGTCTTGACATGATTCGCATAAATCAGAAGTACCAATGAATTCCTCATCACATCTCATACATGTTGATATATCATTCTCATAACCACAGGTTGCACATTTACCATATGATAATATGCTGTCATCAATACTTACAGTTAATTCCCCACAATTTTCACATGCATCATTACAAATTGGATATTTGTCACCGTCTTTTACGCTTGCATATTTTCCAGAATCGAGTTCGTCGATATAATTAGTAAAATATTCATCTAAATTTTTGAGTATATTGTCTTTCAATAGATTAAGCTCTGCATCATCTAAATATTCTTTTACTGTTGGTTTATAAAAACCATCCTCTGCGCTCCATTCAGCATTTCCATTTCTCCATTCAACCTTACAATCTTCAATAATCTCGCCTTCAGAATTAACCAGTTGAACTAAAAAGACACTAGTTTCTCCCGCATCTTCTGATAACTTTTCAGTCTTCACTTGGACTATTATTTTTGTTTCATCAATTTTACTCTCAATTTCTAGAATGGAGCTGAATTTTTCAGGAATAAAAATAGGTTCAACCTCTACAGTTGCTTCAAGATCCAATCTGTTTATTTCTTCTTCTATATTCAAAGCGAATTGAAGGAATAAGTTTTGCATTATCTGCTGAATTCGATCTTCAGAATAAACCTTGACTCCTGCTGCATCATACATCCTTTGCTCAAGTTCAAATTCCATTACTAGTTCGTGAGCCTCACGCATCTGCTCGTCGGAAACCTTCGAAGATTGGAAACGCTTATCCGCTTCTATGATGAGACTTTCAACTAAACTTACATTGTTTTCAATTAATTCAAATGCATGAAAATCCAAAAGCTTATTGTGAGCGATATGATTTCTATACTTACAGTATTCATCCCATGCTTCAAGAAAATCAATAGTATCAGAAATACTTTCTTCAAAATCAGGATTTCCTTTAAAATAATTTCTAAAAAGAGTATCCCAAAGATTTTGTTTGTTTTTCAATTGCTTTTTCAGCAAACCCATTATTCTCCCATAATCTGCTTGATTATCTCTTTCAAGTAATGATTCAATCTCGGAGTCATAGGAAGGAGTCCACTCTTTTGTGGTATGTGTCATTATATTTTTTAGATGATCTGTATCAATTGCCAACAGATAATCATCTACATTTTTAAAGTCTTTAGTCAGAGTTTTATAGCCACGGACTCTCTTTTGATATGTTTCTTTAAGTTGGAGGGGAGCCAACTTTTCCCACCATTCAATACCAATATGCGTGACCATTATGTTACTTATAACACTTCGTAAAAGATTTTCTACTCGATACATTCTTCCATAAAGTATTTCAGCAAAATAAATAGATTGTTCATCAAACAACCAAACACATTTTTCCCATTGTTTTAGCAAAGTATCCTTTATTAATACCTTAATACGATGTAATTCATTGTTAAAATTGGACTCAACTCGTTGAGGTTCTATAAAAACTATAAGCTGCGCAATCCCATCATATGTGTTTAAAGAGAAATTTGCGAAGAAAGTACCACTATTATTGGCACCTTCTATTTTCACTTTCCAATCAGCTTCTTTATTATCATATATTACACATTCAATAGAATTGGTAGGTTCATTTAAGATATCTATTAAATTAGTTATGTAGGAATCTTCTATTGCTTGCTTTGGTTTCACAACTAGAAAACGAATCAAAATTAATTCCCCATTTCTTTGGATTATTAAACTCATCCATAATGTTGGTCCTATCATTTAAAAGATAAAACTCATCCACTCCTTATTGTCATTTCTAATAAATAGAACTATTTACCTATATATTACTTCTTTTCATCTTTCTTGTCCAAAAAAAATCGAAATGTAGGATAACTTATTTCCAAGAAATCCTCGAATTAATTGCGATTATCCGATGAATAGTTGGACTCCGTAAACCTCATAATAGAGCTGGAACTGCGAGATGACGAAGCTGAACCTGGACCCTACGAGCTTGTACATTCCCTAATGGAGCGTTCGACGATCTGCTCCACAAGTCCCCATTCGAGCAACGTAAAACGTTCTTGCACTTGATCGTCAAGAAGATGAACCTGGATGGCAAGCCAAGGTCAAGGATGTAGAACTCAGCTTCAATTCAGAGACCAAAAAGCATTTTTTAAGCGTAGCCCCTTCCGCAGACAATATGGCGGAAAGGGCTTTTCCTTTATCCCTCAAAAAACGATAAAAATCGCCAAACCAGGACTTTTGATGTAATATTATATAGACTGGAAGAACTGAGACCTTCACCCAACCGATGGGTACTAATTACCTATGACTAGGAGGGGAAATGTTCATGACGTTTGAAAGAAGACATTATGTACCCGTTGTAAAATGGAAACAAGGAGAGCAGAGGGCTCTAGAAGTCCTCACTCCCACCTCGAAAGAAAGAATTACACCTCTTATTGAGATCGCTCCCATCGACTGGGACTTTGAAAATGAGATGCCAAAGAAAACGGTGGACGAGCACCTCGTCAATTTCGGAGAAACTCTGGTACGCTCTTGGCCTCACAAAGCCTTCATCGACCTTCTATACCTTCATCCATCTGAGAGAATGACGTCCGGTTTACATCCTCTGGCGTATATTTTACAAGAAGCACGAGCGCGTCATAATCCTCTCGTCCCTGTTACAAGCTCCGAACGTGATGCGGATTATAATGCAGAGGTAGTGGCTTCGAACCAAATAGATCACTTAGGTGCCGCAATCAGAATAACCGAAAGAGATTTTGATTCTCTTCAACCAACCATTGATTCGCTTCTGGGAGCTTTACAAATGAGCCCAGAGCAAATTGATCTCGTTGTCGACTACGGCTATGTTGAGCCTGCACTTTTAACGAGAACCACACTATTCCTTACCGGATTAATTGACAATCTCCCATATTTGCATGCATGGAGGAATGTCATTTTGTGCGGAACAGGATTCCCTAAGAACTTATCCGATGTGAGCGCAAACTCTGTCGATCAAATTGACCGTGCAGAATGGATAATATGGAAGAGGATTTTGCGAGCAGGCACCGTAAACCGCGATCCAATTTTCGGGGATTACGGTATCTCCAACCCTGAGCCATTTGAGGGTGACCCCCGCTTCATTAACATGAGTGCGAATATCCGATACACTGCTGATGATAAATTCATTATATTCAAAGGTCAGATTACTAGAAGATACGGAAGCGCTCAGTATCATCAGCTTGCCAGCCAAGTTGTAAGTCATCCTGAGTATTCGGGTCGCAATTTTTCAGCAGGTGATCTGTATATAGACGATGTAGCCCAAAATAATGATGGCCCCGGGAACGCCACAAGCTGGCGCAAAGCCGGGACCAATCACCATTTAATGTACATCGCTAATGAACTCTCCACCGTGACCTTGCCTTAAGTCTCTTCCGCACCTCGTCTTGAAGATCCCTAAGCTCGAGTTGCTCCGCAAGTGCACCCCATAATACTTGTCGAGGCTTGCTAAGTAACCCCTTTTGCAAGCCTCTTTCTTTTAACACAGAAAGTGCTTCTTCTCTCCAAAGCAACTGTGCAAGCGCAATGGGATCAATACTTGGATTTTGATGAGGCGTTCGGTATGGTAAGAAGTAGACTATTCCATCAGCATCCATTTCCGCCTTGATTATCCCCCACCATTTAGGAATAATATCCTCAATTCCTTCGATAAAACGAGAAGCAGTCAAAATAGTAACTGTATCAAAAACTCTATTATATGCATCGGTTTGTCTGGGTAATCGTTCCAAAGTGTCGCTCTCACTTTTGATTTCATAACCATTGATTGCTCCATTTACAACAGCGACATCGATCCTTGCATCACCTTGGCATAAGCCAAGTTCATCAAGAATCAAAGTATCGGGCTCATTTTTGTGCTCTTCTCGAAGAACCGAATGAAGAGAGGCGCGTATATCAATATCCCGAGTCTTCATCGTCCCTCAACTCCTCAAATAAATACATTTTTTACATTTCAAACAACTAAACACACACCACTATTTTAGCACATGGTACTAATTTTTGAACAGCAGAATAATTGGAAATACTTCTCTCAATGAACCTAATTTTAGTGCTTAACCAAGCATACTCAGCCAAAAATTCGCCCTACTTATGATACGGTTCACCGCGTTTGATCTTCAACTCTCCTGCCCGTTCGTATTATGAGATCAACCAGTTCTTTCTGGTTGATCCTTTTTCATTTGCATAGAGGATTAAAGTAGCCTGGTCGAACGTACCTGCCCGTGGGACTTGATCCCGAGAGCTATAATGTTCACCCCTACTTGTCATGACCATGATTGAGGCTGGTTGGGACGTAAGATCCCGTATAACAAGCGATGCTATGAAGCGACAAGAAGATCAACCTTAGGGGATGCCGGTGAATCTACACTTAGATGGGGAGATGAAATGAATCCAGTTATCGGTCTAGATATTTCTAAAGAAGAAAGCCATGGACAAGCCTTTCTAGAGCGCGGAAAGCCATCGGCTTAGGAAGTCTCAACTTCGTAAAGTAAAGACGGATGCTGCTGACGCTTACCTATTGGGAGAGCTGTACTACAAAGAAGAATTTGAACCTTATAAAAAAAGAGGTGTGCAACTTCTCAATCTGCGCTATCTTACAAGACAATATGAATCTCTTTCAAAGATGTGTGTACAGACTAAACTACAATTCCAAGCTGTTTTAGATCAGGTTTCCCCTGCATACAAAGGTGTCTTTGGAGCTATGTATTCCGGTATTTCATTACGGTTTTTAAGTGAATTTGCAACCTCCTATTCAGTATTGCAGACGGATGAAGACACACTCAAATCTAAGATGAAAGAACTGCTTTCTTCAAAACGGGGGCGTTCAGAGGACTGGATTAACCAACGGGTGCAACGGCCGCTAGATGCGGCAAAACAAAACCTATTTCAGCAAACCATGTATGCAAGCCACTTAATCAATTTGAAAGTCCTTATTACCCTCATTCTTCAGTACCAAGAGCATCTTACTGGATTGGAACAGAACATAGAGCGATGCTTTTCTCTCCGCCTGTTCAATTATTGCAGTATTTCTGCTTTGTTAGTTATACGCCTTTTCCTTGCGTGAAGTAAAAAACAAACGGCACGGAGCTTTCCCATGCCGTTTTGAATTCCATTTTTATTCCCGTTCTTACCTTTGAGCCTAACTTAATAACATTGCCTGTTTGGGTGTCCTTATTGTTTTTCTAAGTTTTGCTTGCTAAGCGACTCTATTCAGCATCATTCTGCTCTTCCAGCCATCTCAAAATCACTTGGTTTGTTTCTTCCGGCTTTTCTTGCTGGATCCAATGACCGCAATCCAGATTGACCACTTCTGCATTAGGCACGAACTTTGTCAGGTTTTCAGACCTCTGGACCGTATCCCGGTCACCATAGATCATGAGGGTCGGCTGTACCATAAAAATGAAGGGGGTTGCGATTTTGGATGAACTGTTTCATCCCTTCTTCATTTAGCGATTTGATTTATGCAGTACCAAAAATCCTTTTAACGATTCTTTTGTTATTTATATTTCCTTATTCTTCAATATTTTCTTGAAATGTTGAAATTTTAACCCTTCTTCAGATGAAGCGATCAATATTCCAAGCCTTCTTAATCGTGTTTCTTCTTTCTTGGCGCTCATTACCCACCAGATAGAATCTCTTTTATAGGATGGTGATAAATTAGTGAAGAATAGCCAGGCTGATTGATTTGCCTTGATTTGTTCTTCATATTCTTTGGCAAGTTCCACGTTTCTTTGTTCAGAGGAATAGCCTTGTGCATCGGTTCTGTTGTTAAAGACGTGCATTCCTTCTGGTCTCATCTTTCCAAGCTGTATTAGTGCTTTTACCTTCTTTACGTTCACAGCACTCCATACACTATTTACTTTGCGCGGAGTAAAGCGAATCTTATAGCTTTGTTTATCAATGGTTTTTCGTATACCGTCAATCCACCCAAAACAAAGAGCGGCATCTACTGATGCAGACCAAGTAAGGCTTGCACGCCCTGTACTTATCCCAAAATAGCCTACCCAAATTTCACTAGCTTCAGCATGATGTTCTTCTAACCAATCGTTAAACTCTTCTTGGTTGTTGAAAAAAACTACATCTCCCATTGTTCCAGCCATTTTAAAATCGCTTGGTTTGTTTCTTCCGGCTTTTCTTCCTGGATCCAATGACCGCAATTCAGATTGACCACTTCCACATTGGGCACGAACTTTGTCAGGTTTTCAGACTTCGCAACCACATCCCGGTCGCCGTAGATCATGAGGGTCGGCTGCTGGATGATTGGGTTCACTTTCGCCAATAAGCGCCAGTTACGGTCAAGGTTCCTGTACCAATTTATGCTGCCCGTGAACCCTGATGTTTCAAAAGCGGAGACGTAAACGGCCAGCTCGCTTTCGCTCATTACGGGCTCACCGAGCGGTGTTTCTGCCCTGGCGAGATTGATCAACGCCATACCTGGCTCAGGTGCTCTGAGAGGCTCGTTCTTCCGGTACAGGTTGCGAAGGAACCTGTATGTATTGTCTTCGAATACGGCGTCCGCGACGCCTGGCTGTCGATTGAAGTGGACGAAATAGAAATCGCCGCCAAGTATTTCTTCCATGAACTCGATCCAGGGTTTTTCTCCGCGCTCTTGGTAAGGCAAGCTCAGATTTATCACTTTATTGACGCGGTTTGGATGCAACAAGGTCAGTCCCCAAACGACGAATGCACCCCAGTCATGACCGACAAAGGTAGCGTCCTCGTATCCATAGTGATCGAGAAGCGCGATGAGATCACCCGACAAGTGTTCAATGTCATAGTCTGTTACTTCGGTCGGACGGGATGAGTTGCCGTAACCCCGCTGGTTGGGGACGATGACATGGTAGCCCGCTGCGGCAAGTGCGTCCATCTGATGGCGCCAAGAAAAGGCATGCTCTGGCCAGCCATGACAGAGTACAATAGGTTTTCCTAAATTTTGTCGGCCTGCTTCAAAGACTTCGAGTTCCACACCGTTGACTGAAATAAGGGTGGGCTTGGGAAAATCGGTTGGATTAAACATTGCAATTCCTCCTTCTTGTGATACATGTAGTATAATGAACAAAAGGTGACATCTAAGTGTCACCTTTTTGAAATCATGTAGAAAAACAGAGGGCAATTATGGACAAAGTGGAGAGACTCATTTCGATTATCATGATATTGCTGAAAAAAGAGGTTGTTTCTACAACGGAATTCTCACAACTATTCAATGTCTCCAAAAGAACGATCCTTCGCGATATGGAAACATTGAGCTTATCGAACATCCCGATCTACTCTGTCAATGGGGTCAAAGGGGGCTACGGCATAATGGATGAATACAAGGTTGATAAACGCCTTTTAAGCAGCTCCGATTTACAGAATATATTAACTGCGCTCGGCGGATTGGAACAAATCCTCCGTACTGAAGAAGTTGAAAGAACGATAAAAAAAATAGAGGCAATGGTTAGTCCATTGTCTCTAAATCGTTCCATTCAACTGTCGTTTTATGAATGGGAAGGTCGGTCCGAGATTCTTGAAACCTTAAAGACATGTCAAACATCCATTTTAAAGAAAAGGCTGGTTTCGTTTGATTATACAGATAAGGACGGGGCTGTAACGAATAGAATGGTCGAGCCCTATGAGCTGCATTTTAGCGAATCGAGTTGGTACTTGAAAGGATTCTGTTTACATCGACAGGGATATCGAACTTTCAAGTTATCTCGGATCGATCATATTACTATGGATGAACGCCCGTTTCATCTTAGAGACGATTGGTCAGAGCAAGGACACGAAGCAAGTTATCTACCGCAATTCGTCACGATTAAGGCATGGATATCGCCTAGCATAAAAGATCAAATCATCGAAAGGTATGGTCGAAGAAGTATTGAAGACCATAGTTCTGGATTTTTATTAGCAACCATTTATGTCCCACAAAATCGTATGGGATTTCAACTTTTAGCAAGCTTCGGCACTCATCTAAAAGTTGTAGAGCCCAAAACCTATGTTGAAGACTTTCGAAATTATTTATATCAAATGATGGAGAACTATTCCTGATAGATTTAGCATTAAAGCTTCAACCTTCAACTCAACTTTTCGCCGTCACTTATGGTACGGTTCCCCTTAATTAATCTTCACTATCCTCCCTGTTAGTAAGACCGGCCCCTCCTTGGACAGGTGCAACGAAGGAATAAGAGGTCAATGACCCGGTCACTAAGTTCTTAACACTAATAGCCCGCTGGACGGCAAAGACTCTGCCATCCAGCGGGCTTATTCTTTATGCTTAGGGATGGGGGGCAAAGAATAAAATAGGACAAGCTATTCGTACTTTTCTACTTTGGATCTCAATTCAATACTTTTATTATCTATACATCCGCTTTTACAACCATACACGTTTCCAAACGAAACTAAGCAGCCTGAGTCCCTATAAATACGGAACTCAGGCTGCTTAACATTACTTTGTATTTGTCTACTTGACAGGGGGCACTTCAATTCCCCGGTGTCTTCTTTTCATATAGGCTGAAATCGGGTGGAATTTCACATCAGTTTTACATCAAGTCTGATCTCCGCTATCTGTTCCATCAATCTTTTCAATCTGTACCATATTGAAAAACTCAAGTAAATAAAAGGTTTTATTCCACTGTTTCACTCTTCACCAATACCGCCACACACTCCACATGCACCGTATGCGGGAACATATCCACCGGCTGCACTTCCACCGTACGATACCCGCCATCCTCCAACACGCGGAGATCACGTGCCAAAGTGGAAGGGTTACACGAAACATAAACCACTTTCTCTGGCTTCATCGCAAGGATAGTTTCCAGCAGCCGAGCGTCGCAGCCTTTACGCGGCGGATCGACGACGATGACGTCGGGGGTGATGCCCTGCTCTTTCCAGTTCGGAATGACATCCTCCGATGCACCTACCTCGAACACTACATTGTTCATGTCGTTCAGGCGAGCGTTAGCCCGCGCATCCTCGATGGCTTCGGGAACAATCTCTACACCGTAGACCTGCTTGGCATGCTGCGCCAGGAACAGGGAGATGGTGCCGATGCCGCAATAGGCGTCGATGACAGTCTCATTGCCGGTAAGTCCGGCGTATTCGACAGTTTTGCCGTATAATACCTCGGTCTGTGCCGGATTCACTTGGTAAAAAGAACGCGCGGAGATGGCGAACTTCACATCCCCGATATAATCATAAATGACGTCACTGCCCCATAGGGTGCGGGTTACGTCTCCGAAAATCACATTAGTCTGCCGGGTATTTACGTTCTGGCAGATGCTCGTAACTGCTGGCAGCTCGCGGCGAATTTCTGCAATCCATTCGTCCTTGCGCGGAATGCGATCGCCGTTAGTAACCAGAACGACCATCATTTCGCCAGTAACGAAGGCTACTCTTACGACCACATGACGAAGCAGACCTTTGCCAGTCTCTTCATCATAGGCTGTAATCCCGAGTCGCCGACCGATTTCTTTGACCTGGCGGACGACATTGTCATTCTCTTCATGCTGAATCAGACAAGTCTCCATGTCGATAATCCGGTGACTGCCGCGTGCGTAAAAGCCGCCAACTAGGCCGCCCTCAGAGTCGCCAACCGGGACCTGGGCTTTGTTGCGGTAGCGCCAAGGCTCGTCCATTCCCAAAGTAGGACGAACGATAATACCGCTGGTATGAAGTGCAGCAGTTCCATCCGCAGAGTCATTACCATTGCTTACATTAGGCACCTCGCCAGCTCCGCTATCTACGCTGCTCCCGGCTGCGCTCCGTCCGCCAGCCACCCGCAGCTTGCCAATCCGCTCCAGGTTGTCCACCACCAGTTGGCGCTTCCATGCCAACTGGGCTGCATAATCCATGTGCTGCAGCTGGCAGCCGCCGCACATGTCATAGATCTCGCACGGCGGGGCGATGCGATCGCCGCTCGCTTGTTCAATCTTCAGCAGCTTGGCGTAGCCATACTGCTTCTTGGTTTTGAGCACCTTTGCCCGAATTTTCTCCCCGGGCAAAGCGCCCTGCACAAAAAGGGTAAAGCCCTCTACGCGGCCTACCCCTTCACCTTCATGGGTCATGCCGATGATATCGAGCATAACCTCGTCATTCTTGTTCACAGGCAGTCCGGCCACTTGGGCCGTGCCGTCCCGGCGGCTTGTATTACGGCCGCTGCGGTGTCTACTCATTAGTTCACATTCACTTCTTTCATGTTCTTCATTATTAATGATGCTAAATATCTGTTATAAAAAATGGATTAGAGCATTGGCCCCTATGATGGGGTTAAACGCAGCCATGTAAAATTAATTTTAACTGGAATTCCTCCAGTTAATGCTCCGTTAAACTTTATATGAGAAGATAACAACAGGAAAAGCTCCAGTTATTATTGAGTATAACTTGTGGAATCGGGTATGTGTACAGAAATAACTGGAGTTATTCCAGTTATTTCTCAGAAAACAGCTATTTGCAGAGTTTTAACGGGAATAAATCCCGTTATTCACCTACTCTACACGTGTGAAGCACGCAGATGTTCAGATGTTAGTTTGGTTCGACCAAACATTTGATCATTATCGTCTTTTGTTTAGTCACCATACTATTTATCCATTAACACACTTCCACTCATCCACCTCAGCTATTCTGCGCAAAAATCCGCAGATGCTGCGGCAATATACGGAAATGCCCTGGCAGCGAACCACCCAGTTCGCCGTCCAGATTGAGCTGGACATGGCCCGGAGAGGTAACCTCCATAGCATCTGTGCGGAAGTAGACGACCCGCTTATCTTGCAGATGCTCGCCACGAATGGTGAGGCTGACCAAGCGGATGAACTCAGCCAGGTTACACTTTTTAACTGCAATAACGTCGAACAGACCGTCGTCGATTCGGGCATCCGGGGCGAGCTTCTCGAAGCCGCCTACCGAATTTGTATTGGCGATCAGGAACAGCATGAACTCGTCATGGATGAGCTCTTGACCGTTGGCGCGGATGATCAGCTCCTGTGGAGACAGGCTGGCCATCTTCTCAATACCTTTTAAATAGTAAGCAAGCTGGCCCATCATCGTCTTCAGCCTGCTGGGTACTTCATATGTCAGCTCGGTCAGTCTGCCGCCGCCGGCAATATTAATGAAATAACGATCATTGGCTTTGCCTAGATCAATTAGTCGTGACTCTTGACGGATGATCAGATCCACTGAATCTTCCCAGTTCTTCGGAATGCCCATCGCGCGGGCAAAATCATTGGTTGTTCCCAGCGGCAAAACGCCAAGTGGAGGAAGGTTTGGCTTTTCCGCCATCCCGTTGATCACTTCATTGAGCGTGCCGTCCCCGCCTGCTGCGATGATCAGATCATAACCGCGCGCAACCGCATCCGCTGCTGCCGCCGTAGCATCACCCTCACCTGTCGTCGCATGGCAAGAAGCCTCAATACCTCCTAAATCAAGCCGGTGGAGGATATCGGCGAGCCGCTTCTTCATTTCTTCCCGTCCAGAAGTGGGATTATATATTAATCTCGCAGTTTTCATTACCGAAACGCCACCTGTTTGTATAATTAAATAGCCTTACTGATTATACCCAATTCAATACCCTACAATCAATGTCTGGGACCCGTAGGAATGGGATTTTACAACGCCCAGAAGTCGCAGCAATATAACCTTAACCTCCATAAGATCTAAATGAAACTGAAGGTGTTACCAGACCATACAGCAACCATATTCCAGCGTTCAGCAGCGGCACAGGTGCAGCATTCAGGGTAAAGAAACAGGCCGTTAGCGCTCTTACGAATCTTACTCCATACCTTACGTCACCACAAGGGAAGTCCTCTCCCCATACAAAACTCCAGGCAACCTTCGATCATATGACTTCTAAGATCAAAGCAAAAAGTGAGACCCCTGCACATCTTAAAACGACAGGTTAGCTCACTGAAATCATATCTTATAGCAATTATTAATCCAAAATAACCTATCTAAATATGTGTATGCAGCCAGGCTGCTTTTCACCACATAGTCAAACAACCAATCTCTAATTCCGGATATTCATCATTTCCCATCGTACATCGTGCTCAGCGCTCAATCCCCAGTATGCCCAGCTTTGGACAAGACAGACGTGAGCAAGGTCTCCACCTGCCGTTCAATCCATTTTGGAAAAAGGGGGTGTGGGAGCAGTGTGCGTCCAGAGTATTGATAGCCTACGCCCTCAAGCCGCTGTGGAATCACGCGCTTGGTAAAGTACCCCTCACTCAAGAAAAGCGGAGCTACCAGTACCTCATGACCTTGTTGCTGCCAATACTCGGCCTTGCTTCGAACGCTGTCGGGATTCAGCAAGGCGTAATCAGCCGCAGCAACGCCACTAACCTGTCCTACGCGCTGCGCCAGTGAAGCAATCCCCCGCTCCCAGCGCTGGCGAAAGCCGTCGTACCTACTACCATGCCCCACAAGCAGAATCGTCTCCCGCTCTGGATGAACCGACAGCTCACGCAGCTTATCCCAGAGAATGACCGCAATATCTGAATCATCATCAATGGGATCACCATAATGCACGTTAGCGGTAACCGCAAAAGGCTGTAAATCCGTCTCCAGTTCAGGCTCCGCCTTCACGCCGAGCGCATATGCTATCTCATCGACATGCGTACTTCCGGACGACACGAACAGCGGAACCACCAGAATATCCGTGACTCCCGCCGCCTCCAAGGCATGAATGCCGTCCTGGATTAATCGGCCTTCCACCAGCTCCAAAAAAGAAACCGCCACGGGAAGGTCTTCCCGCAGCGATATGCCGTTTACGGCTTCATCCACGATAGATACCCAAGCATCGTCGCGTGAACCGTGACTGATCATCAGTACGCCCGGTCTCACGAATTAGCGTCCCAAACGTTCCAATGTCATTTTATATCCATCATTGCCGTAGTTCAGGCAACGTTTGACACGCGAAATGGTCGCCGTGCTCGCTCCTGTCTCTGCTTCAATCTGGTTGTAGGTAGAGCCTTTGCCCAGCATGCGGGCGACTTCAAGACGTTGCGACAGCGATTGAATCTCGTTCACCGTGCACAGATCGTCAAAGAATATGTAGCACTCTTCCATATTTTTCAATGTTAAAATAGCTTCGAATAATTGATCCACACTTTTATCGTTTAGCTTCTTCAGCTGCATTAATTAATCATCCCCTATTGTGACTTCTGCCTCTAACTATATTGTACTGGAGCGCTTTTTTCAAGCATTAACGGTTTCACGCTGTAAAGAACGAAATCGACGGACATTTGTCCACCCCAGGTGTACATGTTTTTTTGTAATTCGCCCTCTCTCCTTTTCATCCCTGATGTTAAACCGCCTTCCCTATAGTACTACAAAAGCGTCGAAAATCAAGCGCAGACACGCTTTTTTCATTTCCACAGCCCGATATGGGCATACGCCCTTTTCCGCTCCTATCCCGTAAACCCGGGCGTTTGTCTATACCTTATGTTCGCCCATGACATACATTATAGCAAACCTCAAACGAAGGAATGTGATATTATGCCTGAGCATTACTATAATCATTCCCGCCGGAGCCACCGTTCACTGGCTAATCCGTTGAATACATCACCCTACCCTGGAATCAGTCCCTACGTACAAACTCCAGAGCTGGGAAACAGCGAATTGTTACCCAGTTTGGGTGCAGCGGAAGTAGCAGATACGGCACTGGCCCCAGTAGCCGAGGAGGTCACTACCAAAGCAGGCGGGCTTCTCGGTGGACTTGGGAATCTGGGGAATTTGGGAAATCTGGCCAACATGGAGCAGATCAAAGGCTTTGTCGACCGGATGGGTGGCATTGACGGAATCGTGAGTTCGATGGGCAAGGTCCAGAAGATGGTGTCGAGCTTTCAGCAGATGGCCCCGATGGTAAAGCTGGTCATGGGGTCCTTTGGCAAGGGAAAAGGGTCCTCCGGAGCACTGGCCGCTGAAGAGGATGCCGCTCTGTACAGACCCAAGCGCCGTAAGAAAAGATCGCCTTCCTCCGGACGACGCAAATCATCTTCCCGTTCCAGCGGCAAACGCACCACTTCCTCACCCTCCCGCCAACGTCGTCGTAAATAGCAGATACTAAAGGTCGTTGACCGGATCTGGCAGCTCGCCGAACAGCTTTGACCACGGCGGATCTCTACAGTATCTCTGCGATATCTCTACGGTTTTACTGTCTCTGCTGTATCTCTGCAATTTCTACTGTCTCTATGGTTTCTGCGTCTTAGTTTCTACGATCTCTACGGTTTCTGCGTCTTATGTGATTTCTGCGGTCTCTACGGTTTCTGCGTCTTATGGTCTGCAGTCTCTCTGGTCTCTGGTCTCTGTCGTCTCTGGCCTCTACAGCCTCTAGTCTCTACGATTCTCTGCGCTATCACTGCGCAGCCCTGCCGCTTCGGCTCCTGTCTATTGTGCACTTCTCGTCTCGTCAATTTTCGACACTTTATCAAAAAGAGGCAGCAGCGTAAATGTCCCAGGACATTTGTGCTGCTGCCTCATATATTTGTTCCACCTAGCCTATTTAAACCAGCCACTCCGCTTGAACCAAGCGATCATCCCAACAGTGAGAACTACCATGAGCAGCAAGACGCCAAAATAGCCGAAGTTCCAATTAAGCTCGGGCATGATCTTGAAGTTCATCCCATAGATTCCGGCGATCAGCGTCAACGGCATGAAGATGGTGGTGATGACCGTTAGTGTTTTCATAATAGAGTTCATCCGGTTGGAGTTCAGCGAGATATAGCTATCCCGGAGATCGGCGGTCATTTCACGATCCACCTCGATCATATCGGTCAGCTTCAACAGATGGTCATAGATATCGCCAAAATAAATCCGTTCCTCCCCATTGCTCTGCACATGCTGTGAATTGACAATCCGGTACATCAGATCACGCATGGGCACAATGGTCCGGCGCAGCTTCAATAGACGCCCACGGACATCAAACACTTGGCTCATTAACTCCTCCACGGATTCCTTGCTGCCCATACTCTCCAGATCCGCCAGCTCATCCTCGATACTATATAAACTTGGAAAATATTTGTCCACCAGCTTGTCCATCACTGAATACGCGGCAGCCATCGGTCCGCCCGACCAGCCTTTACGGCTATGAATGTCCTGCTTCACCTGCTCCCACGCTTCATTCATCTCCGTCTTCTCCTGATGATGATAGGAGACCAGAAAGTTCTTGCTGAGGAATAGGTCAACCTCTTCCGCTTCCAATGTGCGTTCATTCAGCGCATGCAGCACGAAGAACTGTACATTCTCGTAATAGTCCAGCTTCGGGCGCTGAAGCACATGCATGCAATCTTCAATCGCCAGGGGATGAAAGTGAAAATAGCTATCCAGAAGTGCCGTCTCCTCTGCTGTAGGCGCTGCAAAATCAACCCAGATCCAAGCGTAATCCGCTATTTGGATCTCTGGAAGCAGCAGCCCTGTCAGCACTTCGCCCTGATGGGTTACCGCCATCGTACGTATCATATGATGAAATCCTCCGTTCTGTCCTCGGGCCTCTGCTCTCATTGTACCGCATTCATCCCCTTCCTCCCAACTACAAAAAAAAGAGCCCAATCGACTAATGTCGATCAGACTCTTATATGAACTCTTACCTATTATTTTAGAAAAAGAGTTTGAAGATCAGTCCCGCCAGCACTGCGCTGATTGGAATCGTAATAAACCAGGTAATGACGATCCGTCCGGCTACGCCCCATTTTACAGCAGAGAAGCGCTTAGCCGATCCAACCCCGAGAATTGCCGAGGTAATGGCGTGAGTCGTACTTACAGGCAAATGCAGCAATGTTGCCGAGAAAATAACCGAAGCTGCCGAGATATCAGCCGCGAAGCCGTTAATCGGTTCGATTTTGAAAATCTTCGAGCCCATCGTCTTGATAATCTTCCAGCCGCCCACAGAGGTTCCGAGCGCCATCGCAGTTGCTGCAGCGATTTTAACCCAGAGTGGCACTTCCATGGAGTCCAGATGACCTGAGGTCACTAGGGCAAAAGTAATAATTCCCATCGCCTTCTGCGCATCATTCGTACCGTGGGTAAAGGACTGCAGCGCGGCCGTAATAATCTGCATCGTCCGGAAGCCTTTGTTGACGGTATGCGGACTGCGTTTCGCGAAGATCCACTTGAGGATCGTCATTACAATATAACCGATCACAAAAGCAATCAGTGGCGAGAAGATAAGGCCTTCCACGATTTCGATAAAACCGTTCCATTTGATATGATCCGAACCGGCTCCAATGTACACTGCCCCAGCCAAAGCACCGATCAGCGCATGGGACGAGGAGGACGGAATTCCGAACCACCAGGTTACCAAGTTCCAGATAATCGCGGCGATAAGTGTGGCAATAACGACCTGAATTCCGTTATCCAGCAGGGTAGGGTCCGTTATACTTCCGCCAATCTTCTTAGCGACACCGGTAAACATCAGTGCGCCGATGAAGTTCATAGAAGCTGCCAAAATGATCGCTGTACGCGGCGGGAGCGCCCGTGTTGATACAGAGGTAGCGATTGCGTTGGCCGTATCATGGAAACCGTTGATAAAGTCGAACGCAAGCGCGAGAAATACAACGATGCCAAGCACCAATAATGATGTATCCATATATTTGAAGGCCCCTTATTATGAGTTACGCATGATGATCGATTCCAGCTTGTTGGCGACGTCCTCGCATTTATCGGTCGTCGTCTCCAGCCGTTCGTACAGCTCTTTGCGCTTGATCAGCTCAATCGGGTCCTTCACTTTTTCGAACAGGACTTTTGTGCAAGTACGCAGCACTTCATCACCCTGATTCTCGAGATCGTTCAGACGAATGGTATATTCACGGATTGCCAGCAATTTCTTCTGGGACAGAAGGTGAACCGCTTTTTGAATTTCATAAGCGCTCTGACGGAGAATCTCTGCAAATTGAATAATGTATTCGTCCGGGTCAAGCAGGTTATACATATAGAAACGTGAGGCTGAAGCTTCCAGGCCGTCAATGACATCGTCCATGCTCGTGATCAGGTCCATAATGTCGTCGCGTTCTAGAGGCGTAATGAACGTTTTGTTCAATTCTTTGATAACGGTGTGCGTGTAAGTATCACACTGGGATTCGTATTTCTTCATCTCTGCGGCAAAGCTCTCCACGTTATTCTGAAGATTAGCAATATTTTGAGCAAAATAATCCGCAGCTTGGACAATGGTATCCGCCATATTTTCCAGCGTCTCAAAGAATATGTCCTTTTTTCTCAACTTCATCATTTTAAACCCCTTTACATAAAATAACGGTCTAAACGCGAAGTCATCCAAATGAAAGAGCATGAAAATGAATGACAACTCTGTTATCTTAACATAACGGTGGAAGGGATAGAAGTAAAAGTCGACAACTTTTTTACAGTATGATAACAAATTCGACGAATAGATATAATATTTCTACATTCGCGGAAATAATGGGACATACTGGATTGGAAAACTGCCATTTTAAGCGTTTTACCAGCTGCCAACACTTTCCTGCCTAATAACTGGGGCATACCCTTACTGTTCGCCTGTATGATTCAACTTATTCCCTAGGTTGTTTTTTCCGCCCCCGGATAAACAATGTGACTGCTGAATGACGGTGCATTGGGCACAATCAAAATATGCGTGACACCCGGATACATCCCTGCTTCTTTTCCATCCTTCACAAAACGAATAATATCACCGGGCCTCCGCGTCCAGCGTCCTTGAATGACTTCTCCGCGCTGGAACAGCAGCGCCTCTCCTCCGAGCTCCACATCAACATGGAGCCTGCCGACATCATCCAGCACCTTATGGTCACTTCCCATTACGACAATATTCGCGGCTTCCACTGGTTGATCATTATTGAGATCCAAATGTGGCTTACCGTTCACCGATCTTTGGTAGGTCCCACGCTCAGTATTATATTTATACCCGACATCATAGCTCTTCAATAGAAAATTCACGCTGAATTCAGGTGCGGCTTTCCCTCCGGTTGGTACGGCATCAGGATTGTTGAAAAGATAACCGGGTACTGGCGTATCCTGCGCATATCCTAGCTTCTCCGACCCTTCCCTAAGCTTTGCTGTGTTGCTGTACAGGTTATGCGGCGCTTTGCGCTCCTTGTCCCGCCAGAAATAGGCCCCGGCCCGGCCGATCTCATCGAGATCTTCCTTCTTCTGTCTCTGCAGAATGGCATAAGCGTCTGGGCTACCTCCCGCATGCACGGTCACTCCCCCGTGGCTTTCGCCGATATCAATAAGATAAGGGCGGATGCTGCGAATCGGACCGATTTTGACAACACCAGTATGACTCTGAAACACACCAATCAAGCGGGTAATCCCCCCCTCAGCCAGCACTTCATATAAAATATCCGCTTCGCTTACCCCCGATTGTGGACGGGCGGCTGGCGCATTGTTGATCATTATGGATAAAGGCCGCGGCAGCACGGTTTCCTCCGGGACTTGTAGTCCCGTCAAGCCGGATATAGGCCCACCGGCAGGCACCGGGGATGGCGAAGGCTCAATGGACACCGTCGGCTCGGGGACCGACTCATTGGTTGCTACCGGCTGATTCAGTGCAGTCTCGGTTCCACAAGCAGACAACAGCCCCCCGGCAAGAAGAAGGCTGCACAGCAAACGGGAAGAAGCACGGTTCAATATCATAAGCGGGAAATTCCTCTCTTTCAAGCGTTTCTTCCATTTAATCACAGCTAGTCCATTTTGTCTTGGTTTCGCTTGGATTTAAAAAATATTCAAAAAGGGTGCACCCGGTAAAATCCGGCTGCACCCTATATTCATTATCCTCAAGGTCTCATATTCAGTTCTAGTCCAGCATCCAGCAATTCAGGCTAAGGGTCCCGTATTGATAAGCCTGGATCATTAGCTGTGCCTGTCTGCCCTCATCCGCGGCGCCCATAACATAGAAGAGAGGCACAAAATGCTCTTTTCCATAAGTGGGAACAGCTTCTCGGGCATGCGGTGCTTTCTTCTCATAGGCGAACAGCTCAGGAAGATTCCAGGACTGAAGGCCTTTACCAACCCAAGCGTCAAATTCCTGTGCCCATGCTTCGGGCTGATCATCTTCTCTCAGCAGTCTCAGGTTATGCACCAATCCGCCACTGCCGATAATGAGCACGCCCTGTTCTCGCAGCGGGGCCAGCATGCGCCCAATGTTGTATTGCTCCTTAGGGGAGCGCAAAGAGTCTACCGATAACGCAACAACAGGTACGTCTGCCTGCGGGAATAGCTTCTTCAGGATCACCCATACGCCATGATCCAGTCCACGGCCAAGCACCGGCTGATGCGGCAGGTTCTCTGCCTTGAACAGCTCCGAAATCTCACGGCTCAGCTCAGGATCGCCCGGAGCCGGATAGGTCAGCGAGTACATCTCCTCAGGAAATCCGTAGAAGTCGTGTTTCGCCTCATGTTGAACGTCCACAGTCAAGAGCTGCTCCGGACTATCCCAGTGCGCTGAGAAGACTACAATAGCACGGGGTTTTTCTAAATCACGGCCGAGTCGCTCCAGAAACCGGGTATATTCGTTATCCTCCTGGGCAAGCAACGGGGAACCATGCGCGATAAAAAATGCGGGTAATTTCATAGGATGCCAACCTCCTAACCCAGTATATGGCCTGCATCTTTATTTTACCCCTTCTTCCCCTATTTGGCGAGTAGAGGACAGCTTTCTATATCATCCAGTTCTGCCATTCCTCCTGCAGATGCTCCTGCTCGTTCATCCACTCCCGTGTCCGCTTAAGCAATTGCTCCTGCGCCGGACCGGAGGAGAAGGTATGATCTCCCTGAAAAATAATTTCTTTATCGCAGCGGCCTTCCGGCCGAGTCCAGAACAGCTTTTGGTAAAGAAAGGCGTAGTCCACCGGAATAACATCATCTGAGGTCCCGTGAACGACCAACACATCACCGCTAAATTTTCCAGCCTCCTGGAACGGTTGGAAAGCAGCCAAAGAGTTAAAATACACAGGGGTGAACGAATATCCAGCATGATCCGCTGAACCCTTCTTGACCGCCTGATCATAGGCATCCCGGCCGACAATCTTCACGATATCATTGAATGGATAACCCACTGCCGCCCACAAGACCAAATTCTTCACCCGACGATCACGAATCCCGGTCAGCAGCGCAACGGCTCCGCCAAGACTATGTCCAATCAGCGTCACCCGCTGCGGATCTACATCGCAGGAGCTGATACCATAATCCAATACCGCACGGGTCTGGGCGATCATGGATTCCATATCCTCGCTGCCGTAATTCCCACTGCTCTCACCGCAGCCTGCATAGTCAAAACGAATGACCAAGTAACCATCCTGAGCCAGCTCACGAGCAGCTTTTACAAAAATCCGGTCCACCCCAATCCGGTTGCCTACAAATCCATGGCAAATCACTGCCAGAGGAACCCGATCCTTGCAGCGCCCGGTGGTAGTCCCTTTTTCTTTTGTTGGATAATGAATGCTAGCGGTCAGTTCCTCCCCGTTATGCCGGATTACAATTGCGCGTTCCATTGCCATGTCCTCCTTCTAAAATCTATACCTGCATTTGATATATTTTGTAATTCCGATTGAATTAGTATGAATTATATTCTTATTATACGGTATCCATAATTATTGTCAATAGAAAAGGAAAAGACCTCTTTTGTTCACCGGGAACAAAAGAGGCCACAGTGGCTTAAAAGGGCCCGTCATTCATAGCTGTTGTGGAACATGTCATGTGTTTCTTGTCTGCCTTCCCAATCCTTCATCCAGTTCTCCTCGGACGTATCGGTGGCAGCATCCCAGAGACTGAAGCCATCGGAGCCGCCCCAATCAACCATGCTATGAGTCGGTTCAGGCTCAAAGCCATCGCCCATGAATCTATTCTGCTCCTTCTGATCACCATGTCCCATAACCTTCGCCTGCCCTTCCAAGTGCTGTATTTGTTCAAGCCATTACCTTATCAGTGTTCACGCTTTGATAAGGATTATGCATCACGGGCTGAAATGCATTTCCTTGCACTTACCGGCTCGTCAAACGTATACTTTAGGCTAAGGTACTCATGATTTACGATACTGGAGGTAATATCCAACCCATGAAAGTCAAAGATATGATTAAGGAAAACAACGCACTTCGCGAGCAGATGACACCGTTCAACCGCTCGTATTTTGAGGATATGATTCTCGCGATGCGGGCCAGCCGGGTTGATGCTCTTCGTACGGAGGAACTACTCCTGGAAGCGGCCAAGCTGCTGCTTCAGGAACAAGGCAAGGGGAAGAACGCTAAACAAGTTTTCGGAGAGCATCCGGAAGACTATTTCAGAGAAATCGTGGAAAGTGTACCTGAGGCTCCTGCCAGAAGCAAGCTGAGTTACTACCTGATGATTCCATGGGCGGCCCTGACCTCCCTTTTCGGTGTATTAGGCGCATTCGGTCTGTTGTTTCAATGGACTACCGGCTCAGCAGGTATATTCAGCCAGATCAGCCTCTTCACCCTCATTGCCGTGGGCATTGGCTCCATTGTCGTCATTGAATTGTTTCTGAAGTGGATGTCTGCCTTGTCTGACAGCGACACTCCGCAGGCAAAGGGTTTTGACCTCAAGGGACTGGGTATTTATATTGCTATAGCAGCTATAGTGATATTTGTTGGAATGTACCTGGATACGCTGCTGCCCGTCTTCACGATCTCCCCTTGGGTTAGTCTGATTATTTTCGCTGTCGGGGCGATCGGCCTGAAAGTGCTGTTCTTGAAAAAATAAGTCTCTTACTCCATTCCAAACAGACAGGAGGAAGCACATATGAACAAGAAGCCCTACTTATTAGCAGCCGTTCTTGCGATTACCATCGGTGTACAAGCTGTACCTGCCGAATCTACATATGCAGCAGGGAGTGGATCAAGCACTCAAGAAAATACCAGCAAGACTTCCACAACAGGCGCAGACAACAGTCATTCGGAAGCAATATATAAGGCTGCCCAGCCTCTGCTCTCGTCGTCGTCCAAGCTTCCCCAGGCGATTAAATATTTGAACAGCAACTTGTATGCAGTGACTTCTTACCGGGCCACGATGATGACTTTGCAGCTTGAGAACCTGCACAAGGCCGCTCTTGGGGCATGGGAGAACAAATTTAGCAGAAGTGATGTGCAACGCCAGCTGGCTGCCGTATACAAACCTCAGGTCAGTATGGTCAAACTGGCAGAGAGTGTTAAGGACCCTGCCCTGCGAACGTTGCTGGAGACCGCTGGAGAGAGCGGCTATAAACTTGAGACGGCAGAAGGGACTTACTTCCCTGTAATTGATTATGGAGCCTACCGTAAATACAAAATATATGTCATGAAGGACATCAGTGATTACATCACGATGATGGCTGCTGAATCGGATCTGCCTTCCGCCAAGGATAACGGGCTGGTCATCGCTTGGACCGAGGTCGCTGCCCGTGCCCTGGCAGCCGAGCAGTTTACCCGAAGCTATCCGAAGTCGAACCGGATTACGGCGGCCAAGCAGTTGTACACGAAGTACACAGCCAGCACATTCTACGGCCTGAATAACACCCCCCTATTCCATTACGATAATCTCGAAATGGATTTGGAGGCACAGAAGGCCTATGCTAGTCTGTTATCAGCCAAGAACACGGATAACAGCCCCTTCTTGCAGAAGCTCGAAGGCTTCATGAAGCTGCTGAAAGAGAACGGCTATCTGCTCGACGACAAGGTAGAGCAGTACAGATCCAAGGAAGTCCCGCTGACTTAGCCATATAACTGTTACGCAGAGAGTCATTAATGACTTCCGTAGCCTGGGATCATGCAATGCAGACCTTCAGACAGCTATGCAACACGACAGCTAAACAGTAAGGCCCGTCCCACTATTGAACACAGTGGGACGGGCCTTTTTTATGATCATACAGCTCTCTGCCGTATCCAATTAAATTAACATATTGAACAAATTCATATCCTTATTGATTTCTGTGTAATCCATGCCCTTCTGCTGCATCCGTTCGATCAGCGGGGCATACGATTCCTTACTGGACAGCTCGATGCCAACCAGTGCAGGGCCGTTCTCCTTGTCATGCTTCTTGGTGTACTCAAAACGAGTGATATCATCTTCCGGACCCAGCACCTCTGCCAGGAATTCGCGAAGTGCACCGGCACGCTGCGGGAAATTCACCATGAAATAATGCTTCAGACCTTCATGGATCAGCGAGCGTTCCTTGATCTCCTGCATCCGATCAATATCATTATTGCCGCCACTGACGATACAGACCACCGTCTTGCCGCGGATTTGATCCCGATACTGATCAAGCGCCGCGATAGGCAGGGAGCCTGCTGGTTCCACAACAATAGCATTTTCATTATATAACTCCAGAATAGTCGTACAAGCCTTACCTTCAGGCACCATAACGACATCATCCAGAGAACGTGCACAGATATCGTACGTCAATCCACCTACACGTTTAACAGCCGCACCATCCACGAACTTGTTAATGTGATCCAAGGTCACCACTTTGCCCTGTTTAAAGGCTTCACTCATGGAAGCCGCGCCAAGTGGCTCAACGCCAATGACTTTCGTAGCAGGGCTAACCGTTTTGACATAGGTTGAGACGCCTGCAGCCAAGCCACCGCCGCCAATGGTCACGAAAATAAAGTCGGCAGGGTTGTCCAAGCTTTCCATAACCTCCATGCCAATTGTTCCGTTGCCGGCAATAATTCTCGGCTCGTCAAACGGATGAATCAGCGTCATACCGTAATCAATGCAGGCCTGCAACGCTTCATCATAGGCATCATCAAAGGTATCTCCCTTCAGAATGACCTCTACGAACTCCCCACCAAAGCGACGAACCTGCTTCACCTTCTGGCTTGGTGTAGTGCTCGGCATATAGACCTTGCCCTTGATTCCAAGCGCTTTGCAGGAATAAGCCACACCTTGGGCATGGTTGCCTGCACTGGCGCAGACAATCCCTTTCTCTCTGTCCTCTGGGGACAAACTGCGAATCATATTATAAGCCCCGCGTATTTTGAAAGAGCGGACAATTTGCAGATCCTCCCGCTTCAAGTACACTTCGCATTCATATTTGGCAGACAGTACCGCATCACGCTGCAACGGCGTACGAACAATGACCTCCCGCAGCACGTGGTGTGCTCGTACAATATCTTCCATCCCCAAGATCCGGTCTTCGTCTTCTCTCATGACTCTCCTCGCCTCACTGTCTCTGTCTAATCGTTTTGCTTCTTGTAACATACTATTCCCTCAGACTTTTTTCAAGGCCAGTTTTTCTTAGGTAGAAAATACAATAAGAGGTGTCCCGCAGTCATCCTTTCATGACTTTCGTGACACCTCTTGTTATTCGTTGCTGGACGCCAGCAGGGGCATCTCAGACATCACTCTTCCATTATTGCTTCAACATCCACTTCAGCAGCTCTGGCACGCTTGTCCAAAGGCGTGAATTCACGATGACATACTCAATCGCCTCATTGGCATCGCCTCTCCCAACATAGTCCGGGAGATTATGAGGCAGCCGCTTGGTGCCAAGCAGATATTCAGGCACATGCTTGTTCACATTGCGGGCAACACGATACAGCATTTTTAGCTGGGCAGTCAGTCCGTTCTTCTTGTACTCCAGCAACATACGGCCATAGGCATAGGAAGCAGCGGCATCATTTTTACCATATTGCTTAAGAAGCTGATCCGCCTTACCCAGCTTGTTGTTGTAGAGATAGGCTGCTACCAGCAAATAACGGGCGCCGGTGTTGTCGTCCGGGTTCAGCTCCAGCACGTGCTCCAGCGTGTTAATCGCTTCTTCAGTGTTTCCGCCGAACCAAGAAGAATCCGCGTAGCTCTTACAGATACGGATATAAGGCCGGGTCTCTACAAGACCCCAGAAATAACCTTTATTCTCCTTGAAGAAGTCTTCGCCCAGTTCGCGTGCTCCGGCATCCATCCCGGCTTTTAGAAAAGCACGCGCCTCTTCCTCATCCTCGGATTCCTCAGCGAGAACAAGATAAGCGTCAGCACTGTCAGGGTAAATTTCCAGAATCGTACGCGCAAGCTGAATCCGGCGTTTGGCCGATGGGGTTTCCATCACTTTTTGCAGCAGTGCATGTTCCTTCTCTTTCGGACTCCCCAGGCTGTTCAGTTCAGCCAATGTGTCAGGCGCTTCGCCCATACCGAACTCTTCGATATAATTCAGCATTTCCTTCACTTTACGTGAGATCGTTGCCGCAGTAACCTCATATTTAATCGCCAATTCCGCTTGGGTGAGAAGGAAGCCGTACTCTTCAGACAGCAGATATTCTATCGCTGCACAGAAGGAACCCATCTTCTTGACCGCAGGCTTGGTCTGACGAGAATAGCCGTTCCACAGGACAAGCGCCTCTTGAATAAGCTCCTTGTCGAATTCATTTCTCATGCTCTCTATGAGATGCAACCCCAATTGCTCATGGGACGGATGTTCCCACTTTAGGTCACGGGATACCATTTTTCTAAGCTTGGCCAGGGTAAGCTTGTTCTCCGGGCGCTTGGCGGGTTGTACTGTTGCCTCTTGATCCATTTCCGGGGCGACGGTTGCTGCTTCATGTGCCGCAGCTTCTTCCGTTGTTACCAGCCGCAGTATGGATTCAACCGCAGACGTCTCTTTGTTGAGACAGCACTTCTTATATTTTTTCCCGCTGCCGCACGGGCACAAGTCATTTCTTCCAACCTTACTCAAAACTAATTCCCCCTTAAATCTGTGACTGAATATACGCCATTCAGCGTAACTTCGGCATGCTCTGATACCTATCTTTCCCCGGTATGAACCATTTCTTATCATATGTTCTGAAAGATACGATTTCAAGTCATTGGCCTTAAGCCAGGTAATAAGTCCGCATGCTCTGATGTTTAAAAAGGCCTTTCCATGATCGGAAAGGCCTTTATCTGTATATATCCGCACATTTTCCCCCGTACGTGTTGTATTATAGCACTTCTTCTATCACTTGTCAGTCCTTTTTTAGGACTTATAGCGTAAAAAATGCTAGATACAGTCCTATTTCCTTAGAGGAGCGCCTTCATCGCAATGTCGCTGCGATTTTGCTTTCCGGGAAAATGTATCGCTTCGGCACGGGCATAAGCCGCTTCACGGGCCTCGCGAATATCCGCTCCCAGTCCTACGACGCCCAGGACACGTCCGCCATTCGTCAACCAGCTTCCATCCTCGCCACGAGCCGTTCCGGCATGGAAGACCAGCCCTTTCCCGTCCTCTTCCAAACCAGAGATCACTTCGCCCTTCGGATAAGAGCCCGGGTAGCCACCTGAAGCCAGCACTACGCACACAGCCGCTTCCTCGCTCCACTCAATCTCTATGTCTGCCAGACGGCCTTCCACCACGGCCAAAAAGATTTCGAGCAAATCACTCTTTAGTCTTGGCAGAACCACCTGGGTCTCTGGATCGCCAAAACGAGCATTGAACTCAATCGTCTTCGGCTTGCCATCCGGCGAAATCATCAGCCCTGCGAACAGCACCCCAGTGAAGGAACGCCCTTCCGCTACCATGGCTTTGGCCGTAGGCTCAATGATTGTCTCCACAGCTTCGCGGATAATGGCTTCGTCAATATGCGGCAGCGGGGAATAGGTCCCCATACCACCCGTATTAGGACCTTTGTCACCGTCGAATACTGGCTTGTGGTCCTGAGCCGCAGCCATTGGCCGCACCGTCTCTCCATCCACAAAGGCCAGAATTGACATCTCTTGCCCAGCCAGGAATTCCTCGATGACAACCTGTGCTCCCGCTTCGCCAAATACTTTGCTGACCATAATATCTGCCAGCGCCTTATCCGCTTCTTCTCTGGAGTAGGCTACAGTCACACCTTTGCCCGCTGCCAGACCGTCCGCCTTGATAACAATCGGCAGTGGCTGCTCTTGCAGATAAGCAGAAGCTGCTTCATAATTATCAAATTTTGCATAAGCCGCTGTCGGAATATTGTACTTTTGCAGCAGATCCTTCATGAAGGTTTTGCTGCCTTCAATTTCCGCCGCATTACGGCGCGGACCGAAGACTGGGATGCCTTCTGCTTCAAAAGCGTCGACAATCCCGCCAGCCAGCGGATCATCCGGTCCGATGACAACCAGACCGATCTCCCGCTCCTTCGCAAAAGCCGTCAGCTGGTCGAACTCAAATACACCGATCGGCACGCATTCCGCCAACTGCGCAATCCCGGCGTTGCCGGGTGCACAGTAGATTTTTCCGACGCGCGGGCTCTTGGACAGGCTCCATATAATCGCATGCTCACGGCCGCCGCCGCCAACCACTAAAATATCCATAACAATGAAATCCTCCCAAGCCAGCTCTAGTGTTTGAAGTGACGTACGCCGGTGAAGACCATAGCGATGCCATACTCATTGGCAACCTTGATGGACTCTTCGTCCTTGATGGAGCCGCCCGGCTGAATAACCGCCGTAATTCCTGCTTTTGCTGCGATTTCCAGGGTATCTCCCATTGGGAAAAAGGCATCGGAAGCCAAAATAGCGCCTTTGGCTTTCTCTCCAGCTTGCTCAATCGCGATCTTCGCTGCGCCAACACGGTTCATTTGACCTGCGCCTACGCCGACCGTCATATCATCAGCCGCCAGCACGATGGCGTTGGATTTCACATGCTTAACGACTTTCCAGCCGAACAGCAATTGCTTCAGTTCTTCTTCTGTAGGCTTGCGATCCGTAACGATTTGCAGATCATCCGGGTTAATGGAGTGCACGTCGCTCTCTTGAACCACCATACCACCGTCAATGGAGGTCACCACAAAGCTGCTCTTGCGCGCAGCTGCCGCACTGAGATTGCCGATTTTAAGCAGGCGGATATTCTTCTTCTTGGTCAGAATTTCGAGCGCTTCATCCGTGAAGCCCGGCGCCAAAATAATCTCCAGGAAGATATCCTTCAGCAGATTCGCTGTATCCGCATCAATGATCCGGTTAGCAGCAACAATCCCGCCAAAAATGGAGGTCGGATCAGCGTTGTAGGCTTTTTGATAAGCCTCATATACGCTCTCCCCTACGCCCACTCCGCAAGGGTTCATATGCTTAACCGCCACGACAGCCGGCTCTTCAAATTCCTTGACGATTTGCAGGGCAGCGTTGGCATCGTTGATGTTATTGTAGGACAGCTCTTTGCCGTGCAGTTGCTCGGCCGCTGTCAGCGTATCCAGCGGAGCCAATGGCTTGCGGTAGAAAGCAGCCTTCTGATGCGGATTCTCGCCATAACGCAGATCCTGGATCTTCTCGTAAGTTACCGTGTAGCGCTCCGGCAGCGGATCACCGGTTACATTTGACAAATAATCGGAAATCAGGGCATCATAAGCCGCCGTATGACGGAACACTTTTGCCGCAAGACGTTTGCGAGTCTCGAGCGTCGTATCTCCACCTGCACGAACCTCTTCAAGCACGGCTGCGTAGTCACTGGCATCCACAACCACACTCACAAAAGCATGGTTCTTCGCCGCAGAACGCAGCATCGTTGGTCCGCCGATATCAATGTTCTCGATTGCATCTTCATAAGTAACATCCGGCTTGGCAATCGTCTCCGCGAACGGATACAGATTGACCACGACGAGGTCGATGTAATCCAGACCAAGCTCACGCATTTGCCGTGTGTGCTCTTCATTGTCACGAACAGCTAGCAAGCCGCTGTGTACAGCTGGATGAAGTGTTTTGACACGTCCGTCCATAATTTCGGGGAACCCTGTCACATCGGAGATGCCGATGACCGGCACACCTTCTTTAGCCAGAAGTGTGCTAGTTCCACCTGTGGAGATGATTTCTACGCCCAATGCAGACAACTCGCGGCAAAAATCCACGATACCCTGTTTATCCGATACGCTAACCAGCGCTCTTTTGATACTCACTTTGAATAGTCCTCCTCCGGATGTTCCGTGCAATTTATAAAGCCGTAATAGCCAAGATAAACTAAAAAATAAGGGACCTCAATCTAAACGAAGTGAATCTGAATACCTGAGAATAGCTGTCTTGATGGAAAATGTTAAGCTGCCGGTTTATTGCTGCACTAGCGGCCCACTAGAATCTGCCCCCTGCCAATTAACAGGATTTCTTCCTGTTAATTTAGCCATTCACACCTTTTTGAACAATTTATCGGGAAAATATCCTGTTATTTCGTCCGATTTCATCAAAACCTGTCCAAACAGGCCGATTAACTGGAGTTTTTCCATTTAAATCGTCCAAAGCACGGAAATGAGGCACATTAACGGGAGAAATTCCTGTTAAACCATCGGCCTACATCCCTCACCATGCGACATCACTCGCAGTTTGTGCAATATTTCCCGAGAAATATCATACAATGCCGGTGTAAGCTCGATATGTTGCTTGGTGTCGTAATTTCAGGTTGAGCTAAGGGTTTGCATAATGGAGTAATCGGCGGTGCGGGAATGTTCCCATTTCTTCACTGTTGTCTCCAAATTCCTATCAATTATGTCGCTACTCGCCAACCCTTTTTCCACTATGTTACTTTCCAGTTCAACCTAAGTAGCAACTACTACATGCCTAAGCAACTCACTTTTCGCGGACCGTTACTTTTCTGCCCAACAGTTCAATTCGACCATCGGCAAAAGCACCGACCACATCGGCATACAATCCGTGTTCTACCTGATGAATCCGCTCAGCGAGCGTCTCGGCCGTATCGTTATCCTCCACAGCGACCGTTCGCTGGGCAATAACCGGGCCTGTATCCATGCCACCATCGACAAAATGCACCGTCACACCTGTCAGCTTTACACCATAATCCAGTGCCTGACCAATCGCATTTATTCCGGCAAATGACGGCAACAGCGAAGGATGAATATTGATAATCCGCTCTGCGTATGGCGTAAGCAGAACGGGTGTAATAAGCCGCATATATCCGGCCAGCACAATCAGCCCGATATCCCGGCGCTGAAGTTCGGCCACAATTTCTGCTTCATATAGCTCCCGGCTGGCAAAATCCTTCGGACGAAGCAGCAGTGTCGGAATACCCGCCTCCTCTGCCCGCTGTGCCGCCCCTGATTCCGGCTTGTCGGAGACAAGCAGTTCAATACTCCCTGCCCCCAGTTTGCCTGCCTTTTGTGCTTCAGCCAGCGCAGCAAAGTTGCTGCCCTGACCTGAAGCAAACACGGCGATCCGGTTCAATTGCATTATACTTCAGCCCCCGTAAAGGTAACGATGCGCTCACCTTCGGTCACAGTACCGATAATATAAGCCTCTTCGCCGCTTGCTTTGAGCAACTCAAGTGCCCGCTCGCCATTCGCAGAGTCAACGACCAGAACCAGACCAATGCCCATGTTAAATGTGGTGAACATATCGCGATTGGTTACGTCGCCTTTGCTTTGCAGCAGGTTAAAGATTGGCAGAATCGGCCACGAACCGTAGTTGATCTCCACATTCACACCGTCCGGCAGCACACGCGGAATGTTCTCGATGAATCCACCGCCAGTAATATGCGCCATCCCTTTCACTGGAAGCTGCTCGAGCAGCGACAACAAAGGCTTCACATAGATTTTGGTCGGTGCCAGCAACACATCTACAAGCGGTGCTCCCAGCTCATCAACTGTCTCATTCAGAGCATATCCGTCTTCTTCCAACAAAAGCTTGCGTACGAGTGAAAAGCCGTTGCTGTGCACTCCGCTCGAAGCTAGTCCAATAACTGTATCCCCTGGTGCAATGGTTGCTCCGGTAACCAGTTTGGCTTTGTCGGCAATACCAACTGTAAAGCCTGCGATATCGTACTCGCCAGCCGAGTACATGCCTGGCATTTCCGCTGTCTCGCCGCCAATCAGGGCACAGCCTGCTTGATGACAGCCCTCTGCGATACCTGCCACGATAGCTTCAATCTTCTCCGGCACTACTTTGTCGCAGGCTAGATAATCGAGGAAGAACAGTGGCTCTGCGCCTTGTACCACAATATCGTTCACACACATGGCCACTGCATCAATGCCAATGGTGTCATGGCGATCCGCCGCGAACGCGATTTTCAGCTTCGTGCCTACGCCATCTGTTCCCGAGACCAGCACAGGCTCCTCATATTTATCCTTATTGAGGCCGAAAAGCGCGCCAAATCCGCCCAGCTCAGTCATGACCTCGGGACGGAACGTGCGTTTTACGTGCTTTTTCATGCGTTCTACCGCTTCATTGCCAGCCGCAATATCCACTCCGGCGTTCTTGTAAGCTTCCGACACTATTGGACACCTCATCTTTATAGTTTAGTGTGCGTTTGCGGGGCGGCAGGGAAGGAGGTGGTTTTCAGACGTCATTACGATGAATGTTTGGACTTCCGATCGCTGTTATGATTGGATTTCCTGATTTAAACCGCTATCCTCGGTAGAAATCCAATCATAAAGGCGAACGCTACGCTTCTACAGCTCCAAAATTCCTCTCCATGACTTCCAAACCACCATACAACCCTGCCGCAAGCCGCAGTACGCACCTTGCACAGCAGCAAGGGTTCGGTGCTTTGGCCAAGCCAAGCACCTCACTAGGCGAGAAAAGCGCAAGCCGCATTTGCGCAGCAAACAGGGGCTAGCTTTTCTCGCCAGTCGGCGCTTGGAACGAAGCCAAGCGCCAGCCGTTGCCCGGCGTGCAGCATGCCGCCAGGGGGCGGAACGCCGTAGAGCTTGTCCCGTATTTGCCGGAGGCAAACAGGGACAATGCGGGCAGCCGCACCCCAGCACCCTTAGCAAGTTAAAACCAAACACCTACCGCCAAGCTTTCGGGTGGCCGGAGGGCAGCGCCCTCCGGGGTCCCCCTTAGCAAGGGGGATTTAGGGGGATGGACAACCCTAGCAGGAGCACCCATCCTTCTCTTCCCCACCGAAATCCACCTGCGTTGGGTAATCATTATCGAAGCAAGACAGGCAAAGCCCGCCTTTATAGTCATTACTGTTATATCCGCCGATAGAACTGATCAGCCCTTCTGGTGAGAGGAACGCGAGGGAATCCGCGTTAATCTCCTCACACATTTCCTCAATCGTCTTATACGACGCGATGAGCTCTCGGCGGTCAGGCGTATCAATGCCGTAGAAGCAAGGATTCTTGAATGGCGGCGAAGTAATCCGCACGTGTACTTCAACCGCTCCGGCTTCGCGCAGCAGATTGACGATACGGCGCGAGGTCGTACCGCGCACGATGGAATCGTCGATCATGACGACTCTCTGGCCTTCTACGACACGGCGTACGGCGCTTAGCTTCATCTTGACGCCTTGCTCACGCAATTCCTGACTCGGCTGGATGAACGTGCGGCCAGTATACTTGTTCTTGATCAGTCCAAGTTCATACGGGATCCCCGTCTGCTCGGCATAGCCAATAGCTGCTGAGATACTGGAATCCGGCACGCCGGTGACGATATCCGCATCGACGAAAGCTTCCAGCGCCATCCGACTGCCCATCCGCTTACGGGCGGCGTGCAGGTTCGAGCCGTTCAGATCGCTATCTGGGCGCGCAAAGTAAATGTACTCCATCGCGCACAATGCCTTACGCTTCGGCTCAGTGAAGCGATCTTCGCGGAGACCGTCTTTATCAAGTACGAGCAGTTCTCCCGGCTCAATATCACGTACGAACTCTGCACCAATGGTTTCCAGGGCACAGGATTCAGAAGCGAACACATAAGCTTCACCAACACGTCCCATGACCAGCGGACGCAAGCCGTGCGAATCGGAAGCCACCAAGAGCTTGTCATTGGTCATCAGTAGAAAAGCAAACCCACCGACAAGTTGCTCCAAAGCATCCTTAGCCGCTTCGACAAAATCCTTCGGCGAACGCGCAATCAAATGTGCTAGCACTTCTGTATCGCTTGTGGTCTGGAAGATCGAGCCGCTTTGCTCCAACTGACGCCGAATTAATGGCTCATTCACAATGTTACCGTTCGTAGCAATCGCCAGATCACCATCACGGTACTTGAACACAAGCGGCTGCGCGTTGGTCAATCGGCTGTCGCCGCTGGTGGAATAACGGACATGCCCGATGGACATGTCGCCGACCAGTGAGGCAATTCTGTCCTTATCAAATACTTCCTTAACCAGCCCCATGCCGCGGTGGTAGTTAAAATCGCGTCCATCTGCCACGCAGATACCTGCGCTCTCTTCCCCACGGTGCTGCAAGGCATGCAGACCGTAATAGGACATGGATGCGGCTTCCGGGTGTCCGAAGACCCCGAACACACCGCATTCTTCTTTTAACGTATCAAAAATATCTCCCGAGCCCGTTCCTTCATTGTAAAAGTCGCCGGTCCACAGAATAGGTTCCGTCTGCTCTTTCCCGGTCTTTATTTCATAAGACATGGAATGGCATCCTCCCAAACGGACTTCAGCGCAGATACCTGCTCATCAAGCGCGGCTGCGTCGTCCAAGTTCACACGCAATCTGTCTCCGCCAACGGTTCCGATAACTTCCACAGGAACTCCAGCCGCAGCAATCGCAGCTTTCAGTTCTTCGGCCCGATCCGGTGCTGCTGTCAAAATAATCCGCGATTGGCTCTCACTGAACAACGCCACATCACGGCGAAGTCCATTCGCAGACAGGTTCACGTTGGCACCGATGCCACCGCTGATACAGCTCTCAGCCAGCGCCGCAGCCAAGCCACCTTCGGATAGGTCATGCGCTGAACGTACTAACCCGCCGCGAATAGCGCCAAGTACACCATCAAGCAGTTTCCGCTCAACCGCAAGATCCAGCTCCGGCGGACGGCCTTCAGTTACACCGTGCACCGCATATTGGAACTCACTACCGCCAAGCTCTGCTTTGGTCGTACCGAGCAGCAAGATCGCATCGCCTTCCTGCTTGAACGCTTGAGTCGTAATATGGTCAGTATCGCTAACGAGACCCACCATACCAACAACAGGTGTCGGATAGATCGCACCGGAAGCATTTTCGTTGTACAAGCTGACGTTTCCGCCGATAACTGGCGTATCCAGCACACGGCAAGCTTCAGCCATACCATCAACCGCACGTTCCATTTGCCAGAAAATATCCGGTTTCTCGGGACTACCAAAGTTCAAGTTGTCTGTAATCGCCAGCGGCTCCGCCCCAGAGCAGACAATGTTACGTGCTGCTTCGCTGACAGCAATCCGTCCGCCTACTTCAGGATCCAGATAGACATAACGACCGTTACAGTCCGTTGTCATCGCCAGACCTTTGCGTGTTCCTTGAATCGTAACTACTGCCGCATCCGAACCCGGACGAACCGCAGTGCTAGTCCGTACCATGTAGTCGTATTGGTTGTAAACCCAAGCTTTGCTTGCTACAGTTGGCGATCCCAGCACCTTGCGCAGTGCACCACCAAGATCAGTCACTTCTTCATAACGCAATGTATCTACAGAAGCATTCTCTTCATAATAAGCAGGAACTGCAGACGGCTTGTCATACACCGGGCACTCATCTACTAGCGCCGTTACCGGCATATCGCCAACCACTTCGCCGTGATGGAACAGCTTCAGTCGTCCATCATCCGTAACCTTACCTACTTTGCGGCAGATTACGCCCCAACGGTCAAAAATCTCCTGGGCCTGCGCCTCATCCTTAGGTTCAACTACAAACAGCATCCGCTCTTGGGATTCGGACAGCATCATTTCATAAGGCGTCATGCCTTCCTCGCGCTGTGGCACCTGATCCAAGTACAATTCCAGTCCATTGCCCGCTTTACTTGCCATTTCCGCACTAGAGCAGGTCAGACCGGCCGCACCCATATCCTGAATACCGAGCACAATGCCGCTGTCGATCAGCTCCAGACAGGATTCCATAACCAGCTTCTCCATGAACGGATCGCCTACTTGTACGGCTGTACGTTTAGCTTCGGATTCCTCACTCAGTTCGACGGAAGCGAAGGTTGCACCATGAATGCCATCCCGACCTGTAGGAGGACCTACATAAAAGACAGGGTTGCCCACACCTTTAGCGACACCGCGCTGGATTTTATCATGATCGATCAAGCCCACACACATCGCATTGACGAGTGGATTGCCATCGTAGCTGTCGTCGAACATAATTTCGCCGCCGACAGTCGGAATGCCGATACAGTTACCATAGCCTGCAATTCCGGATACTACATGCTCGAACAAATACTTTACCCGGTCACTTTCAAGCTTCCCGAAACGCAGGGAGTTCATTAGCGCCACCGGTCTTGCACCCATCGAGAAAATATCACGAATGATACCACCCACACCTGTTGCCGCGCCTTGGTAAGGTTCTACTGCCGAAGGGTGGTTGTGACTTTCGATTTTGAAAACAACCGCTTGATTGTCACCGATATCCACGATACCCGCGCCTTCGCCCGGTCCCATCAGGACACGTGGTCCAGTCACCGGAAAACGACGGAGCAGCGGTTTGGAGTTCTTGTACGCACAGTGCTCGGACCACATTACGCTGAATACACCGATTTCTGTGTAGTTCGGCAAACGGCCCATGAAGGACGTAATCAGCTCATACTCGCTGTCCGACACGCCGAATTGACTGTAAATTTTCTGCTCTTTGATCTGTTCTGCGGTCGGTTCCTTAGCGGATACTTGCTGCGCCATGACGATCCCTCCAGGTCTTCAAGATTGATGTGAACATCCGTTTACCGTCTTCCGAGCCAAGCAGGCTGTTGACTGCACGCTCAGGGTGAGGCATCATGCCAACCACGTTGCCTGCTATATTGCTAACACCTGCAATATCAGCCACGGAACCGTTAGGATTGTCGCTGTATGTGAATACGATCTGATCATTAGCTTTCAATTGCTCAAGTGTCTCTTCGTCACAGTAATAGTTGCCTTCGCCATGCGCGATAGGAACAACGATCTCTTCGCCTTCGGCATAATCCACGGTAAATGGTGTCCCATTGTTAACCACCTTAAGCACCGTATCATGACAGCGGAACTTCATCGACTCGTTGCGAAGCAGTGCGCCCGGCAATAGTCCAGCTTCAGTAAGAATCTGGAATCCATTGCAGATACCTAGGACGAATTTGCCTTGCTCTGCTGCTTTGGCCACTTCAGCCATTACAGGAGCAAATCTGGAAATAGCGCCGCAGCGCAGATAATCTCCATAGGAGAAGCCGCCTGGAACGAGAATACAATCATAGGCCGACAAGTCTGTCGCCGTATGCCACACATAATCAACTGGTTCGCCGAGGCCTTCTTCTACCGCTTTATAGCAGTCGATATCACAATTGGAGCCCGGAAAGACAAGTACCGCAAATTTCATGACTTTTAGTCCTCCAATTCGTAGCGGTAATCCTCGATCACCGTGTTGGCCAGCAGCTTTTCACACATATCTTTAAGGCGTACTTCCGCTTCAGCGCGGTCATTCGTATCCAAGGTCAGCTCCATATATTTACCGATACGCAAACTTTCTACTTCCTGAAAGCCAACTGAGTGCAGTGCACCCTGAACTGCTACCCCTTGGGGATCGAGCACACTTTTCTTGATGGTGACATAGACCGTTGCTTTTAACATACGCTTGTAGTTCCTCCTAAAAGTTTGTGGGCATACCGTAGAGCATCTATAGAGACTTGCCGGTAAGACGATGATAAATATCCAGATAACGGCGGGTGGTTTCCTCCACCACTTCATTTGGAAGCGGATCAGGCTTGCTATTCTTATCCCAGGAAGAGGCAGCGAGGTACGACCGTACCGGCTCCTTATCCATGCTATCAATCTCAATATCAAGTGCGTAATTGTCCTTAGCCCAGAAGCGTGAAGCATCCGGTGTGAAAATCTCGTCGATCAGAATCACCTTGCCGTCCAGCAGACCGAACTCGAATTTGCAATCTGCGAGAATGATGCCCCGTTCGGCGCAGTATTCTCTGGCAAAAGCGAACAGCTTCAGGCTTTTCTCCTTCAGCTCAAGCGCCAGCTCCGCTCCAATCAATTCTTGCATCTTCTCGAAGGGAATATCCTCGTCGTGACCGACATCGTTTTTAGCCGCCGGGGTAAAAATCGGCTCCGCCAGCAGCGCATTCTTGCGCAGGCCTGTAGGAAGCTCAATACCATTGACCTTGCCGGTCTCCTGATACTGCCTCCAGCCACCGCCGGTGATGCAGCCCCGAACGACGCATTCGATGTCGATACGCTCCGCCTTGCGGGCCACCATAACACGGTTGCGCAAAGCTTCCCGATCCTTGACGATCCCGCCAAGCTGATCCACATCGATATGCACCACATGATTCTCGATCAAGTTCTTCGTCTGGCCGAACCAGAAAGCACTCAGCCGGTTAAGCACATTGCCTTTCTCCGGCACCGCCGGATCGAGCACATAGTCGAACGCGGAGATGCGATCTGTGACGACGATCAATACGTTATCCCCCAAATCGTACAGCTCACGAACCTTCCCTTTATAGAGCAGCGGCGCATCAATGAGTTCCACAGCTGTGGATATGGCCGGTGATGTCATGATCTTTCCTCCCTATGAACGAATGATCTTCTATAACTTGCGAAACCTGTAACTTTTGCGAAAAGAGTATCTCCTGCTACGTTGCTTCTTGAGAGCGGTGTTTACGGTATTCACCATTTACGGCCTATATCATATCGGTAATCAAAGCAGGTTCTACGCGTAAATAACGGCATTTTTGTACCTTAATTAGTGCCAACCCCGGGGCAACCTCAGATTAAAGGCATTATTGCACCTTAAATCTTTCAAATTGCCCTCTAAGGGGCCTTTTCCCTAAAAATAAGGTACAAAAATGCTCTTATTTCCCCTTTTTAGCCTTAAACACAGGATATAAGGTGCAATATTGCCGTTAATTGCAAATCGCACTAATACTAACGTCCTTCACAATCGCTGCGGCCGCTCCAGTGCTACGTGGCCGTTAAAAGCACGTAGCACGGTGGCCGTCCTACGACTACTTAGCAGACAAAACCATATAGCACCACGTCTGTTCAGCACTAGTTAGCAAGCAAAACCATATAGTACTTCTCCGTGCCACCACTACTTGGCAGATAAACCATGCATTCCTGCATCCATCCCGCCGCTACTCCGTTATGGAAGCTTGTAGCACTCTATCTACTAAATCAGCTCCAGCTTGCGGAAAATGGTGTCTACATGCTTCAGGTGCCACGAAGGGTTGAAGGCATCTTCAATTTCTTCCGGGCTGAGCACGCTGGTGATCTCAGGTGTAGCTTCCACGATATCGCGGAACTGCGTCTGTTCTTCCCAAGCCTGCATCGCGCGCGGTTGTACAGTATCGTACGCTTGCTCGCGGCTGAGGCCTTTGTCGATCAGCTTCGTCAGAATGCGGCCGGAGAACGGTACGCCAAAGGTGCGGTTCATGTTGCGCTTCATGTTTTCTGGGAAGACAGTCAGGTTCTTCACGATGTTCCCGAAACGATTCAGCATGTAGTTCAGCAACATCGTCGCATCCGGCAGGATGATCCGCTCTACGGAAGAGTGGGAGATATCTCGCTCATGCCACAGCGGCACGTTCTCGTAAGCAGTAACCATATGACCACGAATCACGCGGGACAGGCCGGAGATATTTTCGCAGCCGATTGGGTTGCGTTTGTGCGGCATTGCCGACGAGCCTTTTTGTCCCTTGGCAAAAGCTTCTTCCACCTCGCGGATTTCGCTCTTTTGCAGGGCGCGGATTTCAGTAGCGAATTTGTCGAGTGAAGTTGCAACCAATGCCAACGCAGCCATGTACTCTGCATGACGATCACGCTGCAGGGTCTGTGTGGAGATTGGCGCCGGGCTAGTGCCCAGCTTGCGACAGACGAACTCTTCTACAAACGGGTCGATGTTGGCATACGTGCCAACCGCACCGGAGATTTTACCAAACTGCACACCATCAGCTGCACGGCGGAAACGCTCCAGGTTCCGTTTCATTTCTTCATACCAAAGCGCCATTTTGAGACCAAAAGTAGTCGGCTCAGCATGAACACCATGTGTACGGCCCATCATCGGTGTATCTTTATAGGCAATCGCCTTGTCTTTCAGAATTTCAATAAAGTTAATAATGTCCTTCTCCAGTATCTCGTTCGCCTGGCGCAAAAGATATCCCAGCGCAGTATCAACGACATCCGTAGAAGTCAGGCCGTAATGCACCCATTTGCGTTCCGCACCAAGGCTCTCGGATACGGCACGGGTAAAAGCAATCACATCATGGCGGGTTTCCAGCTCAATCTCATTAATGCGGTCGATATCGAATTTGGCATCCTTACGCAGCTTCGCCGCATCTTCATGTGGGATTACGCCAAGCTCGGCCCATGCTTCACATGCGCACAATTCTACTTCCAGCCATGCTGCGAATTTATTCTCTTCGGTCCAAATGGCCCGCATTTCCGGTCTGCTGTAACGTTCGATCATATTTTTTCAGTTCCTCCAAAGGTTAGATTGCTCTACCCAGGACAGCCCGTCTCCGGTGTCCTTGCAGAGCAGGTTGATATGGCCCATTTTACGACCATTTTTGCTCTCTGTCTTGCCATATATATGAAGCTTAGGGATAACCCCCAGCTTGCCGGCTATTTCATCATAAGCGCTAACCTTACTTACCGCACCTTCCAAGTGCTGTCCAAGCACATTGACCATCACCACCGGGGTCAGTAGCGTCGTGTCTCCCAGCGGCAGATTGGTAATCGCCCGCACATGCTGCTCGAACTGCGAGGTCGCACAAGCGTCCATAGTATAATGCCCAGAATTATGCGGTCTTGGCGCCAGCTCATTGACGAACAGCTCACCATCCTCCGTAACGAACATTTCCACGGCCAGCAGGCCGACAGCGTTCAATCCGGTGATCAGTCTCTCCGCCAGCTCGCAGGCTCTGCGCTGAATCTCTTCCGATACCCTTGCAGGCACAATAGAGAGATGCAGAATGTTGTTCACGTGGATATTCTCCGCAGGCGGGAAGCTTTTCACCTCGCCAGACGCGCTGCGGGCGGCAACTACGGAGATTTCGCACTGAAAAGCAACGAATTTCTCCAGGACCAGCTCCGGCACGGCTGCTTCGGTTGATTTGCCCGCTTCACCGGCGGGCGCTCCAGCCACTGCGGCTCCCGGCGCTACCTGCCGGAACGCCGCTTCGAGCTCGGCCACCTCGCGGATGACGGCTTGCCCCTTGCCGTCATAGCCCCCTGTGGCTGTCTTCAGCACACAGGGCAGGCCCAGTGCGGCAGCCGCGGCCTCAAGCTCGGCCAGGCTGCCCACCTTGCGGTACGGGGCGACCGGCACGCCGGCAGCCTCGATCGCAGCTTTTTCACGCAGTCGGTGCTGTGTCGTATACAGCAGCGCACTGCC
Source organism: Paenibacillus sp. GCM10012306 (assembly GCF_042649265.1). Taxonomy (NCBI): domain Bacteria; kingdom Bacillati; phylum Bacillota; class Bacilli; order Caryophanales; family Paenibacillaceae; genus Paenibacillus; species Paenibacillus sp. GCM10012306. The sequence goes on along the minus strand of NZ_JBHRYW010000012.1, from coordinate 9,763 downwards.
CTGTGGCACGTACGATTCCTCCGTCAGCAGCGCGGCTACGCCTGCGTCGACGTTCTCGAACTCGTACGTGATCACATCGGAGCGGCGCGCCAGCTCACGCGCCGCGTCCCGGTCGTTGTACGCCGCCGTAATCTGCGGCGTTACTTGCCCGCAGGGCGCATCCGGCGCAGGGTCTAGCGCCACAAAGCGGTAGCCCATGGCGCTGCCAGCCAGCGCCAGCATGCGGCCAAGCTGGCCGCCGCCGAGCACGCCGATGGTCGAGCCCGGCAGCAGTGTCCGGGCCGTTGCCGCCCCGGACGTCCCCGTTCCGGCGTCCGTTACCGAACCATCTCTACCGGCCGCTGTCGATCCGGACGGCCCTGTTCCACCGTCCGTCCCCGAACCAGCCCCACCGGCCGCTGTCGTATCCAGCGCCCCATGGGCAGCAGCGGCGCCATTACCCGCGCCGCCTGCCACATCCGCAGCCAACAGCTTCTGTGCCTCCGGCCTCATAAGCTGTCGCTGCTTTCCAGCACTCCGGCGGTAATAGCATCCCGCCGGAGCTGCACTCGATCCTGCACCTGCGGATCGAATGCGCCGATGATTTGCGCGGCCAGGAGGCCCGCATTCACGGCTCCAGCACGGCCGATCGCTACAGTCGCCACCGGAATCCCGCCTGGCATCTGCACGATCGAGAGCAGCGAATCCAGGCCGTTCAAGGCCTTGGATTGTACGGGCACACCAATGACTGGCAGTATCGTTTTCGCTGCCACCATCCCTGGCAGATGCGCTGCTCCGCCTGCGCCTGCAATAATGACGCGGAGGCCACGCCCCACCGCTTCCTCAGCATATTGGAACATCAGGTCCGGCGTACGATGCGCGGACACTACCTTTTTCTCATAGGATATTTCCAGTTCCTCAAGCACTGCACAGGCGTGCTCCATCGTTTCCCAATCCGATGTACTGCCCATGATGACACCGACTTGCACAGACATGATTTGACCCTGCCTTCCGTAAAAATAAGATGGATACACATTAGTTTCCCATAATTCCGAAAAAAAAAGCCCGATTTCCAGACGCATTTTGCTGCGGGAGGATCGGACTGCCAAGGAAATACATGAGGGCGGGTCCCGCTGTCCCTGAATGACATTTCATCCGGTGCGGGAAAAGCACATACAGCTTCGGCCAGTTATACGGGCCCGGTGCTGCTGCGGCTATCCTTCATCACATCTCCTCGTAGTCCGGTAATTTACGGTTCCCGGGTAGAAACTTCCGGGCCATATCCCCGGCTTTATACGAGCTGTTCATAGCTTTAGTTTAACAACGCCCTACACATCATGTCAACTTAAACACGAACATTGTAAAATACAAAAGTTTAAACGTTCGCTTTTGAGTATCTTTTCTTTCGTAATAAAGGGCTAATGTTCTGCAAAACAGATTTATTTTCTTACAAAGGCTTCCACCTTCAGGATTAGGGACCTGACAACCTGTACCTACTTGTACGCAAAAAAGGGGAATGCCGCTAGCGGCCTCCCCTATAATCGATTTATTTGACAACCAGCACTGGAATGCGTGCACTTTGCACGACATTATGGCTGACACTTCCCAGAACGAATTCACGGATCCCACCAAGCCCACGGCTACCGATGACAATCACATCCACACCGTTCTCCTTGGCATAATTCAGAATGACCTCCGCAGGCGAACCCTGCAGCAGCTCTACCTTTGCATTCAACCCTTCCGCCTCAAGACGTCCCTTCACTTCTTCTGTCGTCTGCACCGCGAGATCATAATATTCCTTGTTCACCGAAGCTGGCAGAGGCGCAAGAGCTTCCCCGATGAAAAAGCGCGGGAAATCAAATGCGTGTACGACATGCAGGGATGAACCTGGTGTGACCTTGGCCAGTTCAATTGCGCGCTCCAACGCTTGATTGGAAGCCTTAGAACCGTCATAGGCGAGCAAAATTTTAGAGAATAACATGTACGCCACCTCTTTTTCTGTTTTGTATAGCCATCATGAAATTCATAATGCTATCATCTTAGAAAATAGCTGTAGAGCAAGGCATTCAGAAGCAGCAGCAGCGGAATTCCGATCCTAAAGGACATATGTCGCGTCTTGTGGCGCTTGCGGTACATTGCGATCAGCACACCTAATGCTCCGCCCATGGCCGCCAGCAGAAACAGGGTCTTTTCAGGTACCCGATCCCGTCTTTTCCGGGCTTTGTTCTTGTCCTCTGACATGACCACGTACCCAATAATATTAATCGCCACAAACCACAGCATGACCAATTTGACCATTCTTTCCGGCCCCTCCTCCTTGCAACCTATCTACTTCTTATTATATTACCCTTTTCACAAAAAACCAATAATAGTCCCCCGATGTTCCGCGAGGCCGGGCTATCTTGTTCTGACTGTTCAACTGGGCATTCGAGATTCTTAACATTCTACCGGCCTGACACTCTCAGCGCAAAACCTTCTTCGCAGGCACTTTTCCCTCGATCCATACCAGGGACAACACCGCCGCCAAGGCAGCAGCAATTGCTCCTAGCCAAAATCCCCCCGCAAGACCATACGCCGAGCTCATCCAGCCAGCCACGAACGGTCCAGCCGACATTCCTGCAGCATACACCGCTTGGTAAAACCCCATAGCCGTAGCCCGTTTAGCCGGGTCAACACCCGAGACCGACTTACCTAGCAGCAGCGGAAAAATGAGGCCCTGCATAAAGCCATTGCCCACTTGAGTGATGCATAGGGCGGCAAGCGTCGGCATGAATGGGATGAATAAGGTACACAAAGCAGTTCCGACAAAACCCAGTAACAATGTCCCTCGGTCACCCAGTAGCTTTCCGAACATACGAGAACCATAGAGAGTGGCTACCGCATGCGGGACCATGAAGGCCAGTGTCAGCCAACCCAAACTTTCTTTACTCGCCCCGATACTCAACGCCTGATTCGGCGTATAACCAAACATCGTAATGAACAGCACGCAGTGGGCCAAAGCCGACAATAGTGATACCCTGACTAGCAGCGGCTCCTTAATAACGAGTGCCAAATCCTTGACCTGCATCCTCCCTTCGCTTCGCTCGAGCCTTTGCTCCGGCAAGCGGAGAGCCAACAACAGGGCCAAGATAGCAACAATGCTACCGATCAGAAACGGTGTACTCCAGCCCCAGTGATCAACAATATAGCCACTGATCATCATGCTTGTGAGCTGGGCGATCACTGTAGTAAACTGCAGCATGCCCATTGCTTTTCCGGCTTCATCCTTAGAAAAATATCCCGTGAACATCACCGTGTACACAACCCATGCCGATGCAGAAATGCCGGACACAGCCCGGGCTGCAAGCGCCCAACCAGGCGCTGCACCCCACATGAACAGCAAACAGCTCACCGCTGTTGCAATAAGTCCCAAATAAATAAACGGTCGTCTGCGGTTCATATAGTCCGAACCGATGCCCATTGGTAGACGGAACAAAATCTGCATCAGCCCGTACACACCAAGCACCATGCCAACCATCATGTAGGAAGCACCCAAATGCTCTACGTAAGGTGAAAGTATTGGAACATAGATATAAGAAGAGAACCAATAGAAATAAACAATGATCAAAAAGAAAAATCGGCTGTTCCGACCCCGATGTGAGGTTCCTGCCGATGCAAGTTGATCTGCCTGTCGCAGATCGGACATACCATCACCTGCTCCATCCTTCATAGTCCGAAGGCTTGGTATTTCACAGGGTTCGTCTTCGGCCCTTTAAGTAAAACACATCCCTCACGGGTTTGGAAGATGATGGAGCGAGTCAACCTCTATCGACAACAAATCTCTCAGTGTCCGGCAGAAGCCTTATCCACATGTGTCAGATACTTGCGTCCCAACAAAACTATGCCGATAGCAACCACAACGAATAATGCACCAATGTAAAAAGGAACATGCGGGTTGTACCATTCCGCCAACTTGCCGGCCAGCCAAGGTGCCAATGCACCGCCGATAAAGCGTACAAAACTGTACGCAGCCGATGCCGTGGACCGCTCTACAGGTGCCGCCTCCATAACAGCCGTTGTAATAAGCGTGTTATTGGTTCCGAGGAAAGCTCCGGCAATGATTACTGCCAGAATCATCGTAATTTGTGAAGAGGTCCAGATTCCCATGACCAGTAGCGTAAGGGCAAAGAGCAGTAGAGCAGCAGACATGGAGCGGATCGACCCGAACCTTTTTTGCAGACGCGGGGCGACAAAGACAGAAGTGAAGGCCAGCAGCAAGCCCCAGCCGAAGAACACATAACCTAAACCATGCTCATCCAGATTCATTACAAACGGCGTGTACGCCATCAGTGTGAAGAATCCAAAGTTGTATAAGAACGCGGTAATGGCCAGCACCAGCAAGCCCGGATGTCTAAGCGCCTTAAAAGGATCAGCCAGTGAAGCCCGGCTTTTCTGTTTTGGAATCTTCGGCATTAGCAGCCCTATGGATATAAAAGCTATTGCCATCAGTGCGCCTACACCGAAGAACGGCCCGCGCCACGAAATTGAACCGAGTTCACCGCCTAGCAGCGGTCCGACCGAAATCCCTAGCCCCAGAGCCGCTTCATATAAAATAACCGCCTTAGCTGAACCGCGCACCGACAGGCCTACAATCGCCGAGAGGGCTGTGGCAATGAACAGCGCATTGCCGAGACCCCAGCCAGCTCTGAAACCAACAAGCTGTCCAATGCTGCTCGACATTCCGCCCAGCAGAGCGAATATGACTATTAATGCCGTTCCCGTCATCATCGTCCATTTCATCCCGATCCGGCTAGAAATGAAACCTGTAACCAACATCGCGATCCCAGTCACCAGATTATAACTGGAGAACAGCAGTGATACCTGACTCGGCGTAGCATGCAATTGCTTACCGATAGCCGGCAAAATCGGGTCCACCAATCCAAGTCCCATAAAAGAAATTACGCAAGCAAAAGCCACGGCCCAAACCGCCCGTGGCTGAGTCAATCGTCCGGCATTGCGTTGCAAACCTTCCGAGTCTATTCCCATTTTCTTTCCCTCCAAATTTAGATCTCAAGCTGTCCAGACTAACTATCCCCAGACCTCATCGATCGTTGTTCCAGCTAGTATGGACTTAACTCTCCTGTGACTACAGTTGCTCCAGAACATCCCAGGATCGTTTCCTCATATCCTCCAGCTCCGCTCGGAATGATGTCATCTTTTCCAGCTAGTATGGACTCAACTCTCCTGTGACTACAGTTGCTCCAAAACATCCCTGGATCGCTTTCTCATATCCTCCAGCTCCGCTCGGAATGATGTCATCTTGTCCTAGTATGGACTCAACTCTCCTGTGACTACAGTTGATCCAGAACATCTCTGGATCGCTTCCTCATATCCTCCAGCTCTGCACGGAATGATGTCATTTTTTCCAGCTTCCGGTCCAGAGCTTCTAACTGTTCACCCAGCTTTTGCTCCAATTCAATCAGCTTTTCCTTCCGTCCTGGCACTTCGTCTCTCCCTTTGTAATGGCTGCGATAGCTTTCCAGCAAATCATGAAAAGCTACAAACTGTTGCAAATCCACCAGTGAGATGCCCAGTACTTCCTTCGCATCCATAATCCTACGGAGACTCTCAATGTCCTCCTCGGTGTATAGCCGCGTTCCCTTTTCGCTCCGCTGCGGTGAGGCCAGCAGCCCCATCTCTTCGTAATAGCGGATGGTTCGTTTGGTTAGCCCAGTCTCCTGCGCGACCTGTTCAATCTTTAACCAGCTCATAACAGCCTCCTGCTCCAATCTATTAGGTCATTACTTTATGATTATTTTTGACTACTCTTATATTATATATAATGTTAACGTTAACGTCAAATTTATGCCTTGTTCATCCTTATTATAAGTACCTTATGGCGGCACGATACAAAAAAAGACTCGGCAACCAACACCGAGTCCTTTCATATTTTTAGAGCCAAGCCAGCTAATCTTTCTCTTATCTTTTCGATGAAAATTAGGCTGTGTTTCTGACCCCAACACATTTACTTAATAGCGTGAATTTCAACGTACTTCAAGATTGGAGGCGAGGAGCTCTTACTTGTAGTGATTGCCAGCCTCTTCTTCCTTCTGCTCTGATCTAATCTAATCAGCTTTGTTCGTAATGTCTTTTTTTCTATTATAAGCTGAACTTAAGAATTAATAAGCGTCAACCGACTGATACCATACCCCAACAGGGATTTACCGATTCATAAGGTTAGATCCATATCGTTATATTTATAACGTCTGAAGCTTCAGCTCGCCCTCTATAGTGAGGCCTTTAGCTACTCCTGAGATTTTAAACAAGCGAATTCCCTACTTGCTACTATTACTGACCCCGTTGCTCCTTTTTTTTGAAGATACGCGGCCCTACTCGCTACTCGTTTCCTTTCTTGCCTTCCATTGCAGCCTTTAACAGCTCACCCAGGTTGGAGCCGATGCTCTCCTGCTTACTGTACTGCTGCACGAGCTTCTGCTGCTCACGCTTGTTGACATGCTTGTGGTCTTTATCCATCGTCTCTGTAATACCGCAACCGAGGCATTGTACGTACAGTCCTGCCTTGCCTTCTTTCAGTTCCATTTTCTTATGGCACTGTGGACAGCGGCGGTTGGATAAGCGCTTCTCTCCCGAACGGGTGTAGCCACAGCTATCTGCCGGGCAGATGAGCATCTTACCCCGCTTGCTCTTCTTCTCCAAGAGTCTTGTTCCACATTCCGGGCAATGACTGTTCGAAACATTATGCGGCTTGTATTCCGCCGAGCTGGTCTTTACGCCAGATACAAGCTCCTGTGCCATGCTGCGGATACCCTGCAGGAATGGCTCAGGACGGCCTTGACCGCGAGCGATCTTCTCCAGCTCTGCTTCCCAGCGAGCAGTGAGGTCCGGTGTGCGCAGCTGTGGTGATACCAGACCGATAAGCTGCTTTCCTTTGCCCGTCGGATGCAGCGAATTCCCTTGACGCTCGATCGTATCCGAGCTAACCAGCTTCTCGATAATGTCGGCGCGTGTGGCTGGGGTGCCCAGCCCGTGCTTCTCCATTTGCGTCAGCAGCGACGCCTCCGTATACCGTTTCGGCGGCTGAGTCCGTCCGGCTTTGACTAGGCAGCGCCGGACCGTAACCGTCTCGCCCTCGCGCAGCTCGGGGAGCTTTACACCGCTCGCGGCTGGTTCATCCGCCGCTTGCTCATCCTCGTCGTCGTTACTCATATCGCCGCCGTAAACCTCACGCCATCCGGCATCTTTTACCGTGGTGCCTTTGACGTGGAAGCTCTCGCCCTCCACCTGTACAGTCACCGCTACAGCATCGTAGCGAGCCGGTGGATAGAACAAGCTAATGAAGCGCCGTACGATCAGGTCGTACAGCTTCCGTTCCTCCGTGCTTAAGCCATTCAGCAGCACCGTCTGCTCCGTAGGAATGATCGCATGGTGATCGCTCACCTTGCTGTCATCTACAATCCGCTTCGTGATCGGCAGCGGTTTGCGCAGCAGAGGACGGGCTAACGTCGCGTAAGGCCCGACAGCCACACTATCCAGACGCTCCTTCAGTGTTCCCGTCATATCAGAGGACAAATAACGGCTATCCGTACGCGGATAAGTCACCAGCTTATGTTGTTCATAAAGACGCTGCAATACACTGGATGTCTGCTTCGCAGAGAAGCCGAACTTGCGGTTAGCATCGCGTTGCAGCTCCGTCAGGTCATAAGCGAGTGGATGCGGCTCACTCTTTTCACTTTTTTGTACCTTCGTAATCCGTCCGTTCCGTCCGGTCAGCTTCTCGCTTAAAGTTTTTGTCTTCTCTTTATCAAAAATCCGTCCATCTCCACCATTGGCCCGCCAGCTAGCCTGAAAATGCCCAAAATCAGCAGACAAGGTCTCAAAATCCTGCGAGCGGAAGCTGGTAATTTCATTTTCCCGATCCATGATCATTCCCAGCGATGGTGTCTGCACCCGGCCCGCCGATAGCGGTGCGCCGAACTTGCAGGTCAATGCCCGCGTTACGTTCAGCCCAATCATCCAGTCGGCCTCTGCCCGGCAGCGTGCTGATTCATACAACCGGTCAAAATCCTTGCCCGGCCGCAGTGCAGCAAACCCCTCCTTGATCGCCTTATCTGTCTGCGAAGAGATCCAAAGGCGCCGGAACGGCTTTTTCCAACCGGCCATGTTCATGATCCAACGCGCCAACAGCTCACCCTCACGCGCAGCATCGGTAGCCACAATCAGCTCTCCGACATCCTGCCGTTTCATCAGATGCTGTACCGCCTTGTACTGTTGGCTCGTCTCCCGCAGCACCTTCAGCTTCGCTTTCTCCGGCAGAATCGGCAGATCCTCCAAAGCCCAGGTTGCAAATTTATTGTTGTAATCCTCAGGCTCCGCCAGGCCAACCAAATGCCCCAAAGCCCAGGTGACTATATATTTAGGTCCTTCAATATAACTCTTCTGCTTCTCCTTACATCCCATAACCCGCGCAATCTCCCGCGCCACAGACGGCTTTTCCGCCAATACGAGTACCTTCATAACTCTCTCCTTTCCATACGGAATTATTATAGCATTAAATGAAAGACAGCAAATAACGTCAGGACTGATTTACTGTAAGGGCATACATCTTTCCTAAAAACAAAGGACCTTGTCTATATCAGATTAGATCTCTCCGTTTAATAAAAAAGAGTACTATATACAATTTTCTTATCTTTCAAATATCAAACAAGCAGTGAATAAGATCGTATCGCCGGAAATCCCCTGCACATACGCTCCTTCAGTTGACAACGAAGACCGGGAAATTGTTATCTCCTGTCCAAAGGTCGCCTCTTGTGAATAAGTGATATTAAACCGTTTCAGCTTTTTTCCATCCCATTCATCCAAAGACAGCGCATCACAACATAAATCACCGTACTTGGCATTGTTCAAGTGCCCGTTATTGTCCAGTCCGCTGTATCTTACTTGATAGCGATAAGCTTCCTGCATAAGTAACCCCTCAGGAATCTCCACTTTGCTCGGCATCTCTCCTACTGAGTCGGCTACATAGTGCTGCACTGGAACTGGTAGTGCCGAAGGCCGGAGAATTTTACGTTTTTCGATATCAACCAGAGCCCAAATAGAGCGCGCGCTCGCAATCTCATTGTCACTACTATCAAAAATTCGGTAATCCCGCTGCCACAAAGCGCCTTTGGTTCCCTTACTCCAAGTTCGAATAGATAGCGTGTCATTCGGCCGTGGCGTGGATTGAAAATCAATGTCCAGAGTAATTAGCATCCATGCCATTCCTACCTCTAACAATTTCTCCAGACTAACTCCTAGCCCACCTACCGCAGAATCCGCTGCACGCTGCATCATATCCAGAATAAAGGACAATTTAGCATTGGAACGATAATCTGTATCGCTAGCATGTACAACCTGCTTCTCTATCCACACAAGTTTATTAGAGTTATCCATAGGTATCCTTCTTTCATGTAAAAATATCTATCAGTTTTGTAGGCGGTATCCACATATCCCACTGCCTATCCACATAATCTGGGGAGTACTCACCTAAAAAGTACTTAAAAACACTTAAAAGCCCTTATCCACATGTGGGTAACTTTAAATAGTTTACACTTTTCCTGTATTTACCCACAAACTCATCTGTGAATTTTTCTGTAAATTAAAACTTTAGACAACAAAAAAGTCCTTGTTGATTACTCAACAAGGACTCATGTGCTTGGCGGCGTCCTACTCTCCCAGGACCCTTCGGTCCAAGTACCATCGGCGCTGGAGGGCTTAACGGTCGTGTTCGGGATGGGTACGCGTGGAA
>NZ_JBHRYW010000011.1:124800-227935 GCF_042649265.1 Paenibacillus sp. GCM10012306 | reverse complement strand
GGTCTTCAGGCTTTTCGAACAGTGTTTGAGTCGTATTCCTTTTTACTGTAATTTTTTTCTATTGCAGTGATACAGGATTAGCTCTGGAGTCCGTTATCTTCCTGAATGGCTGAATTTAAAGGCAATAAGGCCTCTGGAGTCCGTCTTGAAGAAGTGAGTACTAATTTTAAGGTAGGTCCGAGTATATTCGTTTTTATTTTTCGCATGTGATAAATGTCATCGAAAAGATATAATTAAAATTTGAATAATAAAGGAGAGAGAAATATATTTAGAGGATCACTTGCAGAAGGGGTGTGGGATCGTTGGCAGCCAGCCGCGAATCTGTGGAACAGGATTTTATGATTGAACAATTGAAAGAGGTATTTCAAGTTACGGTATTATGGTCCGAAGGGCGTGCATGTCTGGAGTATGACACCGAGGAGCAATTGCAGAAAGTATCAGACTATGTCAGAGAACATTTTGACAGAGATCTCCTAGATGTATTCTTTACAGCTGTGGAGAGCCTTCCTGAGGATGAATAATAAGATTGAAGGAATATACTCCATATGGAGTTTAATGAAGCTTAATGGCTTACAAGAGTAGCTTTTTACGGGATAGCTGGGTGGTTTTTTGGATGCCAGTAAGGTCGAATAATGATTGATTCCTACTATGTAAGTAGCAAAAGAAAAGACACCCGGCAAGGTGTCTTTTTCAATTCCATTTAAGCGTATTTCACCACTGTTGCATGTCTAACGATTCAAAGGCTACTTTGCATGCTCGTCCGGCTGATGAATACCAAAAGTATTTCCTTCAGTGTCTATATAATACCCTTGCCACGCCATTCCAGGCAGTGCATACTTGGGCAACGCTAACTTGCCACCAAGACTAAGAATTTTGGATTCAGTGGAATCGTAATCTCCCACCCCAATAGTACAGGCATATCCATTTATAGGTTGACCAGGCTGGGGTGAAGCCCCTTGACGTTGCATCAAGGCCCCATTAATGCCGAGTTCATTTGCATCTCCTGTCGTAGCTCCCCAATAAGGCATGCCAGCATAATTACTCCAATCCTCAAAGGTCCATCCAAATACCTCGCCATAAAACTTTTTAGCACGTTCCATGTCATCTACATGAATTTCGAAATGAACTAGTCGACCCATAATCTCCTCCTATTTTTTGACTTCCTGTATTTCCCTCTTATTATACTTTCCTATTTCGCTAAAAATATAAAATTGAATGGAAAATCGATGGCTAGGCCTTGCGTGAGTGTCGTTATTCTCGTTAGGATAATGCTATATGTTTAAATCGGAGAGGAGCTGAATGGATTGAAACTTAACCAAATAAATATCGCTGTTGAATTGTCCAAGCTTAGCAAAGACGAACTGGTAACCTTACTTGTCAACTTTTCTGAAGATATTGATGAGGTGAAGCGGTCGCTTTCCTTGAGGTTTATGGATGACGATGATAAGAGCAGTTTTAATGAATATAAAAAAATTATTCGCTCCTCTATCAAACAAAATTCTGATCGCTATGGCTTCGTCGCGTATCGTTATGTTAGTTACGCTGTAGTTGGTGCCGAACAAGTAATGGTCAAAGCAGAGGATGCTTTGGAGGGCGGAAAAGCTATCCGTGCTGCTGAAATTTCGTTTTGCATTATGCACGAGATGGGGAATTTGCTGCAGAAGTGCGATGATTCCGGTGGTATTGTCGGAGATATGATACAGGCGTGCCTGCGCTTAGTTCGTAGTGTGACTACCGATATTGAAGAGAACGACCCGAAGGTAAAGTCGAAACTGTTTAAATTGCTTTTAAAAGAGGCAGGCCATTCAAGTATTAAAGGGTGGAGTGATTGGCAACTGTCACTTTTGGAAAGTGCTGTTCATGTGATGACAAGCTCTGCGGAAAAGGATTTATGGAATGATACCATTAAAAAATTAGTGAGCGAGGAAGATAATCACTTATCGAAAAACAGCTATTTTCTTGAACACTCAGCTTGGCTGTGGTATCAAATCATTGAAAGGTTCGACGGCGTAATCCAAGCACAACATTATTTACAAAGTCATCTTGAATATACGGTTTTTCGGAAAAAAGCGATTGAACAAGCAATCCAGAATCAAGACCTTGATAAAGCGCTACAACTAGCTAAGCAAGGAGAAAAAAAGGATAGAGCAAACAGATTTCATGGTTTAGTGGACGAGTGGAAGGCTTATCAATATGAGATCTATGGACTTACTAATCAATTAGAAAAGCAAATCGAAATTGCCGAGGAGTTTGTGTTAGACGGCGAATATCTGTATTACTCGCGTTTGAAAGGATTATACAGTGCGGATGACTGGAAAATTGCCTACGAGAGACTTTTGAACGAGCTGGACAAGAGCGACAGAAGTTGGAGTGCAGACTCATTATATAGACGTGTACTTGTTGAAGAGAACGAGACGCAGAGATTGCTGAATTATGTTAAAAAGAATAAGCGTGCTGTGTTAGAGTATTACCCGCATCTTGTTTCTAAGTATGCTGATGATGTTTTCGCATTGTTTACACAACTTATTTCGGAGGAAATTGCCGTATCATCGAATCGGAAAGAGTATCAAAAAGTATGTGGAATGATTCGCCATCTAATCAAAGCCGGTGGGAAACTTCAGGCCCAAATGATAATTGAACAGTTATGTAATGATTATCCGAAAAGATCCGCTATGATAGATGAGTTGCGAAAGATAAAGGTTTAGACTATATTTTGAGGAATGTTCCTTTGAGCAGATCACGTGTATTCTTTGGGAGCATTCAGCACACAATAATCAGTAAAGACACCCTTTAAAGGAACCTATTTCCTTTTAGCAGGCTGTGTGACTATAAGTGGTTAGATGTTCTGCTACAACCCTACAACGGCGAGGGTTTAGCACCTTTTTTTGGGATTTAATTTTGTTTGACAGAAGGGGCACATTCATACATAATCTATTCATACTAAGCGCATATGTTTTACTGCATAAGAGGGGGATTGACATGTCAAAGTTTAATGCATTTCAAAGAAAGAAGTCGTTCTGGGTTGGATCTTTAGTGGTTCTGTTAATGGTTGTTCTGGCAGGATGCTCCGGATCGAATAATGAAGCGGCTCAAAATACAGGTGCTAATCAAAGCACGAACCAAGGCGCGGATACAAGCAAAAACACAGAACCGCCCGCAACTGGTGGAACGTTCACTTACGGACGTCCGGCTTCAGTTACCTCGTTTGACCTGCACAATCAGATTACTGCAAATAACGCTTTTGCAATAGATAAAGTTTTTGAGCCACTGGTTGCGTTTGATAGTGAAGGAAAGATTGTGGATTGGCTAGCCAAGTCACATAGTATTAGCCCAGATGGCTTGACCTATACTTTTGTTCTGCGTGATGGGTTGAAATTCTCTAACGGAACTGAAGTGACTGCAGAGGATGCAGTGTTCTCCATTCAGCGGCATTTGACTGTGGGTGGCCCTCTGGCTATCGCGGCACAGGTTGCTTCTCTTAAGGCCGAAGATGCCAAAACGTTAGTAATTACACTAAAAGAGCCGTACACGCCATTTATTTCCGAGCTGACGAATTTCTCCAACGGTATTCTGCCTAACAAATTTGGCGGTGTAACTGAAGAAGAATTCTTTAAGAACCCTATAGGTACTGGTCCGTTTGTCGTTGAAAAATGGGACCCAGCGGGTGATCTGACGTTCAGCAAAAACCCTAACTACTGGCAGGAAGGCAAGCCATACATCGATAAGCTTGTCTACAAGCTGATTGAAGATGATAGCCAAGCAATCAACCAGCTTAAAGCGGGTGAGGTAGATGGTATTGAGACGCTTGCGCTTGGAAATGCCAATGAAGTGAAGCAAGGTGCTGATACGACAGTAGCGACTAACGGCAGTTGGGTAACGGAGCAGTTGTTCTTCAATACACTCGATAAACATTTCTCTGATGTCCATGTTCGTCGTGCCCTGGCGTTGGCCCTGGACCGTGATGGATTGACCAAGGCGCTTACCTTCGGTTATGCGCAGGTAGCGAATTCGCTATTGCCACCAGCCATCCCTTATAACACTAACGATACGATTAAAGCACTCAACCATGATGAGGCCGCAGCTAAAGCAGAGCTTGCCAAGTCGAAGTTCCCTGATGGCTTCACTACGAAGTTGTTGGTTGCTTCCGGAAACAGTACAAGAGCGCAAGAGGCACAGATCATTCAGGCTGCTGCTAAAACCATCGGTATCAATATTGAGATTGAATCGGTTGAGCTAGCTTCATTCCGTGAGCGTTTCTTTGCTTATGATTTCTCGGCTATGCTTAACAGTGGTCAGGCGGATTCTCCTGAAGCTAACTCGATCCTTGCCTTCCAGACCGATCCGAACGGTTTCAGCAAGTCTTATTGGACACATTACACGAATGATGAAGTGACCAAACTTCTGATCCAAGGCCAAAAAACACTTGATGGGGCAGAACGTGGAGATATTTACGCCAAGCTTCAGCAGATTCTTGCGGATGAAGTGCCTTACATTCCACTGTACTATCCAGATATTATTACTGGTGTACGTTCTTCCGTAGAAGGTCTGGTTGTGCTTCCTAACGGCAGTCTTCGCTTTGAAGATGTTCGTATTAAAAAATGATTAAATCTAACCGTTTATTCAAAAAATTTGCCGACAACGATTCACCGCGCAGGTGGCTCGTGCTTGCTCTCATAAGAGCGGCAGCCGTTATCACCTGTGTGGTGGCGGCTGTCTTTTTCCTTATACGGATTGTGCCGGGAGATCCTGCCAAAATGATCCTCGGGGAACACAGCACGCCTGAAGCTATCCAAGCCTTGCACCATTCACTTGGGCTGGATCTCCCGCTATGGGAGCAGTTCACCCGATTTGTACAAAATCTTTTCACACACGGCGATACCGGGGCTTCCATTGCTTGGGGAACGTCGACTAGAGAACTGATTGCGGAGCGCGCTCCGGTTACACTCTTGTTGATTGTGATGGCCAGTGTATTGGCAATAATAGTGGCGCTTGTGCTAGCTACGCTTGCAGCGACGAATAAAGACAAACTGCTGGATCATCTGATACGTATCTTTCCAACGATCACGCTCGGTATGCCGGTCTTTTGGGTAGGCTTATTGTTGATTTTGTTCCTGAGCGTTCGCCTGGGCTGGTTCCCGGTAGGGGGAGTTGGGGAAGGCGTGGCTGGAACCTTATACAGTCTCACACTTCCTGCGATTACCGTTGCCTTCTCACAAATTCCTACCCTTGTGCGGTCCTTAAGAGCACAGATGCTGGAAGTGTTGGAATCGGATTTTGTAGTCACCTTGAAGGCGGCGGGAATTCCTAACCGGGTGATCCTGACCAAGCATGTGCTGCGCAATTCTGCGCTGCCTACATTGATGCTGCTTGGCGTAAATATTTCTTATCTGATCGGCGGTACCTTGGTCGTTGAACAGGTGTTTGGTATCAAGGGGATAGGCAGTCTGCTATTCTCAGCAATCTCCAAACGGGATTTTCCGGTCATCCAAGGAATAGCTCTGTACTGTGCGATATCTGTGGTCATCATCAGTCTTCTGGTCGAGATATCCTCCTGGCTGCTTGATCCCAGAACGAAAGGAAAACAATGAACACTACACTACTGGACCTACAGCAAGAGAATCAAAGTGTCCTGAAAAAAATACTGAACACGCCCTCTCTGCTTGTCGGGAGTATTATGTTTTTACTCCTCATAGGCATAGCTGTATTTGCGCCGTTCATTACTCCCTTTGAGCCTTCCGAGCAGAATCTGTACGCGATTTTGCAGCCTCCTTCCTCGGAGCATTGGCTGGGGACAGACCAGCTAGGACGCGACTTGTTCACGAGACTGATCTATGCGGCACGGACGGATTTGAAAATCATGGTGCTGGCGGAGATCATCCCTTTTTGCACAGGTATCTTTCTGGGAATGCTGGCGGGGTATTACGGCAAATGGGTGGATACCGTTATTTCACTAGTGACCGATACTTTTATTGCGTTTCCCTTCTATTTAATTGTTATTATCGTGGCCTTCGCTAGTGGCGCAGGTCAAAAAGGTATATACATCACCTTTATCTTGGTGGGCTGGATCGTCTTTGCCCGTGTAACGAGAGGCCTAAGCGCATCGTTTCGCAAGCAGGAATGGGTTGCTTCTGCCCAAACGATGGGAATTCCAGGGGTGAAGATCATTCTGCGGCATCTTTTGCCCAATGTATTGCCTCAGGCCGTGGTCGTGTTAATGACCGATATGGTTGGCTTGCTTGTGGCGATCGTCACATTAGGTTATCTGGGTATCGGTATTGCACCGCCAACTCCGGATTGGGGAACGATGATTTCAGACGGACAATCCTTCATAACTACAGCCTGGTGGCTATCAGCTGTTCCAGGAATTGCGGTTGTATACACAGGGATCGCGTTATCCCTTGTGGGTGATGGCCTGGCAGACCTATGGAGGAGAAAATAATGGCTACAAATCCCATTTTGGAAATAGAAAATCTCTCGCTCGCTACGTCCTCAGGCAAACCATTGGTCACCAATGTGAGCTTCTCTCTTGGAAAGGGCGAAAGCTTGGGACTTGTCGGTGAATCTGGCTCAGGCAAATCGCTCACTTTGCGTTCCATCTTAGGGTTACTTCCGCGTGGGGTTGAGCAAGTGGATGGAGCCATCCGGAGTGATGTGAGAAGCGCCATGATCTTTCAAGATCCCAGAGGTGCTCTGGACCCGCTTTGTCCGGTGGTTAGGCAGCTTGCCGAGGTAGTTTACTACAGACAGAACGTGAGTCGGAAAGCTTCACGCACCATTGCTCTGGAGTTACTGGAGATGCTCGGACTTCCCGATTCCCTGAAACAGAAGGATCGGTATCCGAGCCAATTGTCGGGCGGTCAATGCCAGCGTATTGTCATTGCTATAGCTCTAGCATGCAAGCCAGGTATCCTCTTGTGTGATGAGCCGACGACTGCGCTTGATGTTACTGTACAGAAGCAAATTATTGACACGATTACGCGTCTGCAACAGGAACTGGGCTTTGCCATGGTTTTTGTTACGCATAATCTGGCGATTGCTTCTTCGATGTGTTCTACGCTATGCGTGATGAAAGAGGGGCAGATCATCGAACGCGGCGAATCTTTGCCTCTTCTGCAAAACCCGCAACATCCGTATACGCAGATGCTGATCAATTCGGTGCTACCTTTGCCGGAGCTTGAAAGGGGTGCGGGTGCATGAAGACAGCCTTGCAGATAGAAGACCTAACAGTGAAGTATGGTGAGTTCACCGCACTGGATAAAGTAAGCTTAGAAATACAACCGCATACTACACTTGGTCTCGTAGGCGAATCAGGTTCAGGCAAATCTACGCTCGCGCGGGTCATTGCGGGGCTGATTGCTCCTAGTAGCGGACAAGTTTCGCTGGGTTCCCAAGTGTTAGGGAAGAAACGCAGTCGGGAGCAGCATAAGGACATCCAAATGATTTTTCAGAACCCGGATTCCTCGCTGAATCCGAAGCATACGATCCGGCAAATTCTTGCCGAAGGGCTGCTTTTTCACAAAATTGTGGATCGTGCCGGTGTGGAACAACGTTGTAAGGAGCTTCTGAACCGTGTTCATCTTGACGAAAGAGCCCTCGGTCGATATCCGCACCAATTCTCTGGCGGTCAGCGTCAGCGGATCGCGATCGCCCGTGCCTTAAGCGTGGAGCCAAGTGTGATTATCGCTGATGAACCTACGAGTGCGCTTGATGTTTCGGTACAACGTAGTATGCTTGAACTCTTTAATACGCTCAAATCGGAGCTTAATCTTACAATGCTATTCATCTCTCATGACCTGGGAGTTATACATGCGATAAGCGATATTGTGGCTGTTATGCGTAAGGGGAAGCTTGTGGAGATCAATCCCAAGGATCAATTCTTTTCACGCCCTGAAACGTCATATAGCCACGAGTTATTGTCCGCTGTCCCCAAAATGCCAATATCCAATACAGCAGGAGGTTTGTCATGAATCAAGTTCATAAAGGATATTCGCCACTTACGATCTCGGAGTTCGAAACGCTCACTCAGTTGCTCTCTAGGCTCCTATCCACAGAAGAATCCCCGGTTATCATACCGGGCGAGGCCATCTTGGGCATTGAGGCTATCGCAGCAGGTATCTCTGCTCCCGGCCGTAAAATTCTGAATGTTGTGACCGGTCCCTATGGGGATATTTTCGGAAAATGGCTGGAGCGCGGTGGCGCAGAAGTGATTGAGGTTAAAGTACCTTTTGATGAAGTAGCCACTGTAAATGAAGTTGCTGCCGCAATCGAACACCATAAACCTGGCGCAATTTCTTTTGTTCAGGGAGAAGCGGTCACAGGGGGTTCTAATCCAACCAAAGAAATACTGGAGCTCGCGCGCCGTTCTAACCTAATCACCGTGATCGATTCCGTGTCGGCCGTCGGGGCTGAACCGGTGCTTATGGACGAGTGGGGCATTGATTTTGTAGCCATTGGTGCGCAGAAAGGGCTGGCTGGACCCAACGGGGTCAGCGCCGTAGGTGTGTCCCAGCGTGGCTGGGCGTTCCTGGAGTCCAACGAACAAGCGCCGCGCAATTCTATTCTATCGTTGCTTGATCTTAAGCGTCCAGATAACAGTACAGCTCCTGTGCGTGTTCCGGCTAACATTCCTACGTTAGAAGCCAGAGACCTTATTGTATCTCTAGAGCTTATTGAGCAAGAGGGCTTGGCCGCGGTCAACCGCCGCCATCAGTTAGCAGCATCAGCTATGATTGCTGGCGTAGAGGCTTTGGGGCTCGAACCGTGGCAAAGAAATAGCACTGGGTACTCCTCGCTAACCACAACGGTACGGGTTCCTGAAGGCAGTAATCTCCATATCGACAAGCCGATTGGGATTGTTGCTCCTGGAGATGGAGTATTGCATGATAAACTCTGGCGCATCAATCATTTTGGTGCGAATGCCAGTCAGCAGGGCGTTGAACAAGCGCTTGTGACGCTGGCAGGATTTGTGCAAAAGGATCCTTCCAAGGCCATTGCCGCCCAAAAAGCAATTTGGGAGAATGCAAAATGACCAATGGAACTCAACAAGACCAGATTTTTAATAATATTTTTATTGCCGGGACTCAAGGAAAACGATTCGATATCACGATACGTGCCGGCCGGTTCTCATCCATTGTCGAGTCTAATTCGCCGGATGCCCGGGATGCTAGCTCAGGCAGCGATTTATGGATCAGTCCTGGTGTGATTGATCTCCATACGCACTTGGCATGGACCGATTTCGATCATGATGACCAATTGAAGCGTGATGCCTTGGAGGTAGAGGTGCTGCAAGCCCAAGCCTTTGAGGCAACGCTCCGTACCGGGGTGACTACAGCACGTGATGCGGGCGGACTTCTGCCGAGTGTAGTGAAGCATATTGCGCAGCAATATAATCAGCCTTTAAGCGTACACACCTGTGGCGATATGCTGGGTGCCGGAGATGCAAGGGGGATTAAGCATCTGGAGCAGCGGGTAAGTGATATTATCCGTTCCGGGGCAACCTGGATTAAGATCCTGGCCACGGGCGGACTGGGAGCAGCGCCGGATACAGTGCTGAACCCAGCGTTTTCGGAGGAAGAATTCGCTTATATTGTGCGTACTGCCCATGCGCAGGGCGCCAAAGTATTGGTTCATACCTGGGGTGGACCGACAGTCGACTGGTCTATTGATGCAGGCGTCGAGTCTGTTGAGCATGGAATGTATTTGACTGAGGCACAAGCTTATCGGTTGGCTCAGTCTAAGACAGCGTTCGTACCTACGGCCTCTATCTATCGGATTGCCGCAGACCCTTCCGGCGTGCTTGGCCTGCCTGAAGTCATTCGGGATCGGGCCGCACGCGCTGCCGCAGCTCACCCGCAGGCGATCAGCTATGCCAAAAAAGCAGGCGTACGCATTGGTTTTGGTACCGATTATGCTACACCTGCACTCCACGGACACAACCTCGATGAATTGGATGTATTAATCGACTGTGGACTAACACGTGAGGAGGCATGGCAGGCAGCCACGTCGTCCGCCGCCGACATTTTGGGATATGGTGACAGCTTGGGACGTGTCCAAGAAGGCTTCACTGCCGATGCTATTCTTTTTAATGCAGATCCGTATCAGGCATCAAGCGCAGCAGACTTACAGAGAAGTATTGTATCCGTCATTAAGGGAGCTGCGAGGCTGGAATAGTCAGGCACTCTTGAAAATAGACAAAGAAGAAGCTCCTTGGGAATCTCCAAGGAGCTTCTTCTTGCATCACGCATTCGTGTCCAGCATGGCTGGCATATGAATCTCCTTCACACATGACGCTTTAGATAGAGTGATCACACATTTTACGAGCGAAACAATATCTTGAACTGGAATCCTGGCGCCATCATACAATGAAATTGCTTTGTCCGCGCCTTCCTCGTAAGGAATTTCTGCGGCAATTTCTCCGGGATTGATACAGGTGACGGCGATACCGTATTTCCTGGTGTGTTCACGTAAAGCACTGCCAATCCCGCGTAATCCGAATTTGGACGCTACAAAAGTCACTTGGTCATTATTCGTATGATCGAGTCCAGCTGTGGAACCGATGAGGATGATTTTCCCGTTGTCCGATTGCATCAAATGGGGTAGCAGCTTCTGGATGCAGGTAATGGGTGAGGAGAGATTGACCTGAATCATCTTTAGGATCTCCGTTGGATCATCTTGCTCAAAATTGTACTGCTCTGTAAAGCCTTCCTTTTCCCAAAGCCCCACATTGTAGATCAATACATCAAGCGGAGTTCCTTCCATCTCAGCGGCTATCTTCTCAGTTGAAGAGGGTAAGGATAAATCAGCCTCAATCCAATAACGGTGAATGCTGTCGTTCAAATCTACGCTTGGCGGACGAGTTCTGGAGACGATCCAGACACGGTCACCGTTCTCTGGCAAGCCTTTTACGAAGGCGTCTCCCAAACCTTGGCTCGCGCCGAAAATTATATAATTTTTCATATGTCCTCCTGAATTGAAAATAATCGAACACACTTATCCGCTGGAAAGTTGTTTATAAAATACTTCATAGACGGAACTTTGTAAACAAAAATGTTTATAAAGTTTAATAATTAACAAAAAAAAGCGGCCCAAATGGGTCGCTTTGCTATTTCTATAAATCGCCTATGGCAGAGTCCAAAGGCGATTTATATCGTAGGCTGGGAAGGGTAGAGACGTTTTCTTTTGCGTTGCTCCTCCAATAGAGACATCATGATTTGTTGAACCTCTTTGGTTTGCTGTGTGGCAAGTGTGGGGTGTGCGAGGTTATTTGCCTCCAGAGGGTCTTCTGTCAGATTGTATAATTCATATTCATCAGGAACTGGCTCGGTTTTGGTTGATAGAACCCATTGTTCGGGGTTGCCGCCCTCACCGGGCTGTACAGTAACATCCTGAACCCCCGGCTGGCTCCAGAATTGACTATTATCAAAATAGCGGGAGAACTTCCAGATATGCCGTTGTTTCCCCTTATAAAGAGGGGCGATGACGGTCTCGATGTGGTTAGGCTGTATAACCGAGGCATACGGTTCGCCTAATAGATTGACCTGATGCTGTCCGCGTGTAACATCGTCGTCAGTCATGAAATAGAGCGGCTCATCGGTAGGGGAGATTGCCTTATTTTCTAAAATTAAAGGGGTAAGGTTGCGTCCGACTAAGGGGCGGGTTTCGCTAAATTTGTGCTGTAGATCCCGCTGAATGTCAGTCAGGTTCACATTCGCTAATCCCAGCATGGTCGGCAGCAGATCTAAATGACTGGTCAGCGTGTGGACATTTTTCTGCTCCGGGAATAGATGCTTGTTATGAATAAGAAAAGGAACATGAAGGAATTCTTCATAGGCGCTGTACCATTTTTGATGGAGATTGCCGTGAGACCCCAGTAGATCACCGTGATCCGATGTGAAAATAACAATGGTATTGTCATAAAAAGAGGAGTGAGTCAGCGCCTTGAATACTTTGAACATTTGCCGATCGGCATTTTTTTGCAGCTGATAATATAACTGACGGTAGAACGGACCATCGCTAATAGGTTGGAGTGCCTTCGGGTATAAATCTCTGTAGCTAGCTTGGCAGCCCGGTTTTGTGTTTAGTTGTTCGTTTAGCGTCGGAGGAGGGGGAACGTCCGGTATGTTATCGATCTCAAATTTAAAATTAGGAAGTCTTGCGGAAATATCTCCATAGAGCACAATGTCGTGCGGGTTCACAAAGGAAGAAACGATTAACCAGGGGGAGTCATTATGGTGCGGTCCGCAGTTTTGGTCTAACACTTTGATTAGTTCAACAGTCTCTTCTGCGTAGACTACATCTCGCCCACTTAATCCAATAGCAGCGGAAGAGGCGGAGTTGCGAGGGTTTTTGCCTACAGGATCAGGGCCAACCCAACTGGAAAAGCCGAAGTCATCTAAGCGGTTGGCATTCAGATAGAGCTCTGTCCATCCCTGGTCGGGTACTCCGGTTAATGGATCATAGCTGGGCAGACTGTTATGGGTACCGGGAGCAATGATATCCTCATTGGATATATGCCATTTTCCTTTATAGTAAGTCTGATAGCCGGCAGCCCGGAAGTAATGCCCCATTGTAGGTACGGTGTTACGGTTCAACCAGAACATGTCGGAGTCAAAGGATTCTTTGGCTATGCCGACCGTTTGGCTGACCCCATGCAGGGATGGATACTGTCCTGTGAACAATGTTGCTCGGCTAGGGCAGCAGGCGGTGCTCCCGATATAATGCCTATGAAATTCCAGGCTATGAGCCTTCAGAAGTTCCTGGGTAACGAGATTCTGCTTGCGCCATTCTTGGATTTCTTGACTCTCATAAACAGGAGGATAACGCTCTTCATCCACTAGGAATACAAGGAAGTTAGGTTTTTTCATAGGTAGGGATGACACTGGGTTAATGTTCATGGGTTACACTCACCTTTGGTTAGGATTTACATTTTTCTTATATGGAACATCCTATGTGTGGCTTGTTTCGAATATCCTTGGAACATAAAGATTAGTTAGTGAAGGAATTCTTGCTCAACTAGGAACAATGATTGTGAAAGTAGGAATGTTTGAATGATATTATGCTAATTTTCGCCTAAAATTAAGGATGAAGTATTTTATTTTATAAACTATTGAGGGATATATTGACAAAATGCGAGTAATTTTATAGGGTAAACTAAGAATTTAGTTCTTTTATTAGGATAATTAGGAAGGGAGTCCTGTTATTAGGTAGTAATGTACAGATCATGGGTTATAAATATTCGAATAATGTAGGAGATGAAAGAATGCGTTCGAGAGAGTTTGCGAGATTTAGGAGAATGGTTTCAGTAGTATTGATATTGATATTATCTTTGCTGAGTGTGCTGGAGGTCTCGGCTGCTCCATTGAAGGTAGATGTGATTTCTGCCGACCGCGCTGTGGATAGTACACAGAAAATAGTGGTTAGTAGTGTGTTAGATGTGACCTACACAGATATTCCTACACTTCAGGATATAGAGTTTTCTCTATTTAAAGATGGAATAAAAGTTGGCAGTCAAATCAAGAATAAAGAAGATGTAAAACGGCGTACAATAACGGATACCGTATATTCTATGGAATTTACCAATCTTTCTTTTGAAGGATTAAAAGTTGGGGAGGCTTACTCTCTTCAGGCTCAATACATGGGTAAGGATGGCCTGGTGACGACCGAACCGCAGACCATTCGTGTTCCGGCTACAACCAAAATCAATCTGACTGTAGAACGGATGCCCAAGAATTCTAATACATATATAGCTGCTTCCACTGGGGAAATTCGCAGTGATGACCAGAAGCTCAGACTTACAGTTACGAGTGAAGGTGTTCCTCTAGTGCGTAGTAAAATCGTTGTGGATAGTTACTACTCAGAATACCGCTACGCGATTACAGATACGAACGGTCAGGTGGAATTGAATAAATCGGAGTTTAATGCAAACCGGCCTGTTCTATTTGTATTCATTAATCAGGGTACAGAACATTATGAGGCTTGGCCATTATATGTCACCGATCTCCAGCCAGCAGGCACGCATACTGTAGCGATACGTTACCTGGATGAGACAGGAAAACTTGCACAGTCACCGGCCAACAATATCAGCCTACCTTATGGGGCTTCAGACAGGGTTGCTGTTCCAGGTTATGATGTACTTACACTAAGTACAGGTTCCATCTCTGGTAGTTACAGTTCTTACATATGGCAGATCCGAAACCAAACCCTCCTGTTCCAGACTAGCCAAGCTGCACTGTTCTCTGCTGAGTCCGGAACGCATAAGGAAATCATACAGGATGCTAGTGATTTCAGTTGGTTAAGCTTTGATTACACCTGGAATGGAAAACCGTTGACGGTAGAGTCTTATTCCATTGTCTTTAACGATCAGTATAAGCAGATCACTAGAACAGCTGGAGCTTTTGAAATGAGAACAGCCGGAGTATATGTTCCGAAAAATAAAGAGTACGATATTACAGCGCTCGCAAGCCTTCCAGGAACGAAGGATAAAATTATCATCCGGAGTCAGGTCAGACCTGTCGATTCGGAGACAATACTGCATTCTGATGCTGTGTCTGCAGACTACAGCGCTTTGAAACTACAAATTCCAGATTTGTCCACGTCAGGTTTAGGAAAGGTCGAGTTTACGTACTTGAACAACAAGTATAATGTCAATCGGATCAGTACATATTTCCCGATACAAGCTACCTCTTTGTATGTTGAAAAAGGTGAAGAGATTCATAGACTGACAGCGACTGCTGTATCAAGTATTCCTAATAACAGCACTTGGGATGTCGATCAAGTGGTTATAGCATCTTTTTTCAGCCCAACCGATAGTGAATATGCATTAACGGCTGGAAGCACTTATGATACGAACATTGTTACAAGCGTGTCAGGATCAAATTATTATGATGGAGTGGAGACTCGCAACGAAATTGTATTAGGTGAGACCGTTGATTACCAAGTAGTCATGGAGGATGAATACAAGAATAGTTTGGATATGAGCAGCAATTATAGAGTTCGCATCGTGGATGAATCCGGAACGGTGATTGAAGATAATTCAATTTACTGGTCGATGGACGAAAAAGACGGGCAGCTTCGCCGTGCAGACAAACGCCAATGGAAGCCTGCCAAATCAGGAACGTATAAGATCCAGCTATTACCTTACTATTACTCTAGTGGAAAGTATGTTTATGGAGAGCTACTCCATGAAACAGTGCTGAAGGTTACATCAAAGCAGGAGCTCGATATTGAGATTAGAGGTAAAGATGGAAAATTGGTTGATTTGGTAGACGAACCATATTTGAATACAGATCAGTCAGAGAATATGACGGTCACAGTACGTCAGCACGTGACAGGAGCCCAAGGCCCGTTGCTGGCCGGAGTTGAGATTAGTCGATTTGGCGAGTTGATCGGTGTAACGGATAGCCAGGGGCATCTGACCCTTCCTCAAGGGGATGCAGGTTACTTTAGCGAATTTATTTTTAAGAAACAGGGGTATTTATCTAAAGTTGTCTCCCTAGCAATTATTGACCCTCAAACCCAGGCTGTTGTTCGTGTGCAAGGGTTGGACAAACCTGAAGGTGACAGCTACGCAGGCGGCGTTCCGCTAGACAACGCCTATGTAATGGCTAAGATCAAGAAGGAAGATGGAACTTTCAATACACAAAGTCGGTATATCGATGTAGGCAAACAGCAAGCATTCCTTGTTACGCAATCCCCTTCGGTGGTGGACATAGACTTTATTCGATACAGTCGCACCTATATGGGCGTTCAAGCTAAGTATGGTTACTATATGTATGGTTCGATAGTGACTGAACCTGGTAAAGAATATTCGATGGTACTCGATGCCAGACAGCCTCTTCAACAGGTTAGCAAAGTGAAACTGACTCAGGTTATGAATCAATTATCGCTTGTGCGAAAAGATATGGTGGGATCGAAATATGTCCCTTATGTCATCAATAACAATACACCGGCAGAAAACTATTTCTATGCTACAGAGGGAACTTATAGTGTACTGTCCCAACCCCAAAGTGACACATTTATATATCGTGATGATGTAATCATTGGAGCAGGAGATCATACACTTGTGATTGACGATTCTCTTTCTACATTGGCTACGCTGGTGGCGCCGGCAGCGGGGGCTATTTATAGTGTTGAATATGCTACACAGGCGGGTTCAACTATTGTGGGTTATGCATATGACGCTGCCCAGGTTCAATTGACTCCGGGAGAAGTTACTGTGCAGGTAGGGCAGTCCGTCGGTGGTAGGGAGTATCAATATGATATTCATTTCTCAGCTGGAATATTAAAGGCAGGCACCACTACGCAGCTTGCCCTACAAACTATTAGCGGCTTGGATATTTTTGATCTGAAGGATGGGAAGTTGGTTCTTCCTACCGGGGATAGCTGGTTTAAGATAGGGTTAATGGATACAGCCGGGAACCGTATTGGACAAATAAGAAAGCCATTGGTTCTAGTGTCCGGTAGGGGTTCTTCATCTGGCTCAACAGGTCTGAACCCGACTGCTGCATCGTATGAAATCCAGGATGTAACAGGAAAAACGCTATTTAAATCAACCGCAGATAACTACTATCCGCTATCCATTAGCGCCATTCAGGAAATTAATGATTCTTTTCAAGTTCTCCCTTCCGGGAATTATGTGCTTAAAGCCCAGATGACAATTGATGGGCAGACCTATACTTTGAATAAAACATTTGAGCTGGAGTCCAGCGGCGGAACGGTGGTCGATCCGGGAGGAAATAACCCGGGCAACGGCGGAGGAAACGGACCGGGTCCAGGAACTGAGCCAGGTCCAGGAAATAACCCGGGGCCAGGGACCAATCCAGGCCCGGGACCAGCCGGAGGAGGAGGCAATCCAGGTGCAATCCCTGCTGCTCCCACAGTAACTGTTAACGACAGTGTAGCTAAACAGAATGCCAAGCTTCAGGAACTGCTTAAGGACGGAGCAGCTACTGCAGCGGAGCGGGCTTCAGCAGCCCAAAGCGCGTTGGCAAGTATTGCTGAGTCTCTTAAGGCAGCCGCAACCTCTGAGGAGGCTGAGCAGAACAGCAAGAGTCTCTCACAGGCACTGGAGAGTGCAACTCAATTGCTCGGATCGATACAAGATGCTGCAGCGAAGCAAAAAATCGTTACTGCGGTTAGCGAATTGGTAGGCAGTGCACCTTACCTGCTGAACAAATTAGATACTGCAGACAAGGCTGTGAGCTTCGCCCAGACGCTGATCCAGAATGCGGCGGCTGTTCTGAAAAATGCTAGCGGCGTTCCTGCAGAAGAAATTCTGCAGTTGAAGAACGGTGTCATCTCTTCCAGTCAAGCGGCATTGAATAAAGCCGGAGAAGTGACTATTGCTAAGGAAGATGTATCAGTTACGGGAAGTACAGTTACTTCCCAATTGAGCAAGGACTTGATCAATAAGCAGATCGTCTCTGCGAAGCAGGCGCTGACTACCGTTACTGGTGAGCTTAATACCAAACTGGGTGCAGGGTCGGCTCAGGAGCTTAAACTGTCTCTGACAGTCAAGGTACCACCGATGGGCGAAGGTCTGCATAAGTTGAACACCACTTTACCAGCAGAAGTATTAACCTTGGTAAAAGAGAACGGTATCGACGGATTGAAGCTACAGATGGATCATACCGCATTTACCATTGCTCCAGATACCTTCGGGGCTGTAGAAGCGGGACAAAACATCACTTTAGCGGCTGAAGTTGTACAGAACGCTATAGTGAATAAACCAAATCAGGCAGAGCCATTAGCTAAGATTCCTGTGATGGAGTTTAGTGCCTCGATTGGAGGCAAGACGGTAGAGGCGTTTGCCAAACCGATGAAGGTTACCTTCGATGTATCTTCTATAGATCCGGCGAAATACTCAGGAGCTGATCTGGAGAAGCTGACCTTGTATGTCTTGAACGATAAGAGCCTGACGTGGGAAGCGGTTGGGGGTAAATATGATCCGATAACACAAACGGTAAGTACGCTGCGAGGACATTTTAGCCGGTATACCGTTATGCTGGGCAAGGCAGTTTCCTTCACAGATGTGCCGGCGACTCATTGGGCAACGAAAGAGATCCACGACCTGTTGACCAAGGGCATCGTAGACCAGGCCGGAGAGTTCCATCCATCCAAGCAGGTAACACGTATAGAATTCGCGAGCTGGATCGCAAGAGCTTATGGTTTGGAGGGTAAGGGGATTACCTTGCCATTCAAAGACATCGCTCCGAATAACGACCATTACAACGAACTGGCGGCCGTTTATGCTGCAGGGATCATCAGCGGAAAATCAACGGCTGTCTTTGATCCTGAAGCTAGCATTACCCGTCAGGAAATGGCGACCATGCTGGCCCGAGCACTAAAGACTTACAACGGAGTGAAATCCGTTGCTCAGCCGGACGTGGTGAACGGGGCCTTTACGGATGGGGCCAAGATATCCAAATGGGCAGCGGATAGTGTTGCTCTTACCAAGAGTACACAGCTGTTCGGAGGGTTCGAGGATAAGACCTTCCGTCCTAATCAGACTGCTAGCAAGGCAGAGGCTGCAGCCCTGATTTACCGTTTATATCGATTGAAATAGAGAGTATAAGATACACCTAAAAGGAGCCGCAGATCTGAAATGATCTGCGGCTCCTTTTTTGCGATATAAGAGAAAACAGCCCTGGGGAAACTGTTGCAGTGAAGCATACGAATCGGCGACGATTTACTTTCCGATCTTCAACGAAATTTCAAACTTCGCACCCGCGTCACCCACGAATACAATGGTACCGTTCTTCGGTAATACAACCGTATTTTTACCGCTGACTGCTGAATCGTTCACACACATGCCGGCTTCGTCATATACGACAACTGCGCTGTTTGCAGGTAGTTTGACGGACAGAGTCTTTTCTTTGGCAGCGGCAGGAACGCTGAACCATCTGGCAAGCCCGTCCGCTTGGATGGTGGCTGTGGATTGTTTACCAGTATAGAGCGGCTTTAAGATCTCTTCACCAGCATACAAGTAACCGCCTGTTGTTTTGACATACTCAATGCCATCCTTCGTAAAGAAATTGAATTCCATGCTATCTCTACCTGCTATAGTGGGAATTTGCAGCTGGCTGATCGCTTTGTTTGCATCAACGATTTTATTATTAACGATATAGCCAGGAGCTTCTTTGCTCGTCACAATTGGAAAAGCAGGCAAACCCGAGAAGTAGGATATCGATGAGTATTTCTCGTTCATCATGTAATATGTTTTGCCCTCACGTTTGTCCCATGCGGCAGCTACATCTTTGGATAATGGATTAGCTTCAAGCTTTTCGGCGGAGTATTCAGAGAATACGGTCTGCCCAAGTCCAGGTACGGATACATATGCGCTGGACCACAAGTAGGTGCGTCCATTTTTTTCGACAACAAATTTGAACTTTTCCGTGCCATCCGCACTCTTAAAAGAACCATCGGTAGTGTACACATACTTTTGACCAGGATCGCCTGGGAACAGAAGTGAGGTTAGTACCATTTCACCTGATGGGTTGATTGCTATCTTCATCAATGAATTGGAAGCGCCATAGATGCCTGCATAACGGGACATCTCTTGCGGCATTTTTGCCTTCACTGGGAGGCCGTGCGACTTCTCTGCCTTCTGCTCTTTAATTACACCCTTCGCTTGCAATGCGCTAAGCAGCAGTTCATTCGCGAGCAATTGATCGGTTGTGCTGGAGCCACCAGATGAAGTCACAGCAGCAGCCAGATTATACTCTGGGAGCACGACTAACGATGAATGGAACAGTGTCGTGTCTCCTCCTTTGGTAAGCGCCTGAATACCATAATTATTGAATGGGAAGAGATCTACGCTATCCCAGCCTAGTCCGTAGGCAAAGGTCGCATCGGTATTGTTCGGCCACATGCCTTTTTTATATTCTGCTTCGGTCATTGCCTTGACGGATTGTTTGGAAAGAATGCCGTCTACTTGTCCCGTGAAGATCTGTGAGAATTTCACCAAATCCTCAGCTGTGGAGCGAAGCCCTCCAGTTCCGATGACATTATAATTTTCTAAAGGAAGTGGAGCCTGAGAAGAAGGAATAAAGGTCCCGGCTATTTTGGCTTTGTCTATTTGATCTATAGGGGTCTTGGTATTCTTCATCCCTAAAGGCTCTGTGAAATTCTTGTGGATAAACGTCGTAAAGTCCAACCCACTGACTCTTTCCAGCAGGATTTCAGCTAGTGTAAAGCCGTCGTTAGAATAGACCGAGAATGCTCCCGGGTCTGCCTTCAAGCTTTGAGTTGCTAATTGCTCTAACAGATGATCGTGGGCATAGGTATCGTTATCATTGAACAATAGCGCACGGTTAAAGGAAGAACCTTCAATACCTGCAGAATGATTTAGCAGCATACGCGGCGTAATCTGTTCGTAACGGGCATCTTTCATTGTAAAGTCAGGAATATATCTCGTAAGCGGCAGGTCCAGATCCAGCTTGCCTTCATCCACTAGTTTCATAACAGCGGATGCTACAAACATTTTGCTGGTCGACCCTATGCCGTAGATTGTATCAGAGGTTAACGGCACATTCTTCGTCAGTTGGTTCTTGCCAGAATGCCCGGAGATGACAATGTTCCCTTGGTCTATCAGAGCGTATTGCAGGCTTGTAGTACCGTAGGTATCGGTTAGTAGTGCCGCCTTCTCTGCAGCTGTTTTTTGGGAAGATACATAGTTAGTCTTATTGCTGCTGCTGTCGGCCATCACACTCAGCGGAGCTAGCAGTGTTAGCGCGAGTGTCGTGCTTAAGATCACAAATCGTTTTGCTCTCATCTCATTACCCTCTCTCATTCATTTCTGTATGCCTTAGTTTTCGGTGTTGTGTCAGCATAATGGAGTGAGATGAATTCTACATAAACGTAACTTTAACAGAATCTTAACAGGTACAATTGCGCTTCCATTTTTTTATTGGGTTTAGCCAGGTTTACTACTATAATTGAAACTAACTGAATTCGTAAGCATGTCTCATTCCACTATGCAGGAACTAAGGAGATAGTCCAACGTGCCAGATCATCGAAACAAGCTTGGGAAATGGAAATTCCCTCTCGTTATCACCCTGTTCATCCTCCTCCTCACCGGCTCACGTCTGTTGTGGATGACATCGTTTAACAGCGTAGATCATGCAAAATCTGTGCGTGGAGTGATGGATTTGCGCGATTGGAACGCGCGACAGGGCGGCACCATTCTGCTGGATGGAGATTGGGAATTCTATCCCCATGAATGGTTATTCGGGCAAACATCTTATGAACGTCCCCTAAGCGATAATTCCCAATTTATACAAGTTCCGGGGAGTTGGAATCAAGCGCTGCAGCCGGGGAAAGATAGCCCCTTTGGCTATGGAACCTACCGTTTGACAGTTCTTGTGAATCCCGACCATGATTTAAATTACAGCATTCGCACTGCCAGTATCCGAAGTGCGTACACGCTATATATTGACGGCCGAAAGTTGGCTCAGTCAGGAGAGACAGGGGAGAACGGAAAGAATTATGTAGCCAGAAATGTACCTTTCACAGCAACCTTTGCTGCTAGCAGCAGTGGGGTCATCGAGGTCGTAATTCAAGTGGCTAATCATGTGGATGTTCGGAAGAGTGGGATTGTCCACTCTCTTACCTTTGGATCGGAATTGGCAATTGAACAGAAACAAATGTTAGCTATATCCATGCAGATGCTGGATGTCGTTGTATTTTCGATGCAAGCTATTTATGCGATTATTTTGTACCTGGTAGGCAACAGAGACAAGAGACCACTGTACTTTGCCCTACTTGCGGTTAGCATCATGCTGAACAATCTGCTTGTGAATGATGACAAATTTTTACAACATCTATTACATTTCAATTATGACTGGAGCTTTAGACTTGCCCATTTGTCTACTATGGGTATCATTTACGGGTTACTGCGAAGCGGGAAGCAACAGATGCAGTTCTACTGGCCCAGAGCCTACCAATGGTACACTTCGTTTTGTACAGTTGACGTCATAGTGGCGCTATTCCTCCCTCTACGGTATCTCCTGATCTATCATCCTATTGTTCTAGTATTAATGGCTTCTTCTGTATTTCTTACACTCACATCCATAATTCGGGCATCTCTCAAAAATCTGAAAGAGAACATTCCCCTTGTGTTGTCGTTAATCGCGTTGATGAATCATTTCGTCTGGCTGATCCTTTCATTCGCAGTTGGCTTCAAAATGGACTTTTATCCGTTTGATTTGATCATCGCCACGACCTACTTTGCTTCCCTCTGGTTCCGGCAATATTTCAAGATCTATGCGGAAACGGGGATGCTTGCGGCCAAGCTGCAGAGAACAGACAAGCTCAAGGATGAGTTTCTGGCGAATACTTCGCATGAGCTGCGCAATCCGCTGCACG
The DNA here is from genome assembly GCF_042649265.1 of Paenibacillus sp. GCM10012306. Lineage (NCBI taxonomy): Bacteria > Bacillati > Bacillota > Bacilli > Caryophanales > Paenibacillaceae > Paenibacillus > Paenibacillus sp. GCM10012306. Next base: position 205,573 of record NZ_JBHRYW010000011.1, on the reverse strand, counting down.
GTATCCTCAACATCTCACAATCCATTTTGGAGCGGGAGCAGCATGTACTTACAGAAAAAAGCATCAAGGATCTGGGGACGGTGTTGTCTGTAGGACGCCGAATGTCACTTATGCTGCGCGATTTGATCGATGCCAAAAGACTGCAGGAAGGAACTCCCCAGCTGAATCTTCGGAACGTTTCTTTACATGCAGTAACCACAGGTGTATTGGATATGCTCGTTTTCATGACAGCAGGGAAGTCCGTTCGATTGGTGAACGATATCCCCGAGTTTTTTCCAGATGTGCATGCCGACGAGAATCGGGTGATACAGATTGTGTTCAATCTGCTTCATAATGCGGTAAAGTTTACGAATGAAGGAGAAATTGTCATTTCCGTAAGTGTGAGAGAAGGGTGGGCACACATTGTCATCTCGGATTCAGGCATTGGCATGGATGAAGAGACGATGCGCCGTGTTCTGGAGCCTTATGAGCAGGGAGAGCTTGGAAAAACAATGGTTGAGGGTGGGTTTGGACTGGGTCTCAGCATCACCAAACAACTAATTGAGCTCCATGGTGGGACGCTGCAAATCAGCTCGAAGCCCGATCAAGGTTCGGAATTTGTCTTTACGCTGCCGCTGAGTCAAGGGGCCACTCCAATAGGGGATAAAGCAGCAGAAATTTTTGCATCAGAGGCCCTAATCAATGCGACAGTGCCAGATGCTCGCACTCTACCTGCCCAAGTTTCTGTCCAGCCACTGAAGAAATATATGGATAGACCTCGGATATTAATTGTGGATGATGATCCGGTAAATCTGCAGGTTCTGGAGGCCATTCTTTCGTTGGAGCAATACGACATCGTGACGGTTACAAGCGGTAAACAAGCACTAGCGTTATTAAAGACTAGGGAATGGGATTTGGTTATTTCTGATGTCATGATGCCTCAAATGTCAGGGTATGAGCTAGCCCGCAGCATCCGCCAGCATTTTACACTGACCGAACTGCCAATCCTTCTGCTCACCGCAAGAAGCTATCCCAAAGATATTGAGAACGGCTTCCTTTCCGGTGCCAACGACTATGTAACGAAACCCGTGGAGTCTTTGGAAATAAGGTCACGGGTAAGAGCGTTAACCGAAGTAAGGCAGTCTGTACGCCAGCGGCTAGAGATGGAAGCAGCCTGGCTGCAGGCGCAGATTCAGCCCCATTTTCTGTTCAATACGCTAAATGCTATTTCAGCCTTAAGTGAAATTGATTTGGTGAGGATGCGCAATCTGCTCGAAGCACTCAGCAGCTTCCTAAGGGATAAATTCAAATTGCAAAATATGAATCAGCTTGTCCCAATTGAAGAGGAGCTAAGCATCGTCCGGTCCTATCTGTTTATTGAACAGGAACGGTTCGAAGAACGTCTGCATGTGGTGTGGGAGCTTGGTGAATGCAAGGAACTGCGAATTCCGATGCTGACCATTCAACCGTTGGTGGAGAATGCCATAAGACATGGCCTTATGAAGCGCGCTCGCGGAGGGAGTATCTGTATTCGGGTGCTGAATGAAGAGAGTTATGCAGAGATCACGGTTCAAGACGATGGCGTCGGGATGGATGAAGACATGCTGCGCCAATTATCGGGGGGACATCCTGGTGACAGGCCGGGCGTTGGTCTGTATAATACGGATCTCCGGTTAAAGCGCCAGTATGGGGAAGGGCTGCGGATTCAAAGCAAGCTAGGTCACGGAACTTCAGTTTCATTTATTATTCACAAATAGAAGTGAGACGAGAGGTTCCGTCTTTGTTTTTTGCGAGCGGGACTTGTATATTATTATGATAGCCACTATTCTTTATAGGAGCTTTACATAGAGACAGGTCTAGGAAATGAAGATCAGGAGGAAAGAAATTGAGTACACAGAATGTGGGAATTCCATTAGAGGGTTTTGCAGAATTTAGCCGGACGGTGGCCGCAGAAGGTGCGGTACTACTGAAGAATGATCATCAAGTTCTTCCGTTGCGCAGCGGTGACAATGTTGCGATTTTTGGTAGAACACAAGTGAATTACTATCGCAGTGGTACAGGTTCTGGCGGTAGCGTTCACGTTGCTTATACAACGAATCTGTTGAATGGTCTTCGCAGTAAAAACGATTTTATTGTGAACGAAGAGTTGGCAGCTGTCTATGAACAGTGGATTGAGCAGAATCCGTTTGATGATGGTGGAAAGGTCTGGGCTGCAGAACCTTGGCACCAGAAGGAAATGCCTGTAACTGCTGAGCTTGTAGCAGGGGCAAGAAGCAAGTCCAACAAAGCCATCGTAGTGATTGGACGTACGGCGGGAGAAGATCAGGACAATGCTGACGCTCCAGGCAGTTACCAGTTAACCGCGGATGAGAAGGATCTGCTGAAGCAGGTTACAACTTATTTTGAACAAACCGTTGTCGTGCTGAACGTATCCAACATCATTGATATGAGCTGGATTAACGATGAGAGCTATGTACATCCGATTGCGGGTGTGATCTATTCTTGGCATGGCGGTATGGAAGGCGGAAACGCGATTGCCGACGTGCTGAGCGGAGAGGTAACACCGAGCGGTAAACTAACCGATACCATCGCCTATTCGATCAATGATTACCCATCCACAAGCAACTACGGTAATGAGTTCAAGAACTTTTATCAAGAAGATATCTATGTGGGCTATCGTTATTTCGAGACGTTTTGTCCAGAGAAGGTTCAATATGAATTTGGTTACGGGATTTCGTATACCTCCTTCCAAGTGGAGCCAGGGGAAGCCAAGCTGTCAGTCAAAGACGGCCAAGAGCATATTGAGATTGATGTACTTGTAGCTAACACAGGAAACCACTATGCTGGTAAAGAGGTTGTACAGGTCTATTACGAAGCGCCGCAAGGAAAGCTGGGTCAACCGGCTAAAGTGCTGGCAGCATTCGGCAAGACCCGTGTCCTTCAGCCGGGTGAATCAGAGCGTCTTACCGTAAGCTTCCCAGTGGATATTATGGCCTCCTATGACGACGCCGGAGTAACAGGGCAATCTTCTGCCTATGTACTGGAAGCTGGAACGTACCACATTTATGCCGGAACCAGTGTCAAAATGCTAGCGGAAGTAGCTGTCCAAGGCCAAAACGGTTACGTTGTGGAAGCTCTGCGAGTTGTGGAGCAACTGCAAGAGGCGATGGCTCCTACAGAGGGCTTCTCAAGAATGATGCCAGGTGCCCGGAAGGCTGACGGTTCATACGAGATCGTCTACGTAGAAGTGCCTACGCGAAAGATTGACATGGCGGATCGTATCGAGAAGAATCTACCGGGGGCCTTGGAGCAGACTGGAAATAAAGGACATATCCTAAGAGATGTTTTGGATCAGAAAATCACTATGGAAGCCTTTATCGCCCAGCTCAGCGACGAGGATCTAGCCACCATCGTTAGAGGCGAAGGCATGAGCAGTCCGTTGGTTACACCGGGTACAGCTTCAGCTTTCGGCGGTGTAAGCGATCAGTTGTTCAATTACGGCATTCCTGTTGCTTGTACGGCAGATGGCCCGTCCGGCATTCGGATGGACAGTGGGGCAAAGGCAACCCAGGTTGCTATCGGAACCTTGCTCGCAGCCACTTGGAACGCAGAACTGGTTGAAGAGCTGTACGTCATGGAAGGCCGGGAGCTGCTGGGTAACAATGTAGATACTCTGCTCGGACCTGGTCTGAATATTCGCCGTAGCCCGCTGAATGGGCGTAACTTCGAGTATTTCTCTGAAGATCCGCTGATTTCCGGTGTCTTTGCGGCAGCATGCACCCGCGGTATTATGAAAGGTGGCTCTAACGCCACACTGAAGCACTTTGCTTGCAACAACCAGGAGAAACACCGCAGTAAGGTAGACGCGATTGTGTCTGAACGCGCCCTGCGGGAGATCTACCTGAAAGGCTTTGAAATCGCAGTGAAGCAGGCTGGCGCAAATTCGATTATGACTTCCTACAATCCTATCAACGGACATTGGGCAGCGTCTAACTATGACCTGAACACCACCATTTTGCGTGGCGAATGGGGCTTCAAGGGCATTGTGATGACTGACTGGTGGGCGATCATGAATAATGTTGTAGATGGCGGACCTGCGGATCGGAAGTACACGAACTGGATGGTTCGTGCCCAAAACGATTTGTACATGGTCGTTCCTAACTATGGTGCAGAAATCAACGGCTGGGAAGACAACACCATGGAATCTCTGGAGAATGGATCGGTTACCCGTGGTGAGCTGCAACGTTCAGCTATGAATATTTGCGAATTCATTATGCACGCACCGGTGTTCTCCAGAAAACATGAGATTGTAGAGACGGTTGTTGCCTTCACAGGTAATCCATCGCTGTCTTCCGAAGGGGCACATGTGCTGTCCGACAATGCGCAGGTTACACCAGCGACCACTGGTTCAACTTTTGTAAAAGTGGACGCGGCTGGCCAGTACCGGATTATTGTTCATATCATGTCTCCAGAGCCTGAACTGGCGCAAACCGCTTGCAACGTCACACTGAACGACCAATTGGTGACAACCATTCAGACGAATGGTACGGAAGGCAAGTGGATTAAGCAAAAGCTGGTTAAGATCGAACTGGAAGCAGGTCTGTATGAATTGAAATTGGACTTCGTTAAGCCAGGTCTGCAAATCGACTGGATTGAATTCAAGCAAGCCTAAGAGCAGGTGCCGAAGAACAGGTAGTTCTGATTTGTGAAAAAAAGGTCAGGAGTGTTGCAGGGATGAGAGGATATAACATCTGGCGTCCGCTGATGCTGATTTTGGTCGCGCTGGTGACGAGAAGCTTGGTTACCAACCTGGGCATTATGTTTGGTATGTCGCCCGATTCAGCAAGCAGCATCGCTGTACTTGCCATGATGATCGTGGCATTTACCATGTACAACCGAATGATGAAGAAACGTCGCAAATAAGGCAGAAGCCGACCCTTGGCTCCGTTATGGAACTAGGGAGAGTGCCTGTTTCAACCAGGCACTTTTCCATTGCCCGAGAAACCCGGATCATTTAAAGATCTAGGGTTTCTCTTCATATTCGACATTTATTTTAAAAAGAGCATTGTAATGAAAACGGTTTTATGTTAGTTTATATTTATAAAAACGTTTTTAGCGAGGTGAATCCTTATGGGGAAAATAACCATTAAAGACGTAGCGCGAGAGGCAGGCGTCTCCATATCTACGGTGTCTAACGCGCTTAATGATGTGGATGTGCTCAATCCGGAGACCAAGCAGCATGTACTGAAGGTGGCGCAGCGGCTCAATTATGTTCCGAATCTCAACGGTAAGCAGTTGAAGTCAGGAAAGACGAAAATGCTGGGTTTTTTCACCACAAGCGTGTCGGGTCCTTATTTCTATAAGCTGGTTGAGTCCATGGCCCGGGAGTGCGACCATATGGGGTATGGTCTGAATGTCTTTGTTACCAAGGACAAGCAAGTTATCATGAGCAATATCATGGGCCGCCGCGTTGACGGCGCCATTATCTATGAAGAGCTGAAGATTGATGATAATGATATCGCCATGATGCAGAAGGACCGAATCAAGGCTGTGTTCTTGGATCGGGAGATTCAGAATGAGACGATGGGCAGTGTTATTTTTGACTCCTATGTTGCAGGTTATGAAACAACCAAATACTTAATCAGTTTGGGTCATAAGAAAATTGCGTACATATCCGGTGTCGATACGATGTTTGACAGTGTCCAGCGGAAGGAAGGCTATCTGGCTGCGCTTCGGGAGTACAAGCTTCCGATCAAAGAGGAGTACGTGTTGCAAGGCTTTTTCGAAGAAGAAGGTACCTACAACGTTGTGAAATCATTCATAAACTCCCATTCCGACATTTTGCCGGATGCGTTCCTCGCAGGTAATGACATCAGTGCCATCGGCTGTATGCAGGCTCTGAAAGCCCATGGGTATGAAGTGCCTACTGATGTTAGTGTCGTAGGATTTGACGATATTGATATTGCTCAATATATCTCGCCCTCCCTGACGACAGTGCGCAACCAAATTGCGCGGCAAGGGATTCTCGCCATTGATCATCTGGTTCGAATGATCAAGGAGAGGGAACAGGGCAACATTCAGAAGTTGGCGGGAGAACTGGTGGTTAGAAAATCGAGCCAGGTAAAGATTGATCGAAAAGATTAGTGGTAATGCGGTGTTACAAGCTTCTTCGTTTTTTTCATAGTGAATCAAACAAGAGGATTTTATTGGCAAAAATAAAAACGTTTTTATGAAAGCGTAAGTCAGAGGGGAGAAAAAACGTGGCTAAACCATTAGCAATGCCATCATCTGGCAAGAGACCTATGGGAGAAAGAGTCAAAGAGTTTTTTGCAGGCTACTGGAGACAGAAGGAACTGCAATCGATGGTTCTGCCGGGGATTATTTTCATGATTATCTTTTGTTACATTCCCATTTACGGACTGACCATTGCGTTCAAGAACTACACGGTCATTGATACGTTGAGTTCAGCACCATGGGTGGGCTTTGATAACTTCAAAATCATCTGGTCTGACAAATATTTTTGGGACGCGGTCGTGAATACGCTGGGCATCAGCTTCCTGAAGCTGGGCATCGGATTTGTAATCCCGATTATACTGGCCATCATGATCTATGAAGTCAGCCTGACCCGATTCAAGAAGTTCGTTCAAACGATTTCGTATCTGCCACACTTTCTGTCATGGATCGTACTAGGCGGGATGTTGATTAACTGGTTCTCCACCACAGGCCTTTTTAATCAGATTCTGCTGGATCTAGGTCTGATCTCGAAACCGTCGAACATCCTGCTGGACCCGAGTAAATATTGGTGGATCGCCACCCTCTCTGATATTTGGAAAGAGGCGGGCTGGGGAACGATCCTGTATCTGGCCATTATGTCTAAGATTGACCCGACGTTCTATGAAGCAGCCAAGATTGACGGGGCAGGTCGTCTTCGTCAAATTTGGAACATTACCCTTCCCAACATGAAGCCTATCATCAGCTTGAATCTGATCCTTACTGTAAGCGGTTTGTTTGGCTCCAATCTGGACCAGACGCTGGTGCTGATGAACACGCAGAACCGTGAAAAGGCCGAAGTCATTAACTCCTACGTGTATCGTATGGGGATGACCCAAGGAGATTTCTCCTATGCAACGGCTGTAGGTCTCGGCGTATCCATCGTTTCTGTCATCTTGCTGGTGATTGCTAATAAAGTGACCACTAAGCTGAATGATAACCAATCCGTTTTATAAGAGGAGGCATTTTCCATGAATCGAAAGGCGATAAAGGGAGATCTGGACAGTCGGATCTTTAATGCCTTCAACATTGCAGTGCTTGTAATTGTTTCACTGGTCATTATGATCCCGTTATGGAATGTTATTATCTCCTCGCTCAGCTCCGGACGAGCGTTGGCAGAGGGTGGCTTTATTTTCTGGAGTAAAGAGTTCTCGTTCGAGAATTATCGTGCTGTGTTTCGGGACAGCAGCATTTGGCAGGCCTTCTTTATTTCCGTGGCCAAAACAACGATTGGTGTAGCCACTCACGTCTTCTTCTGTGCGATGGTCGGTTACGCGCTTAGTAAAAGGCATCTTCGCGGCCGTAAGTTGTATGTTGCCATGGGTGTCATCACCATGTTCTTCTCTGGCGGTATGATTCCTACTTACTTGCTGATCAAATCTTTGGGTCTATTGAATAGCTTCTGGGTGTACATTATCCCGGCGCTCTTCAGTTACTACGATGTTGTCATCCTGATGAACTTCTTCCGAAATGTACCGGACGCCCTTGAAGAATCCGCCAAAATCGACGGTGCGGGCGAATGGCGGGTGTTCCTGAAGATCTTCATTCCACTGTCCATGCCGGCTATGGCAACCATCGCCTTGTTCAACGGGGTGGGACAATGGAACGACTTTATGACAACAAAGTTATATATCACGGACCAAGCCTTGTATCCGCTGCAGATGAAGCTGTATGAGGTTATCGTGCAGTCTCAGACACAGTCCATGCAGAATATTGGCTCAGTCATGATTGAAACCACTACCAAAGGGGTTCAACTCGCGACCATTGTCATTACCACCCTGCCGATTGTGATCATGTATCCATTGCTGCAGAGATACTTTATCTCCGGTATGATGCTCGGCGCTGTTAAAGAGTAAGCTTTCTAGCTATATAAGATGAATAAGAGAAAGTAACAAAAAGCGAGAAGGAACGAAGGGGAAAGTTTGGAACTGTAGGAGCGATAGCGATCGCCTTTGTCTCCGGATTTCAACCGCTAGAGGCGGTTAACAAATAAGAAATCTGGGGACAACAGCGACCGGAAGTCCAAACATTCACCGTAGTAACGACCGAGCCTTACGTTGGTTTCTTAAATTCATCTTACATAGGCAAGACATGTGTATTTACCAAAATGGAGGTTACTAACATGAAGAGATTTGCAAAAGGAATTAAACTGGGTTCGGCTCTTCTGGCCGTTGCCCTGACCGTTAGCGCATGTGGTGGTTCAGGTGGATCAAACTCGGCAAGCAGCGAATTGCCAGCACTAGGTGATCGTTACACGCCAAATGCAGATACCCCGGCATGGCAGTTGGATACGAAAAAAGAGACCACTGACCTAACCTGGTATGTGAACGCAGAATGGTGGAATACCGATTTTGGCAAGGATTTGGTGACGAAGAAGATTAAAGAAGATTTGAACATCAACATTAAATTTATTACCGGTGATGATTCCAAGCTGAACACCTTCTTTGCCGGAGGCGACATGCCGGACGTGATTACAGTGTTCGATTCTAACTCGGCGGTAGCGCAGAAGGCATCCACTTGGGCTTGGCCTTTGAACGACCTGGCTGAGCAATATGATCCATACTTCAATAAAGTAGCCGCTCAAGATACCATCAAATGGTTCCAGCAAAAAGACGGCAAAACATACGGATATCCAGACTACTCCAATACACAGGCTGATTACGACAGCGGCGATATTCCTGCTAAACAAGCCTTCATTATCCGGAAGGATGTATATGAAGGAATCGGCAAGCCTAGCATGAAGACACCTGAAGAATTTGTCGCAGCTATGAATAAAATCAAAGTCCAATTCCCTTCGTTGGTGCCATTCGGCTTCAATGCTATCGGCAACGGCACTGGCTCATTGGGCGATGGATTCCAGGATTACCTGGGCGTACCGCTGGAAGATAAGGACGGCAAGTTCTATAACCGCAACCTGGACGAAAGCTATTTGACTTGGCTGAAAACGCTTAATACCATCTATCGTGATGGTGATATTAGTGACGATAGCTTTGCAGACGACGGTACTGCTTTTGATGAGAAAGTAAAATCCGGTAAATACGCTGCTATATACTTAGATGGTACACCACAACAAGGTGGTAACCTGCAAGTATTCATGAGTGCTAACCCGGGTAAAGAGTACATCGCTATCGATGGTCCTCAGAGCACCATTGGCAACCAGCCGCTCCTTAACCAGACTGGTATTACCGGCTGGATGATCAGTTACATCACCAAGAAGGCTAAAGATCCGGCGAAAGTAATGCAAATCTTCACCTACCTGCTTAGTGACGAAGGTCAAATGCTGATGAACTTCGGTATCGAAGGCGAGACGTATAAGAAGAATGCCGATGGTAAGGTGGAGTTCCTGCCAGCAATCAAAGATCTTCAGGAAAACAATGCAGATAAGTATAAAAAAGAGTACCGGATCGGCGAGTTTATCTTCTTCGGTCATGACCGTTACAAGGCCCTTAGCGATGATTCCTTCCCAGAATCTATCCGTCAGATGCAAGAGTGGGGTAAAGGCAAGCTGACACCACACTTCATTTTGGAAAATATCAATCCGGACCCAGGTACACCGGAAGCACGTTCTTTGACAGCGATCGACACGACTTGGTATTCCACAATGGTCAGCCTGATCCGCTCTAAGAGCGATGATGATTTCAACAAAACATTGGATGCCTACAAGAAGGTCCTTGACGACAATAATTGGTCTAAAATCGTAGAGATTCGCAGCGAGAAAATGCAGAGTAACAAAGAAAAGCTGGGAATGAAATAAGTTTGATCTAACGAAGGTGCCCCTATTGAAGGGGCCCTCCTTCGTTACCGGCAGGGTTGTCAACAAACTGTACACTAGTCTGGAGGGATAATGATGACTGAACTTATCATTTATGAGTCCAAGGGAGAAGGAGATCTGTTCGTTGAACGGACCGTGGAGACCTTGACTCCAGTTGTAGAGGAAGCGGGACATACGGAAATTAACCTGGACAGGAACCAAACCTATCAAGAGATGGACGGCTTTGGCGCCTCCTTCACCGATTCATCTGCCTATCTGATTCACCAGGTACTGAGTGCGGAGCAGCGTTCAGAAGCTATGACTCGTTTGTTCGATGCCCAGGAAGGGATTGGACTCTCCGTTCTGAGAAACCCGATGGGTGCTTCGGATTATGCCAGAATGTTCTATAGCTATGACGACAGGCCGGAAGGGGAGATTGATCCGTCACTGGAGCATTTCACCATTGCTCATGATGAGGAGGATGTCATTCCGCTAGTAAAAGAGGCTTTGAAGCTGAATCCAGCGATTAAGCTGTTTGCTTCACCTTGGAGTGCGCCAGCATGGATGAAGACAAGTGGCTCCATGAAGACCGGGGAACTGAAACAAGAGTTCTATTCTTCTTATGCCGATTATTTTGTGCGGTTTATTCAGGCCTATAAGGATAAAGGTCTTCATATTTATGCGGTAACCCCGCAGAACGAGCCTTTATATGAGCCGGCTCACTATCCAAGCATGCTGATGCTGCCAGAGGCACAGGCTGATTTCGTGAAGAATCACCTGAAACCGAGCTTCATCAAGAGTGGACTGGATACTAAAATTCTTAGTTACGATCACAATTGGGACCGGCCGGATTATCCGCTGACCGTAATGGAGCAAGCCAAGGATAGTGTGGATGGGGTGGCCTGGCATTGGTACGGCGGTAAGGCATCCGCTCAAAGTGAAGTGCTCGAAGCCTTCCCGGACAAGGAAGTACACTTCAGTGAAGGCTCCGGTGGAGAGTGGATTCCGCCATTTGAGGAAGCATTCTCTAACGTAATGCGCACGGGAATTGAAATTCTCCGCAATCACAGCAAGTCTTTTATTCTATGGAACATGGCGCTTGATGAGAAGAATGGTCCGACAGTACCGGGCTTTGGCAAAAGCACCTGCCGCGGCATCCTGCTAATTAATCAGCAGACCGGTGAACTGGAGTACACCTTGGATTACTATGCGCTGGCGCATTTCAGTAAGGTTATCCGTCCAGGCGCTAAGCGTATTGCATCGACTGCCAGCGCAGAGCATGTCCGTTCGGTGGCTTTCACCAACCCGGACAAGTCCGTTGGTATCGTCTTGTTCAATGACAGCGACGAAGCTCAAAATGTCAGCATCAAGCTGCAAGGACAAGAAGTTCTGTCCTGCAATCTCATTGGTAAGAGTGCCATTTCGGTTCTTGTACCACAGCAATAATTGACTTATTCGACTGTTGCTATGCTATGGCGAAACACCCTCGCAACCACTGATAAAGTGGGGACGAGGGTGTTTTTGTTTTAATGTGTACTTTTTATGGAATTAAAATTATTATATATAAAAATTTTAAAAAATACTGAGTCTTATTTACTAATTTTGCTAAAAAAATAATATTGAGGAAAAATACTTGTAAAGGTGTCTTTAAATCAGAAAATTACAGCCAATCCTAATCCTTCACTTCATAAAGGATTTTAGTTCCCCAAGGAAAGGTTGGATTGTTTTGATCATATTATAGCCCGTCTTCATCAGTGGCATGGTGCGTTGAATCATGCCGAATAAGCCCATCTGGCCGAAGCCTCCTCCTGCTGCTGTTGCCGCCTCTGTTCCGGCTTCAGCGGCCGTGGCAATGCTGGCGGCGTTAGGCGGACCAGTAAAGGGATCGAATATGGGGAAGAAGCCTGAGACTCCAGCTTTTTTACGGGGGGATGTCTTCTTGTAAGTTTGTCTTCTTGAAGCAGGTCTGCTTGGTCTGGAGAGAATCAAGGCTTCTTTCTCAAGTCCGGTTATCCATCCTACATATGAACGTCCATTGTGCAGGGTAATGCAGACAGGCCGGCCCTGAAGCTTCTGTGCCTGCTTACGGATCTTGGTTGAACTACCCATAGTGAATCACCTCCATTTATTTGATTTACTTTATAGTACTCAATTCATGACAGGTTGCCTGTGCAGACAACTATTTTTGGCTTGTTACATCAGTACTATGTTTACAGGGCATCTATGGTTCATAATTAATGGGTTAATAATCCAAAAAAATGGGATTCAGGAAGAAAGTGAAGAAAAAAATTTATTAATCAGTACAGTTCTCCTTCTATTTGTAATAGCGGGGTGTTCGGAGAAAAAAACGATGCAGCCCTGTATCCCGGCTGTCCCTGCAAGAACTGCAGCAATGAGTCCATATTCATATCCTGACATTAACATCGCTTTCGATGAAAGTAGTGGTGAACAGCCCAACAATTCATGGGAAATTACCCATTTCTCCACTATAATAAATGTATATAACCCATAGAAATGAGGCGGCAATATGTCAGCTAAGGCGGTTTGGAGCGGAGATACCAATCAGGCGATTTGCGCGTTTACGTTTGACGATGGGCCTTCCCGGCTTCCACTTGAATTGTGGCTGGATGTTCTGGAGGAAGAGGGCGCAGTAGGCACCTTTTTCTTCACAGGAGAATGGATGGATCGTCACCCGGACAAGGCGCGGGAGATTCTGTTCAGAGGGCATGTGCTCGCTCCCCATACCTACCATCACCGGCGGATGGCTCAGGTTCCGAAACCAGTGTTTCTGGAGCAGTTAAAACTGACCGAGCTGGCATATCAGGATGCAACCGGTCTGGCGTGTCCCAGCTTCATGCGTTTTCCGTACTGTTCGTTCCGTGAGGAGAATCTGGATTGGCTAGCCGATTGGGGCGGGTATCTGGATATTGAAGGTGTGGATTCGGGCGATTGGGCCGGGATTTCTGCAGAGGAGATTGTGGCACGTGTCGAGCCGGAGCTGAAGAATGGCACGATTGTAGTCATGCATAGCAATGATATCGCGACAGGATCACCAGAGGGTCTGAGACAGCTTATCCGTATCGCCAAGCAAAAAGGGCTTCAGGCCGTAGGCGTTCCTGAAATTCTGGACTCCATTGGTGCTGAGACCGAGTATAGACCATGGAAGATCACAGTGAAGGTTCCAGATGAGCTGGATCATCCGGTGGAGAAGTGGGTGCCGCTTCAGAATGATAGTCAGCTTACTGATCTGGCGACCCAGACGATCCAATGGAACACTCCACAGTACACCCTTCAATTCTCCTCGGAGAGTGAGTGGCTGGAACACCTGAAGACACCACTGGAGGAGTTTGGTGTGATAGAGGATCGAGAAATGTTCACCCTCAGGGAGTTCGATGGCAGCTATTGGGGATATCTGCGTGCTGGAGTCCGTGGCGATACGTTGGTATTACTAGACTTTGCGGCTAAGGAGGCACAGGCCGACACACTGGTGTATGTACTTCGTCTGGCAGCTGAAAAGGCGATGTCGCTCGGATTGACACATATTGAGGCCAGACAGGATCTTCGCAAGATGCACGAGATGTGCAGACAGCTCGGCTGGAGTGCAGAAATCGAAGAAGATCGTTAAGAAAGAGGAGCAGTGTCATTCGTGAGGACATTATCAAGCTATTATTTTTTATATTACCTGGCCATGTCTGTTCTGATGCCGTATACAAGTCTGTATTTCAGTGAGAGAGGCTTCAGCTTCACTGCCGTAGGCTTGATTCTGTCCTTATGGGCACTGGTAAGTGTGGTTGCTCAGCCGGTTATGGGGCTCATTAACGACCGGTTGGGCAATCCCAAACGAATCATGCTGATCTCTTCGATCCTTGCCGCAGTGCTGGGCTTTGGGTTTAACTTGATGGAAGGATTGACCGGGATCATTATCCTGTCTTTGTTCTTTGCCTGGTTTCAATCCTCTGTTGGTCCGGTGGGCGATGCGCTCGCGGTGGAAATTGCCAGCCGTGACGGCTTTTCTTTCGGTAACGTGAGGCTGTTCGGAGCTTTGAGTTATGCCATAGGTACATTCACTACAGGAATTCTGTATGAGCGATTCGGTTACAGTCATATTTTTGTCTATTATTTAGTCATTAGTTTGATCGTTTGCGTGACGATTCTGTTTCTGCCCACAACGAAAGTGTCCCGCAGCAGAAAGGTGACGCTCTTCGGACAAATGGGTGAGGTTGTTCGTAATAAGCCGTTTATGATATTTGTAGTCACCAGTACGTTAATGATGATGTCAGCTTCTATTAATTTGAACTTTCTACCACTGTACTTCAAGGAAATGGGCTTCAATAAAAGCTGGATCGGCAGCGCCTTCGCCATCGCGGCCATTATTGAAGTGCCGATGTTCTGGGTAGCCACTCGGCTTAGCAAGGCTATCGGAAGATACCCACTGCTGTGCCTGGCCGCTGCGATCTATGGCAGTCAATATCTTGTCATGTTCCTGTTCTCTAATGTATCGCTTACGCTCGCGGTTCAACTGCTGAATGGTGTTGCCTTTGCTTTTGCCGCAGGGACAGCTGTAGAGGTGGTTCAGAGTTATGCCGCAGAAGGGACCAAAGCAACATTGCAGACGGTCTATGCAGCAGTAACCTGGGGCCTCGGTGGCATTGTCGGAAATGCGGTCGGAGGTGTCGTCACGGACCATCTTGGTGCAAAGTTTCTGTACCTAATCCTCTTCTGCCTGTGCGCCACAGCTTCATTATTATTTATTGTGAACAGGCATCATCAGCCTTCGGTGGGTCAGGAGATTGGCTTGTAACAGAGGTTAGAGAACGAATGTTGAACAGAGGGGTTGTTGAGTGATTAAACAATCGCGAAGATAAGTTCCACAATGCTCACCCTTGATTTATCAAGAGTCTTTACTAGCACATGTGAAAAAAAGCTGCCCCATCACTCGCGGATTTGACCGCGTTGGGGCAGCTTTTTCTATCGGATCAAGTTCATTTATTGTTTGGAGGATACGGCCTCATTAGCGAAAAAATTAGGCAGATACTCCCTGTTGGCTTCCAGCATTTCATCCAACATCTTAATGGCCACTTCCACGGATGGAACCAGTGGATGATGGGCCAGTGCTTGAATGGCCAGCTCACGGCTGCCAGTCACAGCGGCTTCAATTGCCAGCTGCTCGTAGGTTTTAACTGCATGAATGAGTCCCTTAGCCATTGGCGGAACGGCTGTCAGTGGAAGTGGCAGTGGTCCGTTCTTCGTGACGACACAGTTCACTTCAATGCTGGCATCATCGGGCAGAAAATCCAGAATACCGTTATTGGCGACATTCAGCGTCTGGATATCATTCGCACCGTTATACAATGAGCGCATCAGGTTGACAGCTGCTTCTGAATAAAAAGCGCCGCCGCGTTGTTCGAGCTGCTTCGGCTTTTCTTTCAGCTCCACGTTGCTGTAGATTTCGAACAGCTCTTCTTCCACACGCTTTACGACCTCGGCACGGTTGCCGCCCTGCTTAAAGGATTCCAACTGTTCTTCCAGCATAGCATCGGTCATGTAGAAGTACTTCAGGTAATAGGAAGGCAAAGCATGAAGAGAGTGCAGGAATTCTGGATTCCATTCTCGGGCAGGCACATTCTTGGCACTGTACGCAGTTGTATCGGCTAGCATTTCATCAAGCTTGTTCTCGCCCTCAACATCAATGCGGGTAATCCAGTGCAGGTGGTTGAGACCCACAAATTCGGCGTATACCCGATTTGGGGCTACGTTGTATTTGGAGGAGACTTGCTTGATCAGGCCGATAGGAGCGTTGCATAGGCCGATGCTTTTGACATTGGAGTATTTCAGGACAGCTTCTGTGACCATTCCCGCCGGGTTGGTGAAGTTGAGCAGCCATGCGTTCGGAGCCAGTTCCTCAATATCGCGGCAGACGTCAAGAATCACAGGAATCGTGCGCAGAGCTTTCAACATGCCTCCGGGACCGGTGGTCTCCTGACCAATAACCCCATACTTGAGCGGGATGGATTCATCGCGGGCACGGGCATCCAGCATACCGACACGCATCTGTGTGCTGACAAAATCAGCACCTGCGATGGCTGCGCGGCGATCTGTCGTCAGATGGACTTCGATCGGGAGTCCGGATTCCTCAACCATCCGTTTGGCGAGGTTGCCGACAATGTTCAGCTTGCGCAGTCCTGGTTCAATGTCCACCAGCCATAGCTCACGAATAGGTAGTTCCTTGTGATGAAGAATGAATCCTTCTACGAGTTCCGGTGTGTACGATGAGCCTCCGCCGATGACGGCGATTTTCAGTCCTTGATTAGCTGTCATAATAATCACTCCTGTCTGGTAGTTTGTTTAATGGATTCGAATTCCTGAAAAACCTTCATCTTGTCATAGACTTCACTACTGATCGTCATCCCGTCACTTTCCATGGCTGACCATACTGCACCAACCACCGGTTCGGTAGTTAGGGTGACCACGGTTGCCTGTGGGGCCGCAATAGCTACGGCTTGTTCAATGGGATTGCGAATCCAGCCCCGGTCTCCGCGAGTCAACAGGCTTCCGGCTAGCACGACATCGAAGATGTCCTTTTCCATGCCTAGCCGGTGGATGACAGCGGCAGCCGATTTGCCCAGCTCGACACCTTGCCGATGCAGGATTTCCAGAGCAACAGCATCGCCCTCCGCTGCGGCCTCGAACAGCAGGCGGGCAGCATCTGTAGGCACGTGCTTCCCGTGGTCTAGAAAATCATTGAACATGCGCTCTACACTCTCATACCCTAGCATTTTTAGCAGCGGGGCAGTCAGGAGAGTCGGTTGTTCCCGCCCGTCCCAAGCCCGGATGACAGATCGGAACACTTCAATGTTAAGCGAGCCTCCGCCGCCAAAATCACCATACATATAGTCGAAGCCACCACACTGATAATGCTGTCCATGCAGATTTCGGCCAGCAGAATTGGTACCTGTACCGCAGATGAGGGAAACACCATATGGACGGTTAGTGCCTGCTCGTAGCCCAATCATGGTGTCACAATTGATGGTGTATCTGGTAAAACCGATATCGCGGATGATCGGGTGCAAAATCTCATAATCGGCATCACGGTCGGCACCCGCCAATCCCAGATAGGCGTGCTGAATGTCGTCCAAGCTGAGCCCGGCATCCGCCAAAGCGCCGAACGTAGCTTCACGAATACTACTAGCTGCCCGGGCGGCATCCACCTGATGATTGCCGTTGCCACTCTTGCCTTTCCCTAGTACATTGCCCTGTTCATCGCTGAGCAGGGCGTAGGTTTTGGTTCCTCCCCCATCGAGTCCCAAGTAGTAAGTCAATGGTCTTCACTCCTAAGTGAATATATATTATAGAAAAAAGACTGCGGCCGATCAGCGAATGGATGTCAGCCTAGCTGGAGATTGTAGATTCGCGAATGATCAGCTCAGGATCTATCCGTACCCCGGACCCGCGCTTCATCTTGCCAGAGATACGCCGCAGCAGCATATCTGCTGCAGCCTGCGCGATTTTGTCCGCAGGCTGCCGAAGGGTCGACAGATGCGGACGAAGCTGTGAGGCAATGTAATGATCATCATAGCCGACAACGGCTACCTGCTCCGGTACTGAGATCCCCGCCTCCATCAGCGCGTTGATAACCCCAAGGGCGATATTGTCGTCACCGGTGAATACGGCGGTAGGCAATTTTCCTTCGCTTAACCAGCGTTTACAAGTGTCATAGCCAAATTCGATTTCGAAATCACCCTGTACGATTTCAAAAGGAGTGATTCCCTTTTCCTGAAGCGCCAGTACAAATCCGTTGCGCCGTTCCCGTGTACTGCGGAACATCTCATGTCCGCACAGGTGCGCGATAGACGTATGCCCGAGCTCCAACAGATGGCTTGCTGCCGCGTAGCCACCCTTGAAATTGTCGATTGTGATCGAATAGGTATCATTCTCTGGCTCCTGATTATCAATCAGTACATATGGGATGCCGCGTCGTTTCAACTGCATGATATAATTCTCTTCTCCGATCGGCGAGAGCAGAATCATACCGTCTACCCGGTCTTCCTGAATGAGATAGTGATCCTCATCAGATTCAATACCTCTGGAGATGGCGATTGCCAGGAAATAGCCATGCAGCGCCAGTACCTCATTCAGTTCCTTAACAACAGCGTCAAAGAACGAGTCGTGCAGGGTGGTTACTACGAGGCCGATAATCCCCGTTTTTCCGCTAGCCAGGCTGCGTGCAGCCGCATTGGGGCGGTAATCCAGCTCCTTGATCGCATCCAGCACTTTCTGCCGATTCTTCTCGCGTACCGAGTCAGCGCCGTTCAACACCCGTGATACCGTCACGACAGACAGACCGGATTTTTTGGCTACATCAAATATGCTCACTTTCATGTCTTGTGCTCCTTGCAGCAGATTTTCCGAATGTATTATCTACCATTAGTATACAGGGTGGAGAGTCGGTCCGCTAAACAATAAGATTCCAAGCAAGGATACCGCCCCTTCCGGGACGGTATGCGGGCTATTAACGTTTGATGATCTCGGTCACTTTTTTCTGAATGGTGCCCATAACCTCTTCAAGCGTCTTATGTCCAGTCTCCACAGGCTGCATTTCATTGATGAACATGTCATTGATTTGCGAGTAGTGGGTGATCAGATGGTTGTAGGATTCATAGCCGTACTTCACAGCCCCTTCGTACACCTTCTTCACATCTTCAGGATCAATGCCGTCAAAATGCTTGTAGTAGGCTTCAGCCGCTTCTGTATTGACCGGCGGGTTGCCGCCGCTCAGCTCAATAGATTTTTCCTGGATTTCGGTACCCAGCAGGAATTTAATCCATTCAAAAGCTTCTTTAGGATGCTTGGAATCCTTCAGAATCAGCAGTGGGTCAACAAACAGGGTGCTGCGTACCTTGTCATTGCCACCCCATGGCACTGCAGCTACGCCGACTTTAAACGGAAAATCGTTGGAACCGGCAAGGTTCCACGAACCGCCCACAGACATGCCGATCTTGCCTGCTACGAACGGATCACCATTCTGTCCGGCCACACTTTTGCTCCATTCAGAGGTAGGGGAGACCTTATCCTTGAACACGAGATCGAACAGCTTTTGATAGGCTGCAATGACTTTTGGGGAGTCAAAATGAGTCTCAGAGGGAACACCGCCATTGGTCCAAGTATCCTCGGAATACGGCTCAGCTCCGAAATAGAGCGGACGCATATCACGTTCAGACCAAGTGAAGTCTACGCCGTACTGTGTTTTGGAGATGTCGCTGGAGACGACAGTCATCTTCTTGGCGTCCTCGACCATTTTGTCAAACGTCCAGCTCTTGTCCTCGTAGTCGCTTGGCGGATATTCCAGCTTCGCTGCATCGAACATGTCCTTGTTGTACAGCATGAGAGTCACATACATATTCACCGGAATGCCGTAGGTGCGGTCTTTAACCTTGTAGATCTTCATCAGGTTCTCAGGGATATGATAATCGTTGGCGTTGAAGCCTTCTTCTTTAATCAGATCAGTCAGATCAAGTAGCATGCCTTTATTGTAGTATTCGGCGAACCCGCCGTAACCGTAGTGGCTTGTAACGTCTGGCGACTTGCCTCCGGCAATCAGCGTTTGCAGCTTGCTGTCAAACTGCTCATAAGGCGCTTTTTCCACTTTCACCTTAATGTTCGGATGCTCTTTCTCGAAGTCGGGGATCAATTTCTCAACAAAAGTGCGGTCCTCTGAATCAATAGTGTAATAGGTAATCGTCACGGGTTCACCCTTGCCGCCGGAACCGTTATCGGGCCCTGATGCTACATTTCCTGCCGATTTTCCGCCGCTACAGCCTGATAGTGTCGTAAGGAGCAGCAAGCTTGCCGTGAGTAGAGATACAACGTTGTTCCTGTTCTTCTTCATGAGCTAATCCCTCCAGGATTCAGTGTATGATTCCGCCAGAGTAGGCGGTTTATTACTTAATGCCTGTAAGTACAATCCCTTCCACGAACTGCTTCTGTGCTACTGCAAATAGTGTCACGATAGGAACCATAGCCAGCACAGAGGCTACCATCAACAGATGCCAAGGCGGAATGCGGAACCGCGATGAAGTCAGAGAGGCCATGCCGACGGGAAGTGTGAATTTCTCAGATGAGCTTAAATAAAGTACAGGTGTGAGCAGATCATTCCAGCTATAGATGAAGGCGAAGATCGCCACGGTTGCCAGTGCCGGCGCAGAGAGTGGAAGGGCAATCTGGCGCCACATTCGCAGTTCCCCGCAGCCGTCGATTCGACCTGCATCGAACATTTCTTCCGGGAGCGTGGTGAAGAATTGGCGAAGCAGGAAGATGTTATACGCCGAGCCGAAGAATGCAGGGACAATCAATGGCAGGAAGGTGTCGATCCAGTTCATTTTGGAAAATAGGATAAACTG
Source organism: Paenibacillus sp. GCM10012306 (assembly GCF_042649265.1). NCBI lineage: Bacteria > Bacillati > Bacillota > Bacilli > Caryophanales > Paenibacillaceae > Paenibacillus > Paenibacillus sp. GCM10012306. The sequence goes on along the minus strand of NZ_JBHRYW010000011.1, from coordinate 185,176 downwards.
CGGGATCATGATCGCCGGATAAGGCAGCATCATTGTACTGAGCAGCATCATGAACCAGAACTGATTGCTCTTTCCTCTATATCTGGCGAATCCGTAAGCTACCAGGGCTGAGGAGATCAGGGTACCGATGACACTAAGGACGCCGATAATGAGACTGTTCTTGTAGAGTGTTCCGAATTGCAGGGTGTCAAAAATCTCCGTATAGTTGCTCCACTGCCAGCTCTCCGGCAGGAAGGTAGGTGGAAACTTCAGCATCTCCTTCTTGGACTTGAGCGAAGTGGAGACCATGAAGAACAGGGGAAGCAGCATCAGGAATGTTGTGATGACCAAAGTAATGAAGCTGATAATCTTGACTGGCCCAGCCTTTCGGCGTGAACGTGAACCCGATGATCGGGGCGTAATGCTTGGGATGGTGCTCATTTGCGTACGCCTCCTTCATAGTGAACATAACGGTTGGACAGCTTCATAATTAGGGCTGTGCACAGCATGACTACGATCAGCAGTACCCAGGCCAGGGCCGAGGAGTAACCGGCACGATATTCTTTAAAGGCGCTGGTATAGAGGTTATAGACGTAAAACCAGGTGGAGTAGTTCGGACCGCCCTGAGTCATAACAAAGGCTTGAGTGAATACCTGGAAAGAATCGATCAGACCCATAATCAATTGGAAGAGTATTACTGGTGAGATCATTGGCAGTGTGATGTGCCAGAAGATCCGGTGACGTCCCGCGCCATCCAGCTTTGCAGCTTCAATGAGGCTTGAAGGTACACCCTGCAGTCCTGCAAGGAAGAGGATCATCCCGGAACCGGCGGTCCAGAAGGACATAATAATCAGTGCGTACAGTGCGGTGTCCGGATTCATTAGCCAGGCTGGACCTTGAATACCGAACCAGGAAAGAATGTAGTTGAACAATCCGATCTGCGGGTTAAAGATCCAGTACCACAGGAGGGACATCGCTACACCGGATACCATGCTGGGGAAATACATTGCTGTTCGGAAGAAGCCACGGAGCGGAATCGTTTGGTGGAGCAGTAGTGCAAAACCGAGCGAGAGCAGCAGTTGAATCGGTACACCAATGAAAGTGTATTTGAGAGTGACTACTACTGATTTCCAGAACAGTTCATTGTGAAACATCTCTTTGTAATTGGCGAGACCGACGAACACAGGTGGATGAATAATGTCATAATCAGTGAAGCTGTAGTAAAACGATGACAGAATAGGATACAGAGCGAAAATAAAGAAGCCGATTAACCAAGGAGAAATAAACAAATACATAAAGAATGTCTGCCGCCGGCTCTCGCTATTGATCACGACCACACCAACCTTCCTGGTTTAAAAGTATAAGCGCTTTAACTTTAATTCGTAAATTAGCTGTGAAAATTAAGAATTAGGAGTGTTATCGGTACAAAAGTTAAAGTGCTTTAACTTTTGGTTCCTCCAATGTCATTATCATAGAGGATTAAATCGAAATAATCAATACCTATTTTCAAAAATAAAGCGCTACCAGTTATGTTATATGACATATAATATGATCTATTTTTATTATCAGGGCCATAATTGATGATATTCTTCGATATATATGTAATATTTTATTACGTAATAGGGCGATTTTTTATTTATATCTTGCTGTTAGAATGGTTTTTTCGAAAATATGTCAGGTTTTATGTGATGAGGGGATCGAAAAAAGTTCGGGAAACTGGGCGAAGCCCTATCCAAGGGACGAAAAGGTGTGAAGTATGGGGGGTGTCCGGTTATAATTATCGTGTGGCAAGGGGCCATAGTTCAAACTGGGTTTACCCCGGTTAGGAGGTGTGATCGGTCTGATTTATCTAATTAAATTTGTCTATAGCTTCGTACTCCCACCGGGACTGTTCGTGCTGCTGCTTCTGGTGCCGATTATCTGGTTGTGGAAACGTGAACGAAGGGTCTCGTTATTCCTACTCGTCGTTACCTTGTTATTCTATTTATCCTCTACATCACTTGTCAGCGATCTATTCATACGCGGGCTGGAGCGGCAATATGCGCAGCCAGAGGCTGCACAGGGAGATGTTATCGTTGTTCTTGGCGGTGGGGCCACACTTACAACGCCTGATCTGAATGGCAAGGGTAATATGCTGGGTTCAGCAGCGAACCGATTGCTGACCGCCGTACGGCTGCATAGGGCCACTGGCTTGCCAATTCTGTTTTCCGGAGGTCAGGTCTTCGCCGATAGCGGCAATGAAGCGAACATTGCAAAACGGCAACTACTCGGCCTTGGAGTGGCGGAGAGCGACATTCTTGTCGAAAATAGCTCACTGAATACCAAACAGAACGCGGTTAATACGGCGCTCATCCTGAAGGAACACGGATTTAACCACCCAGTACTCGTGACCTCTGCATTCCACATGCCACGGGCGGTGGTAGAGTTTGGCCAAGCTGGGCTCTCGGTGCAGCCTTTTCCAACCGATTATGTATCAGATAGCAAGTTCGTTTTTTACCCTGCCAAACTATCACCCAATGCCGGGGCGGTTAGCACTACAGGGCTGGCTTTGAAAGAGTATTTGGGTCTTTTTGTAGCCAAGATTCGTTGATCTACTAGATCTGAGAGGAGCAATAAAGTTCATGCAAGAGAAGCTGTCATTAGCAGAAGCCTTTAAAGAAGCTGCCTTTCAATTGCCGGCTCACGGTAAACGGAATGTGCAGGTGCTGAAAGAAGTTTTCGAGCAGATGGAGGGTCACCTCGATTCCGATATATATGGAACTGGAAAGATCATTGAGGATTTTCAAACGGATATGGCAGAAGTGCTGGGGAAGGAAGCGGCGGTGTTTTTTCCAAGTGGGACCATGGCACAACAGATTGCCTTAAGAATATGGTGTGACCGCAAAGGTTTGAGCAAGGTGGCCTATCATCCGCTCTGTCACTTGGAGATTCATGAACAAGATGGTTTGAAGAAACTGCATCATATCGAACCTGTGCTGCTCGCTGATAAGAATCGCTTAATTACGCTTGAAGATGTTCAGGGGATGCCGGAGGAGGTTGCTTGTCTGCTATTGGAATTGCCTCAACGTGAGATCGGTGGGCAGTTGCCGGATTATAGAGAGCTTGAAGCCATTTCTGCCTATTGCCGGGAAAAGGGAATTCATCTTCATCTGGATGGCGCAAGATTGTTCGAGATTTTACCGTATTATCAGAAGAGTGCTGCTGAGGTTTGTGCGCTGTTCGATAGTGTGTACATCTCTGTCTATAAAGGGATCGGTGGGATTGCCGGAGCTGTTCTGGCTGGCGCAGCGAGTTTCACAGCGGAAGCGAAGGTATGGAAGCGGCGGCATGGCGGGGACTTGATCAGCTTGTACCCTTATATCATCCCTGCCAATTTTTATTTTAAACAAAGAGTTCATAAGATGGAGAAGTATTATGAAGAGGCTAAGGAGCTGGCCGTTTTATACAATCAATGCCATGCGATCACTACGCTTCCGGTAGTGCCAGTGTCGAATATGTTCCATGTACATGTATCCCTGCCCAAAACGGTAGTTGAGGATGTATTAATCGATCTTTATCAGGCCACGGGGATTGGACTCACCTCTTATGTAAGGGAAGTAGATGAGTTCTCTTCGTATTATGAAGTGAGTATCGGAGACAATTATAGTGAGGTTCCCCAAGACAAGCTGCAATCATTATTCGCTATGCTGAACGAAAGGCTGCAACAAGCTTCTTCCTAAGGAACGGAGTGGAAGGTAGTTGTTTGTTCAGGGGAATAGCCATATATCTTTGTCTGTGAAAAAGAAACGCCCGTCCAAATCCCTATTGGGAAGTGGACGGGCGTTTAATGTCTGACTTGGCCTGGATTAGTCGATCAGGCCAGTTTTGCTCAGCAATTGATGCAAGGTAGCTGCAACTGTCTCGCGAGTAGCTGCTGCTGTCGGATTGAAGCTTGATCCGACTTCGCTGCTAATAACACCAGCAGTAGACAAGGATTGCACGCTATCCTTAGCGTATGGAGCAATCTTGGTGCTATCGGCATAAGTCGTGAATGATGGATTGGAGGCTTTCAGCTCCACACCTGTCAGTTTCACGGCTCTTGCCAGGATAACAGCAAGTTCTTGACGCGTAACTTGGGCACTCGGGGCAAATTTGCCATTGCCGATTCCCAGAATCAGTCCTGCCTCGGAAGCAGCAGCAACATCATTTGCATACCAGTCAGAGGACTTCACATCTGTAAAGGTAGAAGCCGAGCTAGAACGTAGTCCGAGCGAGCGGGACAGCAGCGCTGTGAACTCGGCACGGGTCAAGTTGCTCTTCGGCGAGAATGTTGTTGCCGAAGTGCCTTCAATGATCAGTTTGTTAGCCAGTGCTGTAATATCGGCAGCAGCTGGGGAGTTGGCGATGTCACTGAAAGTAACAGGGCGGCTCACCGCAGCGTAGACCGAGAACCCAGGGCGGCTAACCGTAACGAGAGTCGTGCCGTCTGCTTGTACTTTGAACACGGAAGATACCGGAGTAATCTTACCGTTCGCTTCGAACAGTACGCCAGCTGTGTTAGGTTCAACTTTGCCTGGAATTGTGAAGGATCTCTTAATGAAGACATTATTAGGTACCTTCAGAGTTGTGCTTCCGGAAGCTGTAGTCCAATTAGCTTCAAAGGCTACCGGAGCGCCAATAACTGTTGATCCAGCGCTTGTCGAGAATTTGGAGGATTGGTCATCCGCTTTCTTGATGATCAGATCCAGATTGGCATCGGCTGCACCGCCAGTCAGCAGGCTTACTGGCAAGGCGAATGCAGAACCTGCTGCATTTACAATAATTGTACTCTTCGCTGGTGCACCAGTGAGCAGCTTCACTTGCTCAGCAGTCAGAGCTACTTTAGCAGTTGCATCGGCGGTTACCGGAACATTGATCACAATCGCTGCCGGAGAAGCCGAAGCAGAGGCGATGGCTGCCTTCAGATCATCGTTAGTTACCGTAACGGTTGCTACGCCATTGCTGGAGGCTACAGCAGCCTTCACAGGCGCTTGCTTCAAGCTTTGGTCAATGACTGCATTGGCAGCGCCGCTAGCTGGAGCAGGTGCTGCAGATGGTGCTGGTGTGGCAACTGGGCCGCCTCCACCGCCGCCTCCATTGCTACCACCGGTGTTGGACTCAGGTGTGGCTGTCGGAGAAGGAGAAGGAGAAGGAGAAGGAGTTCCACCGCTCTCTCCGCCGCCTTCTCCACTGCCATCGTTAGGTGTAGGTGTTGTTGTTGGAGAAGGAGAAGGAGAAGGAGAAGGAGTTCCGCCTCCATTATCCGTGCCTGGGGTATTATCCACTCGGAAAGATGTATAGGCTTTGTACAAAATAGGATTGCCTTGTGCATCATTAACGACTCTATTGTTCTTCAATTGAGCGGCTACAATGTTGATTTTATATACGCCATCGTCCAGTTTCTTAATAACAAGGTCACCATTCTCGTCTTCGAGAGGTACGCCGTCTTCATCAACTGCAACATAAGTTCCGTCAATGCCCTTCAGACTGTAGAGTCCAGGTGCAAATAGTTGATTGGCTCCTACTGGAGTCCGTGCATCAAGAATACCGATCTGTTGGTCTTCCAGATTGATAAGATCCACTTCATAATAATTTGTATTTTTAGCTGACAATCTAAATGAAAGATCAGTAGTTTGTTTGCTGGTAGCATTAGGAGTAATCTTAGGGTTGGTCAACTTCACTTCCTGAATGCCAAATGGATTGGCTGGAAGATCATCTACTACATACAGACTGAATGGTAAATGCAAGGTAGGAACACCATCGGCAGTCAGGTTAACCTGTCCTTCATAGAACTTCCCTTTGACTGGATTTGTTAAGTCTAGATTTAGGTTAAAGGTCGTTGTTTTACCCCCGGCGGCAGTGATATCACTGCTGCTCAGAGAGGCAGTAATTCCGTCATGATCAGCATTGTGCCACTCAACAGAAGCGGAGTAGGTCAGGGACTCACTGCCTGTATTTTTGAGTTGCAGATTTTTGGAGACGGATTGTCCGGATAGAACTGTCCCGAAGCTGGCGGAAGAATTATAGTTGATAATATTTTGTGGATTGTAGTCCTTGTCCAGAATGGTGATCGGCTCAAGGGCTTGTAGCAGTGCTTTAGTCGAAATAGCATCTTCTACATTTACACGTCCGGCACCTTGTTGGAAAACATCGTACTCTTCGTTAGGCTCAGCGGTATTAGCCAGAGCTGCGCGAATATCAAATGGTGACCAGTCGGGATGAGCCTGCTTGATCAGCAACGCCAGTCCGGCAACGTGTGGCGTGGCCATACTTGTACCATTTAGACGCTCATATGCTCTGGCGTAAGAGACGTTAGGATCATCTTTGCCGTAGGCGGGATATGTGGATAGGATGCTCACTCCCGGTGCGGTAACATCTGGTTTGATACTCAGTTTGTCATCAGCGTTTGGACCCCAAGATGTGAAGCTAGCAAGCACATCGCCTTTGTCTTCTTGGGGATGGTAATCGGAATCAAATTTGAATTGAACCTTTGTACCTGGGTGACTGAGGATTCCACGCGCTAGAGCGCGACCTTCTTTACCTTTGATATCGAAGGTTGGGATGTTATCAAAACCGTCTCCAAGAAGGGAATTGATATAATCATCACGGTTAGCAATGCTTTCGCGCAAATCGACAGCTCCGTTTGCATCAGCGTTGCCGTTAAAGATCACGATCGCTTTAGCGTTGCGCTCTTTAGCGTTGGCGATCTTATCTGTGAACGCCAGCTGTCCACGAGATAACAAGACAATTGCTCCGTTCAGATCAGTTACACCGTGGTAATCTGCTTCAGCGCCTAGACCTGCGTATACTACATCAACTGGATCGGTGCCGATAATGTCTGCGAAGTTTTCTTTGCCAAGCTCCCAAGCCATCACTTTAAAGTCACCATAAGTGCTGTAAGTGGCAGTTGAAACCGTATCTCCTACGAATTCAGGAGTGAAATGTCCGGAATACTGCTTGCTTGGACTAGTTACTGCTCCGACAGAAATGCCCAATTGGGAAGTGGCAGGCGAGCCGAGGGTATATTGACCTGGCCCAGCATTACCATTAGCAATTACCGCTGTAACGCCCGAAAGCACAGCGTTGTTAATAGCGATGGCATCTGGAGAATTTACATCCTTCTCTTCATCGGAGCCAAGCGATAGGTTAATAACGTCCATATGATCTTTGACAGCGCGTTCGATGCCATCAATAACCTGTGCGGATGAGCCTGAAGCGGAAGAAGGGTTGGCTGGATTGTATCCGAGAACCTTGTACACATAGAGATCGGCATCGTACGCTACACCCTTCTGGGCAACTTCCCCTTGGGTATTAGCGAATTGTCCGATGATAGTACCGGAAACGTGTGTGCCATGAGAGGTGCCGGGGAAATTCTTGCTGGGATTCGGCAGCTCTTCATAAGGATCGTCATCATTGTAGAATGAGTCATATCCGCCTTTGTATGCATCTTTGATGTCAGGGTGGGTGTAATCTACGCCTGTATCAATTACGCCGACTTTTAGACCCTCACCGGTAAAGCCATGATCCCATGCCCAGTCTGCGTGGATCTGCTTCAGAGGGCCTTTGTCGTTTTTCGGAACGATTGCATCCTGAATGGCTGCATCAGCCTGCTCAACAGGCACTGGATACCAGGTGCTGTTCTTATGGATGGAAATAACGCCTGGAATTTTAGCCAGCTCAGGGATTTCATTCGCAGGAATTGTGACTTCAAAACCGTTCAGTACCGTGTTGTACTTGTAATTGACTTCAAGGTCCAGTCCAGCCTTAGACGCTTTGTTCAGGACATCGGTTTGTTGGCTGTTAACTGCGGCTTCGGTGGCTGTGGAAGCTAGCGAGGAGATACCTTGCTTCGCTGCATATTTGCCGACGGCTGCCGGCTGCCCGCTAAGTTGTACGATGACGCGAATGTCATCTGTGGATTTTGTATTGATCTGAGGCGAGATGAATGTTTTCTGAGAACTTTGAACCAATGAGAGTACGCTTTGGCCGATTTTAGGTTGCGCTGCTCCTGCTGCGGAAACTCCTCCGGGAATCGTGCTGATCGTCACTCCCGCGGCAAGTGCCAGCAGTGATAGTTTACGAGATAATTTGCCCCACTCCAAAAAAATCCCCTCTTTCATAATGATTTTTCAAAATATACTTTTTCCGGCTTCTCGGCGAAATCGCGGCAGACTCTCCTTTCCTATGAATTCAAAAAAATAATTCCACCCAAGTTAGTAGGAAAAAATGTTAAGAAGATTTTACCACTGGTAAAATGTAAAATCTATATGAAAATAAAAAATATTTTAGTAGATTTTCAACCCTTATATTGGAATATAAAGATTATGATGGGCAAAAAACGTTGGAAATGGCTCTGTAAAAGGGATTTTTGTTAACAAATGGTGTTATGTTAATACATACTCTTTTAATAGGAAATGAGGTTCACATCTCCGACAAATGACCCAATTTCTCGCACGAAACCAACTATTAAAACACATCATAAGACACAAAGTGAGTCGCCAAGCAACACGATTGTAACAAACATTGAATCGGAAATAGGGATAATTTCGTAGATATAAAGCAACGGTAAAATGCTGTTTTTAAGAACAGGAGAACAGATGCAATCACAGCTCGCAACCTATTAGGATTAGAAAAGGAAAAGCCTCGGAACCCTATGAAAAAGGGTCCAGAGGCTTTTTTAGAGGATAAAGAGCGGGGTGGGCACTACTTGGAAAGGAGATTAAACAGTACCTGTGCTACTTCTGCTCTTGTAGATACACTACCAGGGTTAAGCTTGCCGTTGTTTCCTGCAATGACTCCAGAGGCTGTAAGAGCCTGCAGGGCTTCTTTGGCGTAGTCTGCGATCTGGCTGGCATCGCTATAGCTGGACAGAGCAGGGCCATTCTTAGACGCTGGGAGCTCTCCCAAGACATCCAGAGAACGATACAGTAGCGTGAATAGCTCCTGGCGTGTGATTTTGCTGTCAGGCTTGAATTGATTCTCGCCGACACCTGTGGTAATACCTAGGCGTTTGGCAGCAGCCAGATAGCCGGTGTAATACGTGTTTCCGGCGTCAGCGAAGTTATCGGCAGCATTCTCGTCGGCATCAATGCCATAGGCTTTCAGCAGCAGAACAGTGAACTGTCCGCGGGTGACCGAGGCGTTCGGGCTGTAGTGGCTGTCGTCCGTTCCAGACGTGATGCTACGGGCAGCCAGGAAGCTAACGGCATCGTTGTACCATGCAGTTGCTGCAACATCGGCGAAGTCAACTTTGTTGTAAGCGACGATGTATTGGGAGAAGTGAGTAGTGACAAAATCCACAGTTCCCGCAGCATATTTGCCACGTACATTGTCGAGACTTCCCGACTCATTGATATGGTAGATGATGATAGAATTCGGCTCTTCACCGGCTTGCAGTTTGTAAGGAACGCTGATCTGCACTTTACCTCCACCGAAGCTGGCAACAGCAAGCTCGCCTGCTTTGACAGACAGATCGTAGACGGGTCTGTCACCAAGGACAGCTTTACCTTCGTCGGTGAGTGAAACCTTGGCGATCCGAATATGGATATCGCCCTCATCTTTAGCTCCGCTGATATTAGCGATTGCTTTGGCATCCAAAGTGATCGTTCCCACGTTGGCATAGTTAATCTTAACCTGAGCTTTTGTGCCGGAAGCAACTGCATTGAACGCACTTCTTGGAATGGTTAGCTCAGCGGTTTGAGTCTTAGCAGTAGTCTCAACCTTGATTTCTAGCAGTGCCGATTTTCCATCGGCTTCTGCTTTTTTAGCACTCTCTACAAGTTCCGTTACATCAGCTGCTGTAATGGAAGCTGTCGTAACACCCGTAGATTCATCAGTAGTAGCAACCGCTGTTTTAGAAGCGATGATTGTATTTCCTTGAGCACTAGTAACTGGTGCCGCACTGGCAGTAGGTGCCGGACTGCTAACTGGAGTCGGTGCAGGTGAGTTGCTGCCAGTTGATGGACCGGTATCTCCGCCACCGGTTGGTGCTTTGTACTCCGGTACGACTACATCAGTTACAGGGCTTTCTTTGTAGCCTTCTTTGGCAGCATATCGCACGTTATAAGTACCAGGCACAAGTCCTGTAATTTCGACATCTGTGGCGTATACATAATTAGTAACAGTGGACAGTTTATATTCCAGTGCTGGCGTTGTGCCGGTGATACGTCCGTCATTATTGGCAGATGAAGTAGGGGCGATACCGGTGAGGCCGGTCGGCGCTGCTTGCTCTGCGGTATAGGCTGGCACAATTACATCGGCTGCTCTGCCCGCTTTGAAGCCTTCCTTGGCTGCGTATCTAACGTTATAAGTACCAGGCACAAGCCCTGTAATTTGGACATCTGTAGCATAGACATAATCGGTTACGCCCGCCAGTTTGTATTCCAGTGCAGGTGTAGTTCCGGTGATACGTCCGTCATTATTGGCAGGTGAAGTAGGAGCAATGCCTACCAGTCCGGTTGGTGCCGCCTGCTCGCCGTATGCAGGTACCTCAACGCGAGTTACAGGGCTGGCACTGTAGCCTTCCTTGGCGGCATAGCGAACTTCGTAGAAGCCAGGCACGAGCCCTGTGATAGCTTCGCCAGTCACTGGAATGTAATCAGCAGCAGCGGCTGGCTTGTATTCCAGAGCTGAATTGGTTCCTGTAATTTGCCCGTCATTATTGGCAGGTGTTGTAGGAGCTACGCCGATCAGTTCAGTTGGTGCTGCTTGCTGGTGTGTAAAAGCTGGTACGACGATTTCGATGGCTTGACCCGGTTTATACGGGATTGCAGTTGCTCCTGCTGCATTAGTTGGACCTTGATAACCCGGTTTGGAGGCATATCTTACCTGATAGGTGCCTGGTGCCAGCCCAGTAATGGCTTCACCGGATACTGGTTTGTAGTCAGCCTCATCGGCGCGTTTGTACTCCAGGGATTTGTTCAGAACGCCTGTAATCTGTCCGTCGTTCGCGGTGGTCGAAGTTGGCGCTACCGCTGACAGTTCGGTTGGGATGGCTTCCAGTCTGGAGAAAATTTTATCTAACGCGTTCAGGTAGAAGCCATATCTTGCACCGATAGCGTAACCGTTGCTGATGTTATCGGGCTGGATATTTGTCCAGCTGTACATCAATTCGATGTGTCCAAGAATGGGAGCTGGTTGCCCGTTGTCATCCTTATTGTTTTTGCTGTAGGTAAAGAAATAAGGAACTTGCAGACGATCTCCATAGATTTGCGTACCATTTTGATCCACATAACTAATTGTGTTAGGTGGAGTTGCTGTGTTGTCTTGTGTCTTGATATTGGTCAAATAATTGTTTACGAGATCAACATACAGTTTAGCATAAGAATGCTTGGTGTCCCGGACTTGCAGCTCATTATTGGTGTGTGGATTTCCATCTTTGGAGGAATTGCCGCTATTGTTGTTCGGCACTCCTACCGTCACACCGGAATCAAGCTTTGTATCCCACAGGTATATTTTCTTGATGTTGTTCTTCTTGGCTTGCTCGTTAATGTATTTAATGACGGCCTGGGTATTCGGGCACCAGGAACCCCCGAACAGGAAGGCATAGTTGCCGTCGCTGGACAAGATTTCTTTTAATTGATGATAGGTAACATGTTCGTAGACGAGATCGCCGTCAGCCTGGGTAAAGATCGTTGGCTTGCCCGGATTCTCTCCTTCATAGTTCTTGTTAAATGCAGCTTTGATATACTCCGATTCATTGATCGTATCGTATTTCACAGCTTTGGCGAATACGGATCGAACCTGGTCCTTATAGGCGTTGACCTTGGTTTGATCAAGGGTTCCGTTAGTTTGGAACTGTGACCAGGATTTACTGTCATTAAGGTAAGAGACAATTGGAGCACTGTTGCCTTGGGCATCCTTGTTGTCCTTGTTGTAGACAAACAGGAACGGTGCTTCGATTTTGTTCGCCGAGACTGTGCTGCCGTTCTTGGCTGTATAGCTCACATTGTGCGCCGGGTCGTTTTTATCGTAAACATTCAGGTTCGTCAAATACTTGTTAACCAGATCTACGTACTTGTACGCGAATTTGTTATTGGTATCTGCGATTTGTAGTGTATCGCCATCCAGCTTGGTATCAAAATTATAAATAGTAGAAATGCCGTAATCCTTGGCAACTTCATTGATAAAGCCGATATCTGCTTGTGTATTCTCATCCCATGAACCGCCTACCAGAACGGCATAGGTGCCTTGGGTTTCAAACAAATGAACGATGTCCTCGTAAGTTGCTGTTTTATAGACATGGTTCGGATCGTTCAACTTCGGGTATACCTTGCTGAAATAATCAAAAGTAGATAGAGGAGTAGCAGCTGTAGAAACGGTTGTTTCAGCAGCCGCTGCCCGGCCTGCCTGAAGAGGCAGGACCGCCAGGGAGGCTGCCAGCAGCAGACTCACGATTTTTTTTGGCTTGAACTTGATGGCCATTGAATTTGCACCTCGATTTCTGTCGTTTTCTGAAAATATAGTTGGCTGGAGCTTAGCTCAGCGGCGATGATGCAGTAATCAAGGGCATACTTCTTCATCAGATGACGAAGCAGGTGCAGGTGCTGGTGCCTGATCAGAGGCAGGTGCCGGAGCTTGCACACTCTCTGTTGGGGCAGAAGCGCTTGATTTGGAATGAACGGGTTCCGCAGCTGGAGCAGCGGTAGCCTTGGCTTTCACCACTTCGGTCGTGGAGAAGGTGATTTTCTTGGCTGGAGCAGCTGTAGGCTCCGGTGCAGCAGTGGCTTTAGCTTTAGCTTCAACAGCTGGAGCTTGTGCTGGTGCTGCCGTCGGTTGGGCGGCTTTCACTGCTGGAGCAGTGGTAGCTGCCGGTGTGGTCTTGGAGACCACGGGCGCTACTGCGGCTGCAGGTGCAGTGGTTGCTTGCGGCTGTGCCGGTGCAGTTTGTGCGGCAGGTGCAGCAGTGGCTTGTGCTGGCGCAGCTACTTTGACAGCGGCGGTGGTCACGATTGCTGCTTCGGCAGCTGGTGCAGAAGCTGTCTTCACCTGTGCGGCTTGTGCTGGCGCAGGTGCTTCAGTTGCTTGTGGCTGTTGGGTATTAGCCACAGCGGTTTGGTCGGTAGTTGCGGTAGCGGCCTGTTCGGCAGGCGCGGCAGTGGCCTCAGCCTGCACAGTTTCAGCGACTGGCGCAGGAGTCGCTTCCGGTTGAACGGTCTCGGCTACAGTCTGCACAGCTGTCTGTGTGCCTGCAGCGGAGGCGGTATCAGTGGTTGCAGCGGTGGTATTGTTTTGGACAGGCGCAGCTTCCGGTTTTTTCTGATTGGCCGATACGGCGGCATAAGTCAAAGCGGAGAAGACTACAGCAGCAGTAACGATCGAAATAGTGAGCTTTTTCATAAGAGTAATCATCCTTTTCTTTGCGCCCTGGGCCAGGCAGACAAGACGGTTAAGCCTGTCGCCTCCGGGCTTATTTTTAGTGCGTTTTGCGAAAAACAATTTGGCTTCGAAAACATGTCTTGAGCAGTACGTGTATATCCATTCCTTCAAGCTGGGTTCCAGCGGAAACAGCAAAAAGACTCAGGCAGGTGGTGCTATGACATCACCTGCTGAATCTCTGGCTGTCCAGTAGACTCATTACTCCGCTAGTTATGTATGCTCATGCTGGATTGATCGGCTAAAGTTCCATCCCCCCTTTTTTACGCCAATAAAAAAACCAGAGACTCAAGAGAACGCATACCTAGCGCTCTAACTCGAATCTCTGGCTGTCCAGTTGATTCTATCCCTTTGGTGATCCAGCAAATGATGCATGCATCGTGTGATGTTTTTAATATTATTCAATGCCGAAAGTAGTTGTCAATCAATATTTATTTTTCATACCGAAATTATCGGAATTAAATAGGATTAACATATTATTACATTGACTTTCATAGATTTTGAATATACATTATTTTCATTATTCATATCAAATAAGTGGGGTATGGGAGGGTTTTAGAAAGAATGAAGAATATAGACAATAATCTACTCTCGGCGATTCAAACAAACTGGTACGGATTTGTAGTTTCCATCGTTGTTTTTGGAATTTTATTTCTTCTGGCACGCAAGCGGGTAGGTTTTGGTACCCGGGTTATCATCGGTTTGGTAATTGGACTTGTGGTCGGGATTCTCTTTCAAAAGCTGGAGTTTGAGACTAAGGCCATCAGCACCTTCGGCAGTATTTATGTAAGTCTGATCCGCATGCTTGTTATTCCTCTTGTATTCATTCTTGTATTGAACAGTATCGCATCTCTGACCAATCTGGAGTATTTGCGTAAAGTTGGTATCAAGACCTTTGCTTGGTTCCTGGGGACAACGGGAATCGCTTCTATTATAGGGCTGACGGTAGCCCTACTTTTCAACCCTGGTCAAGGTATCCAGCAGGAAGTGCCAGCAGACTTCACTGCACGTGAGATTCCAACCTTCTCGCAGGTCATTCTCGACCTCGTACCTTCTAACCCGGTGAATGAAGCAGCGACTGGCAAGGTGGTTCCACTGCTCATCTTCGCAGTCTTCCTGGCGGTAGCAATTATCAAGATTGGTGCTAAAAAGCCGGAGGCAGTAAAGCCTGTACGTGATCTGATCGAATCCCTGACCCTGGTTCTGCACCAGGTCGTCAAATTCATTATCCGCTTAACACCATATGGCGTGTTCGCACTCATTGCCGCGATTACGGCGCGTTACGGATGGGAGACGTTGCAAGAGCTCGGAAGTGTTATTGTTACCTCCTATGTAGCCTTGATTATCCATTTTGTACTGATCTTCGGTGGCTTGGTCTTCTTCGTAGCCAAGGTTAATCCGATTAAGTTCTTCCGCAAAATCTATCCGACCATCGCTGTAGCCTTCACCACTCGCAGCAGCTATGCTACGCTTCCGGTCAACTTGGAAGTTATCACTAAGCGCTTGCATATCTCGCCGCGTATTGCGAGCTTTATCGCTCCGCTTGGCGCATCTGTGAACTTCAATGCCTGCGGCGGTATCTGGCCAGCAATTGTAGCGGTGTTCACTGCTCAGGTATTTGGTATCAACTTGACCGTAACGGACTACATAGTTCTAGTGCTTGTTAGTATTATTTCTTCTATTGGTGTAGCCGGAGTTCCTGGTCCTGCGGTAATTTCTACTACAGTTGTATTAACTGCACTGGGACTGCCACTTGAAGGGATCGCGATTGTGGCAGGCGTAGAAGCACTTATCGATATGGGACGTACTGCCGTGAATGCGACAGGGACTACCGTTACAGCTCTGTTGGTTGCTAATTCGGAAGGTGAATTTGACCGTGAGGCCTTCAATTCGGATAACGACGACGATGAGATCGTGCTTGGTACGGCATAATTTAACCTAACATTAAAAACAACACTACAACCCTCCAGTTCCTGCACGTGCGCAGTGCTACTGGAGGGTTGTTTTGCACATCCATGGAAGTTGCAACGTACAATAACCTATATTTTAGAGAATACAGAGTCATGGGAGGTACAGCAGTGATTACGTTCTTGAGTGGCGATATCAACGACATTAACATGCCCGGTTTGTCCGGGGTAGAGCGGGAGATTGTGGCGGAGAAACAGAGAAGTCCGGAGAACTATGTGTACGAAAATCCGGCGGCACTGGAATTCGAGTTGAAGACAAGAAAGCACATTGTGGATGCAGCAAGGGCGCTGGATGCTAGCGGAGCGGAGTTTGCCTCCTTCGAGACGACTCGGGGCAACCCGAATTACTGGACCCGAACCAGCAAAGGCGGGCTACAGCTGAGAAAAGGGGTTCAGCCATCCGATGGGATCAACGACATTTTCCGTCACGGTTATCTTTATGCATTTGAATGCGCAACAGCTACAGTAGTGATTCTATACAAGGGCGTCCTTGATGCGCTGGGTCCCGCTGTATTTAACGCCTATTTCAATGATTTGCTCTTGTATGACTGGCATTATGATAACGATTTGCAGCTCACTACTATTAATAACAATCTGGAGGCCTATCCTGGCGATGTGCAATATTTCAAGAACCCCGATCATGATCCGAATAAACCTGAGTGGCAGGGTGAGAACGTTATCGTCCTGGGCAATGGAAAATATTTTGGTCATGGCATCGGGATCAGCTCCGGGCAGGGCATCATTGCTGCGCTGAATGAGGAAAGGGTACCGGGAAGCACAACGTCTGCGTATCTCTTAGATGAGACTTTTCATCCCGACTTTGAGTATTTGCGGAAATTATCCGAGGGGCAAAGCCGTTCGTCTTCTGGAGTCAGAGGTCCAGACCGGGCGGTTATCGCCAGAATTGGGGGTCATCAGTATATTTATATGTATAAAAAGGCAGACCTCCCTACCACATCGGTATAAACCAGCGAGTTTTAAACTATGAACAAGATCGCAAAGCATCAAAAAACCGGCGCTACGCTACGTCATGAACGTGTGCAGGCCGGTACATCCACCTTTCAGGAGGTCTCAGAAAGACAAGCATTCCCCCCAACCTATCAGAGATTGGAGGGCTGTCTTGTCTTTCTGACTTTTAAAGTTGGACAAAATCGTTACGGTACTTCTCAAAGTCTGCAATTTTACACTCCAGCGTCATCCGGGTACCATTTTCTTCATAGCTGACGGCTTGGACATGAGCGTTCTCGTTGAAGTAAGAGACTAAACGTCCCTGGTCAAAAGGCACGAGAATCTCGCATTGCATATAGTCATTGAACACATGACTGCGGATCAGCTCTGTCAATTCTGAGATGCCTTTATTCTGCTTCACGGACAAGTACAGGTTATCCCCTTCAACCAGCGGGTAGGACAGCTCTGTCAAATCTGCCTTGTTGTAGGCGTAGAGGACCGGAATCTCATTTGCGCCAAGCGCCTTCAGGGTCTCCTCCGTCACAGCCATATGCTGCTTGTGCTGCGAATCAGCGATATCAACGACATGAATTAGCAGATCCGCTTCGGTCACTTCTTCAAGCGTGGAGCGGAAGGCTTTGACCAGATGGTGAGGTAGCTGGCTTACGAATCCTACTGTATCCGTCAAGAGAAAGGTTTTGTGATCCGGTAAATCGATACTGCGTACCGATGTTTCCAGGGTGGCGAACAGCATATCCTTCGCGAATACCTGTTTGTTGGAACCTGGGTGGTAAGTCTCAACCATAGCGTTCATCAAGCTGGATTTGCCG
This sequence comes from Paenibacillus sp. GCM10012306, assembly GCF_042649265.1. NCBI lineage: Bacteria > Bacillati > Bacillota > Bacilli > Caryophanales > Paenibacillaceae > Paenibacillus > Paenibacillus sp. GCM10012306. The sequence goes on along the minus strand of NZ_JBHRYW010000011.1, from coordinate 168,060 downwards.
GTATTGGTATATCCAACGAGACAGACCACAGGTATTTCATTCTTGTGGCGTTGCTTGCGTTGAATCTGGCGCCGGGCTACCTGCTGTGTAAGCTCAGTCTGGAGAGCGGTGATGCGCTCCTCGATTCTCCGCCGGTCGAGTTCAAGCTTCGTCTCCCCGGTACCTTTGTTCTTCATGCCGGCACCACCGCCCTGGCGTCCCAGAGATTCACGCAGACCCGATAGGCGGGGGAGCATATATTGCAGCTGAGCTACTTCCACCTGGAGCTGGGCTTCCTTGGTCTTGGCCCGTTCGGCGAAGATGTTGAGGATCAGAATTGTCCGGTCAATAACCTGTCGGTCCAGTGTGGATTCCAGATTGCGGATTTGGGAAGGGGATAATTCATCGTTAAAAATAACAAGTTCAGTATCCGCTGCTTCCATTAAAGCTCTCAGCTCTCCGATTTTACCAGTCCCGAGATAATGGGAAGGGTTGATCCGGCTGGTCTTTTGGCTTAATTCCCCAACAACCTCGATATTGCATGCGGCTGCGAGATTGCGCAGCTCTTCCATGGAATAGGCGAAGTTATGGTCTTGTTGAAGCTGGACTCCAACAATGATTGCGGTCTGCTGTGTAGGTTCCATCATATATAATCATCCTCCGTTATTTAGCAAAAAGTGAAAATCGAAATTCAGCAAAAATAAAAATCAAAAAAAGCACAGGCCATCTGCCTGTGCTTACAGTATCTGTAGAGGACTTCAGAACAAGGAACCAAGGGAAGACGTGCTTCCGCTGCGAGACCTGGTCTTCCATAGGATGCAGGACACAAATAACCTTCCGCATGAGGGTGGATGCGTGAAATCTCCCCTGCGATAGCAGGCTATGCTTGTGTTCATGGGTTACTATGGAGGTTCCTAAAGGCGGAATGCCGAAGAGCGTGAAGCTTCTTCGGACAGTCCATAGCTGTGGGTTACCTTTAAAAATGGCAGACCTATCCTGAGTCCTCTGCACATGGGCAGAGCTTGAGCGCTATTCAATTAGCCGCGCAACGTACGAACTCGGATAAAGTCTATCACACGTAACCCTCCGTTCAATCAAAGTTAAGTCGATTCTAACACATGCACTAATTTATGGCAAACCCGGTATGATCCCGGGTTCACTTCAAAGCTCTACATAATGAAAGAGAGCCTCCATGTCTGTAGCGTACAAGAAGATAAAACCTCACGGGCTTACGGATAGGCACACCACTTTACGCCATCCACTCCCTGCGCAGGGTAAACAAGTCCTTGAGCGCGTCTGTAGACAACTCGGTAATCCAGCCTTCTGAGCTGGAGATGACATTGTCGCTAAGCTGCTGCTTACTCTCCAGCATCTCATCAATACGCTCTTCGAGCGTGCCGAGGGAGATGAATTTGTGGACCTGAACATCCCGGGTCTGACCCATCCGGTAGGCCCGGTCGGTCGCCTGATTCTCAACGGCAGGGTTCCACCAGCGGTCGAAGTGGAACACATGGTTGGCCGCGGTCAAGTTGAGGCCAACCCCGCCGGCCTTCAGAGAAAGGATAAAGACGTTAGGCTGATCGGACGCTGCATCGGTCGAACCTGTTCGCGCAGGAGCTTGGAAACGCTCGATCATACGATCGCGTGACGTTTTGGAGGTGCTACCATTGAGATACAGCACCGGCTCTCCCAGCTCCTGCTGGAGCACAGCCTGCAGCATTTGGCCCATGCCGACATACTGCGTGAAGATGAGGCAGCGCTCATCCTCCTCGCGCAGCTCCCGTACCATGGCCATCAAGCGCTCCAGTTTGGCTGAACGCCCGATCAGGGCCGGGGCGTTCAACGGTGCCATCTCTCCTGAATCGGCGTCCATCTCCTGCAAGGCTTCCTTCGATAGCAGTGCTGGGTGATCACATAGCTGCTTGAGCCGGGTAAGTGCCGAAAGAATAGCACCCTTGCGCTCGATGCCTTCAAGCTTCTGCACACGTTCCAGTAGTTCGTTGACGGTCTGGTCATACAGTGCAGCCTGTTCTGCCGTCAGGTGAATATAGGTCTTCATTTCGTTCTTATCCGGCAGATCCAGCTGGATTGCCGGATCTTTCTTCTTGCGCCGCAGCATGAACGGCTTGACGAGTCGTTGCAGCTCACCTGTACGGCGCTCGTCATGCTCCTTCTCGATGGCATTGCTGAAGCGGTCCTGGAACGACTTGGAGCTGCCAAGGTAACCCGGCGAGATAAAGTCGTAGATCGACCACAGCTCGGAGAGACGGTTTTCGATCGGTGTGCCTGTCAGCGCAATCCGGTGCAGCGCCGGGAAGCTGCGCACGGCGACCGATTGCTTCGTCTGGGCGTTCTTAATATTCTGCGCCTCATCCAGGCAAATGCACCCCCAGGTGAACTGCTTCAGCAGTTCCTGGTCCAGCGAAGCCGTGGCATAAGATGTCAGTACCACATCGGCCTGCGAAGCGGCTCCATAGAAGTAGCCGGCTTCCAGACGTTTGCTGCCGTAATGCAGCATAACGTTCAGGGACGGGGCGAAGCGGGCCAGTTCTTTCTGCCAGTTGCCGAGTACCGAGGTCGGGCAAATAATGAGCGATGGCCAATCCGCAGGGGCCGCATGGGGGTCCCGTTTGACAGCCGCGTCCTGTTTGGAGGCGGCGGTATAGTGTTCTTTAAGGTGGAGCAGATAGGTGATCAGCTGCACCGTTTTGCCCAGGCCCATATCGTCGGCCAGGCAGGCGCCAAGCCCGAAGCGACGCAGGAAAGCCAGCCAGGCGAAGCCGTCGTGCTGGTAGCTGCGAAGCTCGGCCTTAAGGCCGGCCGGCACCTCGGGCTTCGGCCACTGGGCCTGTTGCCCGAGCTGGCCGATCAGGCCGAGCAAGTGCTCGTTCAGCTCCACCTCCAAGCGGAGCCGTGAGGCCTCTTCCTGAAGCTGCTCTTCAGCGGCTTCAGCGTTCTCGGCTTCATCACCTGCATTCAGGAGATGAAGCTGCAGAACATCCTGGAAGGACAAGCCCTGCGACTTGTCCATGCCAGCCATGGCCCGCTGAATCTGGGCCAGGAGGGTGGGGTCGAGCGAAATCCACTGGCCGCGGAAGCGGACCAGACGCTCGCCCCGGGCGACCAGCTCGGCGAACTCGGACTCCGAGAGGTCCGCGTCGCCGATGGAGATTCGCCAATCGAAGTCGATCAGCGAATCCAGCCCGAATAGCGACTGGCCGTTGCGCTCGCCCTCGCCGGAGCTGACCTTGGCGCGCAGTCGCGGCTTCTTCCGGCTGGCGGCTTCCCACCACGCCGGGAGCAGCACCTGCCAGCCCGCTTCCAGCAGCCGGCGGCTGTCCGCCGTCAAGAAGCGCCAGGCCAGCTCATTGCTAAGCGGCGCGCCTAGCACATCGGCGCCGTCCAAGAGCTGCTCGCCTGGCAGGCTGGCGCGCAGGCGGGTGAGCCAGCCTGCGGCGCGTTCGCGGACATGGGGCGTCCACGTCGCAGGCCACTTCCCGGCGGCTTCGCCCACGCCGCTCAGCTGTATCGGTACCAGCACGGACTCGTCAAACTTGTCCTGCAGGACAAGCCTCAGCACCCAGTGCGGATCATCCCTTTTCGGCTCCAGCAATTGCAGTGCTGGGCGGAATGGGGCGGTGTCGGTCTTCCAGCCGATGGAGATCAGCCAGGAGGCCTCATCCATCCCTGCCGCGCCTGAGCCGCTTTTATCGAACAGCAGTGGGTATTCGCTGCGCAAATCGCCAGCCGCAGCTTCAGTTCCGTAATATCGCTGAAACACCGCTGCTGAGAAGGCTGCACGTAGTCCTTCCGTGAACTCGGAATTCTCAGTAAGCATCTGGCGTAGAGTAGACGATTCGTTTCGGTCTGTGGCGATGCGTACAAGCGCGGCGTCTTCCCAGGTCCATTGCAACTGCCCTTTCCGATAGGCGGACAGACTTGGAATATACTTTTTCCCGTTCAGGCAGTCCGTCAGTAGGGGGGCCAGTACATTAAGCCGGGCAGCGCTGCCTTCCCAGACCCAATGTACATGGCTCAGAAGCTTAAGCTCTGCGAAGAACGGGATTACCTGCTCTGCAGGAAGAATCACCAGTTCCACATCCTCCACCTGCCGCACCGCCAGCTCTGTACCATAGAAGGAAGGTTCATGCCAGGCGAACAATCGCTGTTTGAGGGTCAGACCAGGAACATAATCATCCCGTTCGTTAATCCCAAATATTAAGGCATCGCCGTACTCGCTCAAGGCAAGCTTCACGGTGATCGCATTCAAATGCATATTGATGCTCATGTGATTAGCTTTCCTTTCCGAAGCTCTTCCTGCAAGGCGCGCAGCCTGCTATTCCGGACGGAGAACGAATGCATGTACAGCTCCCAGCGCTCCTCCTGCTTCATTTTCTTGTATAGCTTGGATAGCCGCTTCAATAACTTAACTGCGGCTTTATAACTTTGCCTGTTCTTGTCCAGTACGAATCGTTCTACAGCCTGATGGTAGAAGGGGAGCAGCGTTTCCGGTGCGTGCTTCTCCAGCGGCTGAAGGTCCCGAACACGGAAGTCCGCAGGCTCTTTACCGTTTGCAAGCTGGTAGTCCATCCAGGCTTGCCATTTCTCATAGATGATCAGTTTCTCGCTATAGATCTCACCGGCCAAAGGCAGCATTTCGCTCAGGGTGCTCCACATCAATGGCTCGCTTTCCGGTCGCTGGGCAACGGCCGCATCCCAGTAGGTCGAATAATCCTTCAAATTACCGTAGATTCGGCTACCGAGCAGCGGACCGGTCTGGGTTAGCCAGTTCACCAGTCGTTCCCAATCCCCGGTGTTGTATAAGGGCTCTAGGAAGCCGAGCAAGTCTTCTGGTTGTAGAGCCGGGGTATCCGCAGCGGTGCGAAGATGATCCCAAGCGGGAGGATCATCCCCGAGGTAGAAATACATCCGGCTCTGCGCCAGCAGCCAGGCATGTCGCGAGAGAGAAGTGCCGAGCTCTGTCTCTGCTGCACGTAGCTGAGCAATCTCCTCTTCGTATAGCTTGTTGTCGCTGAGGTTGGGTTCGAGCCAATATTTCCAGTACAGCTCATAAGCTATACGGAAATAAGGCTGCTCACGGGAACGGCCGCGTGGCTCTGATAGCATTTGCATCCGTAGATAGGCCAGAATTTCCGTCGCACGAGGCCATTGCTGTGATTCGACCTTCAGCGGCAGGCCGCTGGTCAGGAGCTGCCCGATGGAATCCTGCAGCTCCGTGACAGTCAGATGGGCGAAGTAGCCCATGGAGGAAGCGAACGCACCTTGCGCCGCACCCTGGGGTTTAGTTATCGTTTCCAGCACAAAGAGGTGGGCATGAAGTAAGAACAGCTTCTCTGTAGCCGGAGACATCGATGGTTTGTATTTCAGAATGGCAGCGATGGCTTTCTCGGCATAACCCGGCGTCCGGCTCGTGTGAGCCAGTGGTGCGATGCAGCTTACACAGTACTCGCGCCACTCCGCAACTCCGGCATCGGGCATCCGGTCTGCCTGTTCTTTAAGCAGATCTTGCCGTGCTAGCATTGAGGCGGCCCCGGGAGGAAGCTTGGGACTGGCTGGGGGATGCAGGGAGGCGGCGGCCTTGGCGTTCGCTAGCATCTGCACGGAACGATTTTGCATGTCTGCATAATGCATCAGCACAGCAGCCATATGCTTGCAGGGGCCTTTGACAGGACATTCGCAGCGGCTGTGGCCGAGATTGTCCAGATCGATGGTCACGGAGTAGTCATCGTTCCCTTCAACGAGCGTGATGATTTTGTGGTCATCGGTCACCGCAAACGGCCGGACACGTTTTTGCTTATAATATTGAAATCCACGTTTGAGCGTCAGATCATCAAAAAGATACGCCACATCCTGAATGAGCTTGTCCCACTGCTCATCATCCATGGCATCTATAGTAGATTGCATCGCTTTGTTCTCCCGTAATATATAGTTGTTGCGTTATCTTCTTCTATTATATCACTTATTGTCTGCTGTTCTCTTCATCGTCAAATGGTGGTTTCGGATAGCATGAATGATATAGATTTGCCGGGGTTATTGACTTATACTTACAGAAAAATGAAAAAGAAGGGTGTGACCCGTTTGGCTGTGCTTAGACAACCCCGGCATTGGCTGGACTATGTGGTCCTTGGAATTCGTTTGGTGTGGGGAGGGCTGGGCATCTCGGGCCTTCACTTCAGTATCGGGAGCCACGGTGTGCTTTTTTGGTTGGGGGCGGCGGGATATTTGCTGTCGAGCTGCGTTCCCTTTGGTCTCTATATGCTTCGAAACGTGCCCCGTTATCTCCCGGTTGCAGCGGAGCTGCTTATTACAGGCGGACTGTTTCTGATTCTTCCAGAAATGAGAGAGACGGTCTTTGCTTTTTTTCAGGTACCTTTTTTAACACTCGGCTATTTATGTATGGGCTGGCCCACAGCGGGGGCGCTCCTGGCCGCCTTCTTCCTCCCGGTCCTGCTGTCTGGCGGGGTGCGGGAGATGCCGCGTGCCGAATTTATCGATGCTACAGCCAATCTGTTGGTCCTTCTCGGCATCGGATTTTGTTTTCAGAAGCTGGTCCATTCCTATCATAAAATAAACGGGATGTACGATATCATTCAAGAACAGAACGCAACCCTTGAGGTTTATGCTAGTCAGATTGAATCGCTTACCCTGGCAGAGGAACGGAACCGTCTGTCGCGTGACTTGCATGACACGGTGGGTCATACCTTTACTGCGACCATAATGGGGATGGATGCTGTTCGCTATCTGATAGATGTGGACCCTGAAGAGGCCAAGAAGAATTTGGCCGAGCTGCTGCAGATGACGAGAACCGGACTGGACGAGATCAGGCAGCATATTCACGGGATTGCGCCGGAGGCGCAAATTCACTCTCTCTCGGATGTGCTGAGCCAGGTGGCCCGGCAATTCGAGCAGCATACGGGAATGAAGGTGACACTGGAGACTGACGGTACCACAGTAGAGACATCGGAGCAGGTGCGGCTGGTTCTGATTCGCTGTCTTCAGGAATCACTGACCAATGCCAAGAGACATGGGGCAGCTTCCGAAGTGTCTTTAAAGCTCATTACCCGGGCTGATTTTATCACTCTAAGGATCGAGGACAATGGGAGAGGGATTGAAGGGACTGGTGAGCTGATCCATGGATTCGGATTGAAAGCCATGGAACAACGGGTGGCGAATCTGAATGGCAGACTGGAGATTGCTGTAAGAGACGTTGGAGGAGTATTGGTAGACTGTACAGTACCGGTTCGGCCTCGTAGGGTGCCGGAGATTGGAAGGGAGGGAGCATAATCTATGGGAGCTATTCAACTGCTGATTGCAGAGGATCAGGATTTGATCCGCAAAAGCCTAGGAATTGTCCTCGGTATGACTCCGGGAATTGAAGTTGTAGGCATGGCCGAGAACGGGCAGACGGCGATTGCGCAAGCGGGAAGTCTTTAGCCAGATGTGATTTTGATGGATATTCATATGCCGGTTATGGATGGGGTAGAGGCTACGGCAATCATTAAGAAACGGTGGCCCCAGATCAGGATCATCATCCTGACGACCTTTCAGGAGGTTGACTATGTGGTGGCCGCGCTAAATGCCGGTGCAGAGGGATATATCCTGAAGGCCATTGATCCGATGGATCTGGCGAATGCGATTGAGCTCGTTCATCGGGGCGAGACGATGATTACCCAGGAGGTGGCCCGCGCCTTGTTCTCACAGCATATCTCTGGTAGTCGAGAGACCAAGACCTCCGAGCCTACCAAGGATTCACTTCATGGACTGACAGAACGCGAGCTCCAGGTCTTGCAATACATTTCGGAAGGGCTGGTGAACCGCTTCATTGCTGAGCGCATGTTCTTGTCCGAAGGAACCGTCAAGAATTACATCTCCAGCATCTACTCCAAGCTGGGGGTTCAAAACCGGGCTTCGGCCATGCGTAAGGCAGCTGAGGAAGGGCTTTTGTAAAAGAACACAATGTATACCTGTGATCTCATAACAATTTATGAGCCGGTCATCCGCCGGCTTTTTATATGCGCATTACTTTTTATAGCCGAACGTCACTAACCGAGTATTACTTTTCAAGGGTATTCTGAATTCATAAGAGAGGAATGAAGCAGTCCACTACTATATGAAGGAAGATGACGCCCATGTTTACTGATTTAAAGGATTCCACTAAAGCTGTCGTGTTCACAATCATGGTTCTGGTACTGGCCGTTGGATTCAGCCTTGTGCCGGGAATGAACGGATTTTTGTATATGATGACCCCTGCGTTCTCTGTGCTGCTGATGATGCTGGTCGTTACCCGGGACGGATATTCACGAGCGGGTTGGGGCAGTCTCGGTCTGAACAAATTGGGGAGAAAAGGGTGGGCTTTCGCATTGCTCGTACCGGTGATCCCAGTTGTGCTCGGTTATGGAATAGTCTTGCTGACAGGACTATCGAAGCTGTTTATTCCAGCAGATTTTCAAGGGATTAGTTGGAAGGTGTTCCCGATTGTGCTTGTGGTTCTCTATGTGAAGGCTACGATTATGGAATCTATGGGCGAAGAGCTGGGATGGAGAGGATATTTGCTTCCGCGCATGTTGGGTCTGGGGAAGAAAAAAGCCATGCTGCTGAATGGTCTGGTGCATGGGATATGGCATTTCCCCATCATTATAAATACTGCGCAGTACCATGCCGGGGAGAAACTGTGGATCATCCTTCCCTTTACAGTAGCCAGTACAGTATTCCTTGCCCCGGTCATTGGCACCTTGCGGCTGCGCACGGGAAGCGTATGGACGGCGTCCATGCTTCATACGAGCCACAATCTGTTTTGCCTGATCATGACTTCGTTGTTTGTCAGCCAATCTGCAGCTTCCTCGGTGATTGCAGGGGATATGGGACTTGTCGTTGTCATCTTCTATGCCGCCTTGACCTTCTATTTGTGGAGAAAGAAATCACGGAAGTCTGTGGTACCTAACAATCCCCAGACCGTTTGAACTGAAAAGCTTGCTATGAGGGAAGCAGCATGGCGGGGGTTATGCAAAAAGAAGCAGCTCAGGATATCTGAGCTGCTTCTTTTTTTGATCGTTAAGGCGCTTTGATATAGGTGCCTTGTTCGTAATCATCGGCGTCCTTCCAGTTTACGCGCAGGGACTTCGTAGTGTACAGCTCCGCACTGTTGGCTACCTCGAAATGCAGATGCGCTTCACTGGAGTTACCTGAGTTGCCGCATTTACCTAGCAGATCTCCAGCCTTCACCTGGTCGCCGACTTTGACGCTGACCGAACCCTTTTGCAGATGAGCATAATAGCTGAATTCTCCATTGCCATGATCGATAATAACATGATTTCCAGCAATCTCCTTCGTATTCTCCGTTCCGACAGGGGTGTTGTCATGAATGTTATTGACTACTTTCACTACCTTGCCTGCTGCGGCAGCATAAATAGGTTTACCGAAAGCGTAGTAGCTTTCATTTTTGGTAGGATCACCTTTATAGCTGAAGCCATTGTTAACGACAATCAGGTCATACGCATATCGCTGCTGCTCAGCTCCATAGTGGTAGTTGATCAGTTCATTGGGTCCTCCCCAGAAGACAAACCAATTCCCTTTAAAGGGGAGCTGAAAAGTCGTCTGCGTAAGCTTAGCATCGGTCTCAGGATACAGTTTCAATGTATCGAAGATCAGGAACTCGAGCTGATTTTTGCTGTTAAACATCGCTTGGATCGTTTTTTCGTCTTTAGGGTCCGTCCAGGCATAGTAGTTGGTACTGTTCAAGGATACATGACTCTTCAATTTATAGGATGTGACGTTACTGTGATACAAGCGGGCTATTTGCTTGAATTCCTGAAGCGGGAACGCCTGCTTGAATGCGTCGATCGTCTGCCCATAGATACGTTCATATTTCTCTTGCTGCAGCAGTTGCAGTAGTTGGTCCGGTTTGAAATAAGAAGCCTGGAGCTGTGATTTCGAACTCACTGCAGCTACTTTCGTGGCAGAACTTACGGGTGCGGTGTCAGGCTTGACGGAATCTGCCGAAGCTGAGGCGACAAGTGAACCTACACTTAATGAGCTAACAAAACTTAACAGCAGCAGGCTTTTTTTACTAATAAAATCGTTCATCGGTTCCTCTCCTTTATCGCTGGTTTCATAAGTGAGTCTATCCGATGAGTGTTAACACGTGCGTAACTGAATCTTATCATTATATTAATCCCGGGGCTTTGAGTTAAGGTGCTGTTAAGGTAAGATCGCGACCCTTTTGTCTGATTGAAAAAGGGAGGGCTTAAAGGTGGTTATACTACTGCTATTGCCGTTTGGTGAAAATTTGAAAGGATACGCCGAACTTATCCTTAACCATCCCGTAAGCCGGACTGAAATAAGCCTCTTCCAGCGGCAAAATAACCTGCCCCCCTTGTTGTAAGGTCTGGTAAAATTGCTTGGCCTGATGGCTATCATCGGTGGTGAGGCAGATCGTCAAGAGGTTGCCCTCTTGGAGTGTTAACCCTGGAATGCAATCGGCCACAAAAATTTGCGTGTCGCCGATCTTCAGAATGGCGTGCGCGACGAGTGCTGCTTCCTCTGCCTTCAGCGGAGAATCGGGGTTCTGCGGGCCTTCACCAAAAGTTTGTTTGAACAGCAGTTTGGCGCCTAAAGTTTGTTCATAGAATTGGATGGCTTCCTCCGCCTGACCGTCAAGCATAATGTAGGGAATTAATTGAAAAGACATTCTTATACATCTCCTTAGGTTGAATTATGGTGTGTTGGACTTCTTGTTCTGGCTGTAATCTTATTGTAGAGTCTAATAGTGACAACTCTTGTCACTAATAAAAAATTATTGGAGTCGGTCATATGCCAAAATCAAAACGGCTACTGGAGCTAATGATGACCGTCAACCGGAAACGGAGATTTACCGTCAAGGAACTCGCCGAGGAATTCCAAGTCTCTACAAGGACCATCCTGCGGGATCTGCAGGAGCTTAGCGAGCTGGGTGTTCCTCTGTATTCAGAAGTGGGGCCACACGGTGGTTATCAAGTGTTGAGAGAAAGCATTCTTCCGCCCATTGCCTTTACGGAGGAGGAAGCAGTTGCCCTGTTTTTTGCCAGCCATGCCTTGCGTCACTATACTTCGTTACCCTTTAAGGAGGAGTCTGCGTCAGCGCTTCAGAAGTTCTACCACCACATGTCCAGCGAGGTGCGAGACCGTATTGACCAGGTGAAGAATCGCTTCGATCTTGTGACCCCTGTGCGGCAAACAGAGTCCCCTTATCTATCTATGCTGCTGGAAGGAGCGATCAGGCAGCGGGTGATGACCATTGAATATGAAGCGAAGGGAGAACATTCGCAGCGGCAGATCCAGCCCATAGGAGTCTATGCCCATAATGGCTTATGGTACTGTCCCGCGTATTGTTTTCTCCGTGAGGGCATTAGGGTCTTCCGCTGCGATAGAATGTACTCCGTGGATTTGGATACTTCTGGCCTTGCACCGATGGATTTGCGGGATGTCCATTTGGGCAACCGGAAGGAAGTATTGCACAAGGAGACGGAGACCATACCACTGTTTGTCGAGCTGGGTAAGGCAGGGGTTCAGAGATGTGAAGCGGAACTATGGCTGGTCTCCAAGCTGCATATCCGTGACGATGACACCGGGTGGCTGGAAGGAGAGGTTCCGAAGCATGACCTTGCTTTCCTGGCTGACTTTATGATCGGCCTGGGCCATGAGGCAACCGTCCAACAACCAGCAGAATTGGTGAGTGAGATGGTAACAAAGCTCTCTCGAATGATGTCCAAATACGAATAGAAAGATACTGTCAGGATGTACCGGTGCGCCGGATATGAGCCGATAGGTGTTATCACTTTTCCGTTCCGTAAAGCTCCATATCTATGTTGTGAGAAAATCCTTTCATGGACATAATGAGCAGCAGCCCGTTCCACTTTTCATGGAGCGGGCTGCTTTATTTGGATTTGGAGTGGAAAGAATGACGTTATTCCAGGTTCAGGACTGGACTTAACGTAATTTCAAAGGCACGGCCCCAGATAAAGTCCGGGTTCTCGTATGGGAGTATCGCGCAGGCATATTCAGCATAAGTCCAGTCGGAGCCGCAGATTTGGAGAATCGCTGAGTTGCTGGCTTGAAAAGCCGCTTTATCAGCAAGAGTGGCGGTATGGATCTGCATCTGCTCCCGCAGGACAGTTTGCATATGGGTATAATCGGCAGGTGAGTTGAACAGCAGCATATTCTGATCGGCAAGTGTTGAAGTATTGGTATATAAGGAATGATCTCTGGAATAGGTTCGGATCAGAACGATGGCGACGGTTTTATAGTAATAGTCTTTCAAAAAGCGTTTGAATAGCAATGACCCGTGAGCATTCATGGCTGCCTTAAGGGCGGTTTCATTCGTTTCTGTCACCAGGTAGGCATACCTGGCTTGACCCATGCCGAGGGCGATCCCCATTTTGTTACCGGCAGTATTCCAGGCACAGTATCCCAGAAGACGGCCTGTGTGTTCATTGCCCAGTAGGGCTTCTGTCACTGCAGGATTGCCTTTGCCCAAGTCGACGAAATCAATGACGATGGTCGGAATACACTGCTCACTGTTGGCGGTGATTCTGTTCAGAGCTGCGGGGAGTTGATCTGCTGCAGTAATCGCGACGATTTCCACTGCAGGGTCGTCCGATACCATGTAGCCGCCGATGATGTCCACGTGGCGCTCTAAATTTTGATGCACATCCATATATTCATAAGCGCTGGTAATAGTAGAGCCATGGGGGCCGAAATAGTGTACAGCATAACCAGGCTTTGCCCCGCCGCGATATAGCAGGTTCGCCATACGAGCTACCAGCGCTTGCCCCAATCCATCCGCATCTGGAAGAATGATGGCTCGATCCGGATTTTGACCGTTACTTCCGCCCCCTAGCCAAGCCTGAATGCGTCCTTCCACGTATTTGATCTCATTGATCTGCACCCCTTGGGTATTGGCGTCGTCCACACCAATCGCCAGGAAATCAATATAGCCCTCTTTCGCCAGAGACTCCAGAATATAGCGGTTGGATTTGAATTTGTGCTGGCGAGTGTTATAGTACTGCTCTTTATCAAAATGAATGGTATTTCCATAGGAGGAATCCGGGGACAGGTTATACCCCTCCAAAATATCATCGAACGCCGTCAAAGTTCTTCTTGGCTGTAGCATAAGCCCACGCGATTCATTATAGGCGTCTAAAGTGAGCCCCTCAGTAAACACTGTTGTCGCCAGTCGCATAATCGTATCCAGCACAAACACCGGTTTGTCCGGGTAATCTTGCTTAACAAGGCGAATAACATCTAACAGATTTGTTGTTGAGTCATCATAGTCCGGGTAAGCCCCGCCAGCGTTTGTACGAAGACGTCTGCTACCGATCAGGCCCCCGTAGGCCAGCATATCACTCGAAATAATAAAGCCATCCACCGATGCGGCATGGCTCAGAATGAAATGGCGGATATGCGCCGGATGACCATAGGTTGGTGAAGAGGTACTATCCAGTGTGGTGCCGGAGGAAGTTTTCTCGGAATCCGGCCGGTTCCTGATATCGTCAAGTTTCGGTGTAATGATATGGATGCCGGCAGATCTTCCTTGGACAATGACATCATCCAGGTTCACCGGGCGATCATCCAGTGGTACATACAGCACTTTTTTCATCATAGCAGCTCCCTTAGGTTGGATAGGCTGTCATAGCCTTCACTTATATAGGTGCTCCCGTATAGAGAATAACAACCGGAAATCTATTTTTTTTGAAAAAGCACTCAACCAGTGCATTTGAAACAGAGAATTCCCAGATCATTTCACAATGTAGTTAAATAATGGTACTATAAACAAGAACAAATGTTCCTGTTTTAGTTGTAATAAATTCTCTTGAATTTCCCTACTATAGACAACACCAGAGAGGAGAGTCTTAATTGTGGACAAGCAGACGTCGGTTTATGAATTATGTAAAAGCGAGATTTATCGCATTGGATGGAGAGTTCAGTATCGAGCCAGAAAAATCAGGAGCCGGGAGTGCTCCTTATATGATAATCCCTCTGTCGGTAAAAGCTTTGCGGTTTCCTCAGAAGAGAAAGTTTGGGTCCGGCAGCTTATCGACACGTTGCCTCCGCAGGGAAAGATCATTATAGATAAACTTTACTTTCAGGATTTGACGGAAGCCGAGGTCGCCCGGCAGCTGAATATCAGTCAACAGGGGGTGAATAAATGGAAACAAAAGATGATCCGGGAATTATCCCGGACCGTGAAATCCTAGAATTGCTGCGTGCTGCTAAGCAAAGGAATACCGAGGCCATGCTGCGGCTTATAAATTTATATGAAGAGGATATTCTGCGGATCAGCAAATTCATTCATTTGCCAGAGGAGGATGCGGTCTCTACGATTATTCTGGAGTTCCTGGAGTTTATTCAGGGTGAGAATGAGACCTTTGGCGGGTAATCTTGAGCATGCTAGATCATGAATAACTTGAAAGATATGTAGGTGAATATTAGCTAAGGAGAACGAAGACATGTGAAAAGGCCAACCCAGATCGGCTGGCCTTTGTTTTTGCAGTGAGTTTGTACCCAGCGTAACCATCATCCAAAGTTAGCTGCCTCGTTTATTCCACCCAAGGTACCAGATGAGGCTGCTCGTCGAGGATGGAGACATACTGTTCCTTCCACCCATATTGACCTTCAGGGTCAAGGTGCATGTATCTTGCGAATTTTTGGAGACGGAATTCCTGCCGGGACCATCCGAGATGCTTAATACGTAGCAGGCTCAATTGATGGGGCACTTCGAACACGTTCTCCGGCAGACGGCCACAGTGCTGCGGTGAATTCTTCCAAGTGTAGTTCAAATCCTTGTTGTATCGAAGCAGAAATGGTCGGAAGCTGTGGTGGGAACTCCAATACTGGTCATCTCTATAGTGATTCTCATCCCAGAAATCATAGAGCCGGAAGCAGATCAGATCAGACGTTGTCGCTCGTAGCAATTCGTCGACCTCTTGGGGAAATCTATTCTCGAACACTTCATCGGCATCTAGGGTGAGGATCCATTCCGGCTCAGTTTGGACTACTTCCTGCCATAGCTGTGTGCGCAGTTCATATTCATTGCTGAATCTGGACTCCGTATTGCGTACAAGAGTGACAGGAAGGCCTGCCAGTACCTCCAGGCAGATATCTGCCGTATCGTCCGTGCTGCCATCATCGATAATTACGGCTTCGTCGATATACTTACGGTGTTCTTCCAGCACCTGTCGTAGAAATCGGTTCGCCTCATTCTTAACAATCATAGCTAAGGTCAGCTTGGGCCGCTTCACGGGGGCTGGAATAGAGGGTTCTTGCTCAATAAGTTGGGATTCTTCTGGCGCGGTAGAGCCTAACGGTCCATCGGAATGATCCGGGCTTGTGGAGCTTTCCGATCCTGCGGAGTCTCCAGGTTCAGTGGGATCCTCCTGCGGAGAGGGAGCCTCTGGGTCGCTAACTGGTAGTGTGCCTGCCTCACCCGATGTGCTCTGCACAAATTCATCAACTTTGCTGAGATCACTATCCCTGTAGAGGTGCAGCGCAGGATAGTGCGTGTCTACGAACAGCGGAATGCCAAGCGCTGCGGCGCGAATACAGAAGTGACGATCCTCTCCCCAGAAAGAGATGTTCTTAACAGGATCATAGCTGACGCCTCTGATGACGGCTGCTTTACTGATGAGCGTGCAGGCTCCGAGACCACCAACTTCATAGACTCCGGGAACCTGCAGTCTGCCAATGAATTCGTAGAATCTGCGATTGGTCTCTTCAGGTGATAACTGCTCGCCTGGTAGAAGATCCCACTGGTTGTATTCATCGTGCATCCAGACCTGGGGCTGGAACATCGTGCCCGGCTGCCATTGCGTCCAGAAGACCTCAGAGATAATATCTTTCTCCGTGCTGATGAGATGACTCAGCGTATCGGGATGGAGGATTAGATCTGAGTCCAGCAAGAATAAATAATCATAGCCCAGGATCTGAGCCCGCTGGATCATAAGGTTCTTGAAGGTGGCTACTTTCCAGACCAGGTTAGAATTCCAGAAATGGGTGGTATCGTTTCGGATATAAGCATCATTGTAGCCAGAGGGTTGAATCAGAACATTGTCTGTACTGCCCTGGAACATCTTGAGTAATTCAGTGGACTGCTCATCCTGATTGTCATCGATAAAAAAGAAATCAAGCTGGATTCCTTCTGACTTCAAGCGGCCGAGTGACTCCAGAAATTGCTGCAATACAGGCGCTTTCTGATGAATGGGGCTGCCAAGCAGCACACGGGTAGGTTGGTTGTCGCTCATATGTCATCTCCTTGGGTGTTTTCCGGCTCCGCTTGTGGCTGCGGATTCAGGACGCCCTCCAGATAAGCCTTGTTCAACAGTATACGTTCGTCACTGGGACGGTAGGTCCGAGCCGCCTCGTTATGGGCGTAAGCCAGCTGATGCTGGCCGATTCTGTCATAGCAGACGCAGAGCTGAAGGTGGGGCAGCCAGGTAGAGCAGGCCAGGTTGCGCAGTCCCCATTGCTCGCCAGAAGGCTGATCTGCAGCGGCTGCCTTATACCAGAAGATGGCCGCGTTGATATTATTTTTATTGAGAAAATGGTATCCAATCCGGCAGCAGAATTCCGCGCGCGGCTGATCATACCGGAAGGACAGAAGTGCGGCTTGCAGCGCCCGGTCCTCATCTTTCAGCCCGTGGTAGCAGTCCGCCAACTTGCCGCAGGCGGCGATGTTATCCTCAATCCAGCCAAGCTCCGTCGCGAGGAACTGCCCATAGTAGCTGATGGCCCGCTCATACTGGCTGTGGTCCAGTAGCTCATTGGCAAAGTAATATAAGTCCCGGGGCGAGAATTGTTCCCCACCAGCCAGCCTCTGTTCATAAATATTCAGATTTCGATCGCTGTCATGATGAATGCTGCTATGGGTAACGGCGATATCGCTGTTGATGATGTTCCCGTTAACCTCCAGATATTCATGGACAGCGCCGATCCAGCGAAAGCCATTGCTTCTCTTGACCAGCCGGTTGCGCCGCAGGCTGGACACTACATTTCCTTGTTCATCAAAGGCGAGGTGATAATTCATGGTTACGGAATCGACCGCTGGGTCCAGCGACTTCTTGAGAGCGCGGAGGCGTTCACGGTCCACATCCTTGAAGACATCGTCGGCATCCAGCCACAGGATATATTCCTTCGTCGCTTGTGCGAAGGCATGGTTGCGGGCGGCAGCAAAATCATGAATCCATTCAAAATCAAACACTTTTTCCGTATACTTGTGGGCAATCTCTTGTGTGGCGTCTGTCGACCCTGTATCGACAATGATGATCTCATCGACCACATCGGCCACGGAGCTCAGGCAGCGACCCAAGGTATCCTCTTCATTTTTTACGATCATACACAAACTGATTGTGATCATAAGGTCCTCCCGTTCTCTAAATACATTTTTGCGTTTGGTTTAATATATTTAGAAAACGTGAACGTTGACCCTTTTTTTTCATGAGGCGCTTTTTTCTTTAATTAAAACCTGAATAATGGAGCAATATAGGGTTGTGGTGTGGTCAGCGTATTTTAAAATTGATGCAAATGATGTACAATAACCTAAGGGTGTCGTTACAAAAGGTAAGGTTAGTACACTTAGTTACTAATTTCCTTCTTGTTACATTTATGTGAAAATACATCCATTGTAATCCCTAGTATTCCGATGTATAATTAAAAAAACATCTTGAGGATTCAATAGAGAGATATGGGGGAAAGAAACATGCGTAAACGACTAACTGGTTTTATCGGTGTAATATTATTGACACTCCTGGTGAGTGCATGCTCCGGCGGAAATAACGCAGCACCTGCTGCAAGTAATGCACCTGCGGAAACGCAGCAGCCTGCTGATAATGGTGCACCAAAAGACGGCGGTAATCTAATTATTGGAGTGGCTGCCGATCCGGTCATCCTGAACCCGAACTATGCGGGCGACCGTGTCAGCCTGACTATCGACCAAGCGCTGTATGCACCATTGTTCCAAGTGAATGACGGGAAGAAAACTTTTTATCTGGCGGACAGCCTGACACCATCCGCAGATAACCTTACTTATACATTGAAGCTGAAGAGCGGACTGACTTGGCATGACGGAGAGAAGCTTACAGCTGACGACGTTGTGTTCACCATCAACAGCATTTTGGACGAGAAGCAGAACAGCCTTTTGAGATCCAACCTGATTATCGGTGGCAAGCCGATTGAAGCAGTTAAGGTGGACGATCTGACTGTTGAGTTCAAGCTTCCACAAGTTGCACCGGCTTTTGAAGCTACATTGGTACAAATCAGCCCGATTCCAAAGCATATCTTTGAGAACGAGGCTGACATCGAGAAGAGCCCTAAAAACGCCGCTCCAGTCGGCTCCGGTCCATTCAAATTCAAAGAATACAAAACCGGTGAGTACCTGACATTGGAACGCTTCGATAATTACTTTGGCGGTAAACCACATTTGGATTCCGTAACGTATCGGATTGCTAAAGACACTAACAGTGCGAACCTTGCGCTGCAAAACGGCGAGATCAACGTGAAGTATCTTGATCCGCAAGACGTAGCTACATTCCAAGCGACAAATAACTTTGAAATTCTGCCTTACAGCGAAGGACGTCTGGCATACCTGCTATTCAACGCCAACAGCGACAGAGGTGCTCTTGCTAAGAAAGAAGTACGCGAAGCTCTATCCCTGGCACTGAGCCGCGATGAGTTGATCCAGACAGCCTATACATCTACTGATTATGCTGAACCGGCAAAATCGTTCCTGACACCGGATGGCCTGTTCTTCACGAATGACGTCACTTCGTACGATAATGACGCAGCCAAAGCCAAAGAATTGCTGGACAAAGCTGGTGTAAGCAACTTGAAGCTAAGATTTATGACAACGAGCGGTAACAAGGTACAAGAAGCAGTTTCCTTGTATGTGCAACAAAAGCTGAAAGCGATCGGTGTGGATGTGGAATTGCAAAGCATTGATGCTTCCGCATACTCCAAACGATTCATCGATAAGGACGCTAAAGACTTTGAACTTGCTCTGGCTGGATATATCATGGGTTATGACCCGGATGCATACAGTATTCTGTACACCTCTACCGGGAATTCCAATTACTCGCATTATAACAATCCTGAAGTAGACAAATTGTTTGAAGCAGGTGCTGGTGAAGCTGACGCTGCTAAGCGCGGAGAGATTTACAAAAAAGCACAGGAGATCGTAGCTGAAGATGCGCCGATCTACCCTATTGCGTATACCAAGACCATCGTAGCTGTCTCTAAACAATATGGTGGCATTGAAGAAGCAGTATTGAAGCCTGTCGTTATTTTTGAAGATTTGTCTAAAATCTACCTTAAATAAGAACGGGAAAAAATAAGCTGGTTAATCCAGCTTATTTTTTTGCCGATATGAGCTGGGAGAGTTTACGTATGAGACAACTCATCGTCCGTAGATTGCTGCAAACTGTACCGCTATTGTTCTTCGTATCAGTGGTATGCTTTTTCATGATCAAGCTGGCGCCGGGAGACCCGGTGCTTTCCTTCGTCACCCCGAATATGCATGCTGAGGACATTGAGCGTGTCCGGCATAATTTGGGACTGGACAAGCCGGCCTACATTCAATATTTCATCTGGCTTAAAGAATTACTGCGAGGTAATCTTGGTTATTCACTGATCAACCACCAACCGGTGCTGGACCAGATTTTGGAGCGCCTGCCGGCTACAGCCGGTTTGATGGGAAGCGCCATTGCTCTGGCCGTGCTGCTCGCAATTCCGCTCGGCCTTCTGGCCGGAGCGAACCGTAACCGCTGGGTGGATAAGCTGATTAACTTTATTTCGTATATCGGGATTTCCGTGCCGCTCTTCTGGCTGGCTATTCTGATGATTTATTTATTCGCGATCAAGCTTCATTGGCTTCCTAGTATGGGGATGCGTACTATTGGCGTGGAGTCGGCGGCAGATGTCTTTAAGCATGGAATTCTGCCTTGTACGGTGCTGGCTTTTGGATTCCTGACCAGTTACGTGCGGTATATTCGTTCTAGTACAATTGGTCAGCTAAAAGAAGAGTACGTGCAGATTCAATATGCCTTCGGAGCTTCGAAGACTACAGTGCTGTTCCGCCATGTCATGAAGCATGTACTGCTACCCGTAATTACGCTGCTCGGGATGTCTATGGGTGATCTTGTAGCCGGAGCGATTGTTACGGAGACGGTATTCTCCTGGCCCGGCATTGGCTCTCTAGGTATGACTGCAGTACGAGGGATGGATTATCCTGTTATTATGGGTATCACTTTATTCTCTTCTCTGATGCTGATTATAGGCAATCTGGCGGCGGATATCCTGTACAGCTTCGTGGATCCGCGAATTAAACTAACGAGGTGACCTCATGAATCGCAGTAAATGGAAAAATGTCGGAAGTGAGCTGCTGGGAAACGGTATGGGTGTCGCTGCCCTTATCCTTCTGATCCTGTTCACGCTTGCCTCGATCTTCGCGTTCTTATCCGGTCATGATCCGAATGCGCTGAATGTAATGGCACGTTTGACCCCACCCGGTGCAGAGCATTGGTTCGGAACCGATGATTTCGGGCGTGATTATTTCGCCAGAGCACTGTACGGGGGCCGTGTATCCTTGTTAGTTGGCTTCACTGCCATGATTATCGCGACTGGCATTGGCGTCACGGTAGGTGTAATCAGCGGTTACTTCGGCGGTTGGCTGGATAACCTCCTGATGCGCATGCTGGATGTAATATTGTCGATACCGACCTTTCTAATCCTGTTGCTGCTCAGCGTATTTTTGAAGCCGAGCGTCGGCAATATTATTGTCATTATAGCTTTACTGATGTGGATGCATATCGCCCGGGTCATCCGGGCAGAGACGATGACCCTGAAGGAACGGGAATTTGTACTTTACGCCAAGGCCTCGGGTCAAAGTGCATTCGGCATCATCTTGAAGCATATTATGCCGGGCTTGATCCCGGTCATCATTGTAGGGGCTACGAATAACATCGCTTCGGCGATTATGATGGAGTCTTCCTTAAGCTTTTTGGGCTTTGGGGTACAGCCTCCGAATGCCACATGGGGCAGCATGCTGAACAATGCGCAGGGGTATATCGCGCAGGCGCCATATTTGGCGGTGTTCCCGGGTCTGCTGATCCTTTTGACCGTACTGAGCTTTAATATACTGGGCGATATTTTGCGGGTTGGCTTTGAACCGAAGCTGATCAAGAGATAGGAGTGTGGAGACATCATGACGGAACGTCTACTGTCTATTGAAGATTTGAAGGTTTCGTTCTCCACGCGGGATGGAGAGAATCAGGCCGTGCGCGGTGTTAGCTTTCATATTGATGCCGGGGAGACCGTGGGTATTGTCGGCGAGTCCGGCAGCGGCAAGAGCGTGACAGCCAAGGCAATTATGTCTTTGATCACACCACCTGGCAAAATCACCTCGGGGAATATCAACTTCCGCGGTGAGAACCTCCTGAAGCTGCCCGAGAAGCAGTGGAGAAAACTGCGCGGCAATCAGATCGCGATGGTCTTTCAAGACCCGATGACCTCGCTGAATCCGGTCAAAAGAATCGGTCAGCAATTGACGGAAGTGATCCGCAGACACCGCGGATTAAATAAAGAAGCAGCGCTGGCGGAAGCGGCTAATATGCTGCGTCAGGTCGGGATCAGTCAGCCCGAGCAGCGCTTACAGCAATATCCGCATGAGTTCAGCGGCGGGATGCGGCAACGGGTGATGATTGCGATGGCGCTTTCCTGCCAGCCAGAGCTTTTGATTGCGGATGAGCCGACAACGGCGCTGGATGCGACCATCCAGGCGCAAATTCTAGATCTGTTCAAGGAACTGAAGGGTAATTCGCATACCGCAGTCGCGCTAATAACCCATGATTTGGGCGTAGTGGCCCAAGTCTGCACCCGGGTCATTGTCATGTATGGCGGACTGATCATGGAAGAGGGCACGGTGGAGGACATCTTTTACCGTCCGCAGCATCCTTACACCAAAGGCTTACTGCGCTCTATTCCGAAGAATGGGGGCAAGTCAAAGGAACGCCTGGTGCCGATCGAAGGCTCACCGCCGGATCTGCTGAATCCTCCGCCCGGCTGCCCGTTCATGGACCGTTGCCCGCATGCGTTCGCTCGCTGCGCGGAGCGGCCACCGGTATTCGAACTGTCTCCTGGACATCGCTCGATGTGTTGGCTGGCTGATGGTGAGGTATCCGTAGGTGTGGAAGGAGGGACGTTCGCTTGAGTGAGAGCAAAATATTGGTCGACGTGAAGAATCTCAAGAAGCATTTCTCCAAAGGTAAAGACATCTGGGGACGCGATACGGATGTGCTGAAGGCGGTGGATGGCGTCAGCTTCCAGATCCGTAAGGGTGAGACCTTTGGTCTTGTTGGCGAATCGGGAAGCGGCAAGTCGACAGTAGGGCGCTGTCTACTTCGTCTGTACGATTATACGGACGGAGAAGTGTCCTTTGATGGTCAGCTAATCGGTGGACTGGGCGAGAAGAAGCTGAAGCCGTTTCGCAGACGCATCCAGTCGATTTTCCAAGACCCGTATTCTTCGCTGAATCCCGGTTTGAATGTACTGGATCTGATCAGCGAGCCGATGAAGATTCACGGCATCCACCAGGGCGAAGATCGCAAGGAAATCATTGCGGCATTGCTGGAGAAGGTAGGACTTAAGCGAGAGCATTTGTACCGCTTCCCGCATGAGTTCAGCGGCGGGCAACGTCAGCGGATCTCCATTGCCAGAGCTTTGTCAGTAAGGCCGGAATTTGTCGTCTGCGACGAGCCGATCTCCGCGCTGGACGTTTCCGTTCAGGCCCAGGTTGTGAACATGCTGGAGGATTTGCAGGCTGAGTTCGGACTGACCTATCTCTTCATCGCGCACGATCTGTCGATGGTGCGGCATATTTCTGATCGCATCGGAGTGATGTACGCCGGCCGTTTGGTCGAGGTTGCCGAAAGTGATGAATTGTACGAGAATCCGCTTCATCCATATACACAAGCGCTATTGTCTTCCATCTTGGAGCCAGATCCGAAGAAGGCCGGTCAACGACTGAGCCAGAACAGTTATACGGCAAAGCGCGGCGGTGAGGGGAATCCCGAGCTCCGTGAAGTAAGTCCTGGCCATTTCTTGGCTGATTTCTAAACCGTTGTACCTGAGAATGGGAGGAATGAAAGATGTCGGAGAATCTGAACAAAGTGAAGCTGTCCCAGTGGGATGCCCTAATCCTGGAATCGCTGCGTACCTTGGGCTGGTCTGATGATGAGCTATTGAGCAAAGTCGCTGCAGGTGAGCTGCCTGTGGACGAGAGTGAGTTCCACTTTGATTATAAGCGGCTTACAGCGCTGCAGGCTGAGCAACCCGAATTCTTCGAGCGGGCGGTACGGGAAGGTTATCAGATTAAATACAATACCCTTCGCGGTGTTCGCAGCTGGATTTTCGTTGCCCTGGGCAAAGAGCCTGTGCTGGAACTTGAGCCTGGTAAGGAATATGTAGAGGTATCGTTGACGGCAGCCGAGAAAGATCGGCTGGAAGGGGTTCTATCCTTCGGTTGGGAGATTCATGAAGGAAATGGAGCTGCGAATGGCGAGACTGCCAGCTATCGAGTTGAGCCTGTGCAGCGTTAAGATATAACTAAGGGTTAGGATTAGCTAAAAAGACTTCAAAAAAACGATTGCTCTGCAAGGCTTTACGTCCTGCTAGCAATCGTTTTTTTTGTATGATCATATTTGAATTAGAGGGACAGTAGAGTGCTACACTCTCACAGCAGGCAAGGCTACCTCGTATTGTGCCGAGAGAATCCAGGTTCCGTTCTTGAAGTCGCGGCCCCGTACCAGCACTTTATCGCTGTAGATTTCCACATAGAAGCCTTGGCTTCCCTCTTTGCGCTCATCTTCGTTCGTCCAGAGGTAGGCAACCGATGCAGCATTGAACATCGTCGCGGTCTCCCCATGGCCTGGATACATCGTATTGTCCACTTCCAGTTCCCAATGGGTATGCCCTGTGAACAGCAGGGTCTGCGGATGTTTGGAAAGAATGTCCCGTAATTCCTGATCCTGAGTCACACCGTACCACTCCTGGGACTCTAGTGAGCCGGCCACAGTATCTTTAAGTGGCTGATGGAGGAATAGGAAGACCGGCTTATCCGGTGCAGCTTCTTCGCCGAGTTTCAGATCCAGCCATTGAAGCTGCTCCTTGGAAAGTTCGCAGAAGAGCGGTAGATTCTCTTCCGTACCGATAAAGATAAAGTGGTAGCCGTCTATCCAGTGATCGTGATAGGGGCCAGGCATTCCTGTCCGGGAGGCATACATCGCCAGGCGTGAATGCCAGTCACCCAGACCGACATCATGGTTACCAAGGGTGAAGCGGACAGTTGGCAGTCCTGCTTGGTGCAAGTTCAGGATGCGGCGTACTTCCTCATACTCCTCAGGGAATCCGTGGTCTGTGACATCCCCGATATGCATGATGCCGCTGCTGCCCTCAGAATGGGCGGCAATATCGAGCAAAGCCTGTCCGAAGTTAAGATTATACTCATGATTAGGATCGGCAGTGACGTGTGTATCTGTAATGATCTGAAAGCTGGCAAGAGGTTTTGCCACTTCTGCAGAATTCATGTTCATGTGGAACAGGCACCTCCTGGAATAATATGAAGGGGACGCGGAAGCACTTAGTGGCTTTTGTCGCTAAGATTAAGTCCGACGATCCCCACAACGATGACGGCAATCCAGAGCAGGGAAGACATGGGCATCCGTTCTTTGAAGAGGAAGATGCCTGCTACGGAGATCAGTATGATTCCGGCTCCCGACCATATGGCGTATGCCATCCCCACCTTGATAGAGGTAAGGGCGTAATTAAGTGATGTAAAGCTGATCGCATAGAACAGAAACATAAGCACAGAAGGCAACAAACGGGAGAACCCCTGAGAGGCTTTCATCGAAATGGTGCCGGATAGCTCGAAGACAATGGCCATGGCCAAAAAGATCCAGGCCCATGTTCCTTCCGGCTTCATTTCCCGTGTCTTCCGATACTCAGTTCTTCGTAGGTACGTACGATGACATCGGCATCAGGCAGCAGGATGGTTGCCTCATCATCCGAAGCTGAACCCGGGAGCCCGATAGCCAGGGCGGCTCCCGCCGCCTTGGCCATTCTCATATCGCCGTTCGTATCTCCGATCACCACTACCCCGGAAGGGTCAATACCAAGCTTGCTACAAGCCAGCTGAACCATATCCGGGAATGGCTTCCCGCGCTCTACCTGATCGGTTCCGATCACCTCGGAGAAGTAATCACGGATGCCGAGCCAGCGCAGATGCTTCTCTGCCGCATCGGTCTCATCGGCGGTGACCACGGCCATAGGCAAACCATGGCTGCGGACCTCCTCCAGAAAGCGTTCCAGCCCCGGCAGGGAAACCACTGGCCGCATCTCGTCCATCATGGCGTCCGCTTCCTTCCGGCACAGATCAACGATCTCCATCGTCTCAGCCCAGGATAGACCCTGCAGGTAGCCCTGCCAGGCGAGGATGGCGTAGAGGTCAGCCATCGTGCCCATGGCGAGCGGTCCATTGCGATCATAATCCGTGATGCTTCCGCCCTCATTGTAGACGGTACCGAACAGGGATGGGATAGTCTCCGGCTTGAGCATGAGCTGGCGGCTGCCCAGATGTGCGTCAAAACGCTCCAGCAGGCACTTGGCCCAGACTCCCCAGAGAGATACGAATTCCAGCAAGGTCCCGTCCTTGTCGAACAGGATAGCAGTTACAGCTTGACGCCCTTGCGGAGTAATAAGCTCAGACATTACGATTAGCCACCTTTATTTCAATTTATCCAAAGCCGCTTGAGCGGTTTTCTTAGCTTCTTGAAGTGCCTCTGCAGCAGGAATGTTCTGGATTTCTACCTTGTCAGCTGCAATTTTCAGCGCATCCGTGATCTTGCCGCCAGTTGGGTCCTGGAATGGTGCGGAACCATGTGCTGCTTGCATAAGCGGAATCTTGATCTGTGGATTGCTCTCGCTGAACTTCACGAATTCTGGATCTTGGAGTGCGGATTGACGAACAGAGATGTATCCAGTCTGGATTGACCAGAACGCTGTGTTCTCGGAATTAGTGAAGTAAGCCAGCCATTTCATCGCTGCTTGCTTTTGCTCGTCGCTGGCTTTGGCAGGAATACCGGCCATCAAGGCTTGAGCGACAGGTTTGCCTTCGCCAACGCCGGCCCAGCCTGGTTGTTCCATAGCAGCTACGACACCAAAGTCCAGATCTCCTTGGTCACCGCTGGAACCGGTGTAGCCTGCAGCTTGGCCCTTCATAACATCGTCAATTGTTTTGTACCAGTACTCCCAGCCTTGACCGCCGGAGTGAATGCGCATGATTTTATCTTCATGAATCCATTTGCGGAAAGAATCCCAAGTCTCTACCCATTCCGGAGAATCGACTGTTACTGTTTTTCCATCTTCACTAAGGACACTTCCACCCTTGCTCAGCACCGCATCATACATATTTTCGTAACCCCACATTGGCTCCCAGCCATAGAAGGAAGTTTTGCCACCGTCTTTGACAGCCATTTTCTCAGCTGCTGCTGCGAGGTCTTCCCAAGTCTTCAGTTTATCGGCCTCAATCCCGTTCTTCTCGAAAGCATCCTTACGGTAGTACATCACTTGTGTAGTTCCGTACATTGGCAGGAAATACTGCTTGCCGTCCACTTGTCCTTGAGAAAGGAAAGTCTGTACAAAATCCTCTTTGTTGAAGTCAGGCAGTTGCGCAATCAAATCATCCATTGGAGCGAAGTAGCCTTTACGCGCCCAGTCTACATTGGAGGATAGAACAGCAGCTGGTACCTGTCCGGTTGCAATGGCGGCCTGTAGCTTTTGTCCGGTCTCCGTGTAGTCGCCCTGTACAATTCCCTTAACGATAACTTCCTTCTGTGAGGCGTTGAATTTTTGAATCAGCTTGTCCATGTTCTCGCCCAGCTTGCCGCCGAGTCCGTACCAGAATTCAATCGTTACCGGAGCGCTAGGTGCGGAAGAAGCCGGAGCGGCCGTTTCAGTAGCAGCTTCGTTTGTTTTGCCAGCGGTGTTTGCAGAGTTCGCAGTGTTTCCATTGTTTCCACCACAGGCGGTGAGCAGAGCAAAGCTGGCAACCAGGGATACGGCAGATACTTTTTTCAAAACGTTCATCATCATTCTCCTTCAAATTAAGTATTATGGTGATAAGAATATTAACCTTTGCTGGACCCGGCGGTCATGTTGACGCTGGACATAATAGTTTTTTGCGCCACCAGGAAGACAAGCAGCAATGGAGCGATTGTAAAGGCGCTAGCGGCCATGATCAGCGGCCATTTTAATCCGTATGCACCTCCTTCAACGAAGAAGCTACGAAGTCCGGCAGATACTAACTGGAGGTTAGGGTCTTTGGTGATCAGCGTCGGCCAGAAATAGTTGTTGTATTGATCAATGAACGTGATGAGGGCTAGCACCGCAAAGGAAGAGCGGGCAATCGGAACGATAATGGTCCATAGAATTCGCATATGCGAGGCACCATCCACTTCGCCAGCCTCTACCAGTTCATGGGGAACTTGCAAGAATGCTTGTCTAATCAGGAAAATCGAGAACACGCTGACACAGTTGGACAGAATCAGCCCGGCATAGGAATTGAGCAGGCCAAGCTCGGACAGAACCAGATAGCTTGGAAGATAAACGGCTGTGGCAGGAACCA
The DNA here is from genome assembly GCF_042649265.1 of Paenibacillus sp. GCM10012306. Lineage (NCBI taxonomy): Bacteria > Bacillati > Bacillota > Bacilli > Caryophanales > Paenibacillaceae > Paenibacillus > Paenibacillus sp. GCM10012306. The sequence goes on along the minus strand of NZ_JBHRYW010000011.1, from coordinate 140,360 downwards.
TGTAACCGAAAAGGATGATTCCAGAGAACAATCCTTTGAGCCGGAATTTCATATGGGTAAGTGCGTAAGCCATCATGCCGGAATTGAACATTTGGATCAGGACGATGGAAGTAGCTACGATAATACTGTTGCCCATATACCGGGAGAACGGTGCTGCATGCCAGGCATCTGCAAAGTTGCCCCATAATGGTGTCTGTGGCCATAGCGTTGGCGGTGATTGCCAGATCTCATCATTGGTTTTGAGCGCATTTGTAATCATCCAGTAGAATGGAAAAGCCATGATTAAAGCAAGTGCAGCGAAGAACAAATGGCGTGTCAGCTTGCCTATGTTTGAAAGAATACTCATAAAGCCCTCCTAGATGGCTAGTTTCGTTATTTAGTAGTGAGTGTTCCGGCTGCTGAAAATAACGGACAGCAAGGATAGCAGCATACATATAAAGACAAGCGTCATGGCTATAGAGGAGGCTTCCCCGATCTGGAACGATTCGAAAGCGGACTGGTAATACATGTATAGCAGGGTACGCGTGGAACCAGACGGTCCACCTTGTGTCAGTACGTTAATCTGGTCGTAAGCCTGCAACGCCTGAATAAGTTGAACGATAAACAGGAACAGGGTAGTCGGCGAGATCAGCGGGAGCGTAATGCGGATGAACTTATGAACAGGATTTGCTCCGTCCAGATCAGCTGCCTCCATAAGATCGTTAGGTACATTGCGCAAAGCTACCAGATAAAAGATCATCGCCCAGCCGACAGATTTCCAGATGGTGACGAGCATTACGCCGAAAAGCGCCCAGGTTGGATCTTGTAACCAGCCGAGCTTTTCGAATCCCAGAAAGCTTAGGATTGTATTGGCGAGGCCGATCTCCGGTTCATAGATCCACGACCAGACGATGGATACGGCCACCGTTGGAGTCACCCAAGGCGAGAACAACAGAACCTGATAAATTGCGGAACCCTTCAGCTTCTTGTTCATTAGAAGAGCCAGCCCAAGGCCGATCGCGATGACCGGAAGCACGGTGCCTGCACAGAACAACGCGGTAACCCGTAGTGCTTGGTAAAAAGCAGGGTTGGTCAGCAGGCTGATGTAGTTATCGAGCCCGACAAAGGTTTTCTCCGGACTCATGAAGTCCCATTCAGTAAAGCTTAGATATAAGACGTACAACAGCGGCGCAAGCCAGAACACGGTGAACGGAATCATGGCCGGCAGTGTGAATAACACTGGCTTTAAGCCGCCGATAAACTTCGAACGAATCATTGTGTATATACCCCATTCCATCTTTTCAATTTCACTGTATAATTTGGAGTAAAGCTCCTCTGTTCAAAAAAAATTGTACACTCAATATCGGCAAGTGTGGTAAAGACGACGTAAAACGGAAGCTAGATTTATGTAAAATTCTTAAAAAACGCGATAAAAGTTTTAGTTTTGTGTAATGTAGAGGATAGATTCCACAGGAAGTGAAGGTGTGCATGATGAAACGTGAAGGCATTGGAGAGCTAGATTTAGAGCTGACGCCGCGAGAGCAACTGCAGCGCAGAATGATCGATGCCATCGCTCAGACGATGGATCTATATGGAGCTAATTATTCATTCGGGCAGTTGTACGGGATCATGTTCTTTGAGGATCGGCCGATGACGCTTGAAGAAATGAAGCATATGATGAGCATGAGTAAGAGTAATATGAGCTATGGGGTCCGTTCTCTAATCTCTTCGGGCATGGTTACGAAGCTCACAGAGAAGCAGGAGCGCAAAGATCTGTATATGGCGGAGACGGATTTCTTCCGGGCGTTCAGAAGCTTCTTTACAATGAAGCTGCAGCGGGAGATTGATGTGATGAATGAAGCGCTGGAGTACGTGCTGCCAGGTCTGCAGGAACTGCTTGAGGAGGTAGAGCTGTCTGAGGATGAGCGCGAGCGCTGCCAGCTAGACTACGCCAAGATACAGCATGCGGTGGAATTCTATCAATCGCTGCAGCAGTTTGTAGATGATTTGCGCGAAGGGGATATTTTACCATATAAAGGGGGAGCCTAAACGAATAGCAGGACAAAGAGGAAGGGTACGGATGCATATTTCTGCAACATCTCTTAATTTTTTCTAAAAAAGCACAAAAACCGCGGAAATACGACCGAATTCGGGACCGTTATTTGCTATAATTGTTTCCATTAATGTAGACTATAATAAGGTGCCAATTGTAAGCGAATGGAGAGGAAGCATGGAAGTGTTCAAGCGTTTTTTAGAGAATTTGACGATTCGGCGTTTCGGAATATTATTTCTGATCTGCCTGCTGTTGTTCAGTATCAGAGATATGCTCAATCTGGTGCTGCTGACCTTTCTGATTGCTTATGTCATGAACAGCTTTCAGGTGATGCTAACCAAACGACTTGACAAATATGTCCGGATTAACAGCAAGGTTATCATTGTTTTTCTGTACCTGGCTTTGATTGCCACGATTGCTTTTGCACTCGTCAATTACCTTCCGAAAGTATTTGTCCAGATCAAGCAATTAACGTATTTTCTAACCAACCTTACTCCTGAAGATATTCCCCAGAATGAAATCACCCAGTATATATTTAGAACCTTGAAGGATTTGAATTACCAGTCCTACATGACTCAAGGGATCGAATACGTTCTGAGAATCAGCAATTGGGGTACAACCTTTGTGTTATCCACGATCCTGAGCTTTGTGTTCATCTTGGAGAAGAACCGGATTGTCGCCTTCACATCCAGACTACGCACTAGCAAGATTGCTTGGTTCTACAAGGAACTGGAGTATTTTGGCCAAAAATTCATTTCTTCCTTCGGCAAAGTTATTGAAGCGCAACTTCTGATTGCGATGTTCAATACCCTGTTTACGGTGGTTGGCCTGTGGATTCTGGGCTTTCCGTATCTGTTCGCGTTATCCATTATGATTTTCCTGCTTAGCTTGATCCCGGTCGTAGGCTTTGTAATCTCGTTGATCCCGCTGTGCATCATTGGTTACAACATCGGCGGTCTGATGATGATCATCTATGTAGTAGCAATGATCGCTATACTACACTTTATTGAGGGGTATTTCCTCAATCCGAAGCTGATGTCTTCCAAAATGAATCTACCTATGTTCTACACCTTTATCGTCCTGTTGTTCTCTGAACACTATATGGGCGTGTGGGGCCTGATTCTGGGTATTCCGATCTTTGTCTTCTTCCTAGATATTCTGGAGATTAACCGGGAGAATGAGATTAAAGAATAACTTCTATTCACATACACACAAGAAAGCCCGGCCACCAGGCCGGGTTTTTTAGTTCTGCTTACGCTAAGAATATCCGTTCCAGCCAATTATAAAAGGACTTCCCCCTACAGAACGCTGGCGTGTTAGCCCAGACTGATCTGATGGGGGAAGTCCTTATTCACGCCTTAAGCGGCGTAGTCTGAAGGAAATCGGTTCGTTTCCTATGTAATCCTGTTAACCGAATGAAGTGAGGACACTCTGCTCAACAATTTCTTTGATCTCTGCCTTGTGCGCAGCATATTGCTCGGCTGTGATGCTTCCGCTGTGTAGGCGGTCATCCAACTGCTTTGTAAGCTGTGTCAATTGCAGCTCGATTACATTCGCAATATCTCCGCCCTGATCAGCGGCAATGTCATGCAGTGACTTCCCGTCATACAACGATTCATACAGCTCCTCATCGGATGATTGATTGAGTGCTTCCAGAAGGTCATCCTTATCTGCAACACCAGTGGCAGTCCACTTCGCTACCGGACTTGCGCTTGTGATGGAGCTGCCCCAGGCGGTGCCTCCGAAAGACATGGCTACTACCATCGTTCCGACAATCATCACTCGCTTTATGTTCATGGTTAGAAATCCTCTTTTCTTGTTTTTTGGTGCCTGTTATATACGTAGGGTTATGGGTGTGAGAGTTTCAGCCTTGCGTTCTTCCTAATGTTATTGTAAACAGCGAACCTGAGATGAACCTTAATTGTTCTTTAAGATAATCTAAAGATTGCAGGCAGTAGCCAACCTTTAGATTGGGTGTATATAACCAACGAAAGAGCACCAGTGACGGTGCTCTTTTATTTTGCCGCTTGGACTTTAGATTATAGAATTAAACACTAATCGCACTAATCTTCCATCTTGGGCGGAACGCGATGCCCGCTGGCCTGTTCATAGGCATAGGCCAACCCCAGCAGCACCGGCTCGCTGAAGGCGGTCCCTACAAAAGTAATCCCTTGATGTCCTTTGGTGCTGTATCCTCCCGGGGCAATGACTCCTGTTGCGGCGAATCCTCCGGGAACAGTGATGGACGGATAACCTGCCCTAGCGGCAATGTCGGCTCCTCCTTCGTCGTCCAGAAACAGAAGGGCATCTAACTGATGGCTTTGCAGTGCATGGTCAATCCCCTGCTCCCGGGACATGTACAGGTCCTTTCTTCTGCCCTCCAGATAGACCTCCTCGGTCAGTGTGCCGCTGGTTTCTTCGGACCAAACCAAGGTATCCTGACCATATTTAAGCGCGGCCTCTCCATGCTGATTATTATAGGCAATGACCTCTGTAAGCGAATGGACAGGCACGTCATTCGGCAATTTCCCAAGATAACTGTTAAGCGCGGCCTTGAATTCGTAGCGCATTACATTGCCATCCCACTCCATATCTTGGCAGGGCAGATATACAGGATCTATGATCACAGCCCCCTGTGCCTCGAGCTGAGAGATGGCTTCTTCAATAATCGCCAGTCTGGCCTCGTCCAAGTCCTGATAGTAAAATCGCGGAATCCCTATTCGCGTCTGCTGCAAAGCCTCCCGTTTCAGATAGGGCCGGTAATCCTGCGGCTTGCCCTCTACGGCGAGTGCGCCGAGCAGAATCGCTGTATCGGTCACGGTTCGGGTCATTGGACCGGCGCAGTCTTGGCTATAAGTAATAGGGATAATGCCGGTTGATGGAATTAAGCCTGCCGTAGGCTTTAATCCGACCAGGCAATTGCGTCCTGCCGGTCCAATAATGGAGCCAGAGGTCTCCGTTCCAATGGCCACAGCGCCCAGATTAGCTGCAACAGCTGCTGCGGAACCGGAGCTGGAGCCGCCAATGAACAGCTCACCCGGACCATAGGGGTTCAGGACAAGGCCCCCTCTGGCGCTATATCCTGCCCACATCGTTGGCGACATGAAATTGGCCCATTCAGTCATATTTGTTTTGCCCAGAAGGACCGCCCCTGCTGCACGCAGCCGGGCAGCCACATAGGAATCCTCAGGTGCGATGCTAGCTGCCAACGCCAACGAGCCTGCGCTGGTATGCATGGCATCATGGGTGTCAATATTATCTTTTAATAGTACTGGAATACCATGCAGCGGACCACGAGGTCCTTTATCCTTTCGCTCCTGATCCAGAGTTCTTGCAATATCTACAGCCTCCGGGTTGATCTCCAATACAGAACGGAGCACAGAATCATACTTGCGGATACGCTCCAGATAGAGGTTGACCAGATCCTCTGCGGTCACTTTCCCAGCGGCCATTTCCGCCTGCATGCCTGTAATATCTGCTTCAATAATCCAATCGTCAAGATGGTTATCCATAGCGCTTCACCTCTCTCAGCTCAATGATGTCTTAATGTAGAACAATTCCCTAAGGCGCGGTGAAGTTCCTTTGAGGAGAGAGGGGGGACTTTAGCTATATCCATTCTTTACAGAAAAATAGCGCCATTTCGGCGCCATCTTGTTCCAATTATTTGGGGGCGGATTTTTCTAAATCGGAAAATCACCGCTGCCGGCAGCTCATACCAATCAAATCGGGATTTCGCGGATTCATCCAGTTCGAAGCTGGGCTCCTCCAGGCAATCCAGCACAAAACCAGACTGCATGAACGTATGGATGTAATAGGACAGGGGTCTATGAAAAATAAGATGGGCCACCGGCTGCCCCTTTATGCCTATGGAGTACATAGGCTCTGGAGTCAGGTAGCTGCTGACCTGCACGCTGTTGCGGTGAATGATCTCCCCGTTGCGCTCCTCGGTCTCATGGATTTTTCGTGTGCCAGGAGCCTGAAAACACGGATGTGGAATCGAAAAGACGACCACACCATTGTCTCTCAGTATCTGCCCCAGCGCTTGTACCAGAGGAACAATGTCGGCAATATCCATAAATGCCATATTAGCGACAGCAGCATCATATTGAGCGATACCCAAGTTCAGCAGAGAGTCGTAGTCTGTGGCGTCGATCACCCGGTAATCAATATTCGGTGCAACCTGTTCGGATCGTGAGATTGCTCGCTGAACCATGTTGGGGCTGTAGTCAAAGGCAGTCACGACAGCACCAAGTTCAGTTAGCCTTCTGGAGAAATTCCCGTTGCCGCAAGCGATATCCAGCACGGCTTGACCCGTTTTGACACTCAATAACTCCTCGGTTTTGGGCCTTATAATCTCCCGATGAAACTGGTTGCTGAGGTCGCCCATATAGCTATCCCAGAACTCTGCATTTTCCTCCCATTTGGCCTTGGATTCTTCCGTCAACTCTTTCCATTCGTTCATGTAAAGCCCTCCCTTAATAAGTTATCTGCCTAACTGAATAACGGTCTCCTTCTATCTTAAGGTACAAAATGAACCCTTGGTTCGCAATTATTTCACGCATTCAGGACATTAGAGGTTTAAAGTTCACATTATATAAATTGCCTTATGTTTCATTTTGGTGTGAACAGGATCAGAGGGTATACTGGATGAAAGACAGACTTAAATTATGTTGAAAAGGTGAAACGCCTATGAATAAAAAAGTGCTGGTCGTCGATGACGAACCGGGTATCGTGAGCGCCATTGCTTACGCGCTGCGCCGTGAGGGCTACGAAGTGGATACGGCTGGGGATGGTGAAGAGGCGCTTAGTAAGGTGAGTACCTTTCAGCCGGACGCCCTGGTGCTGGACGTGATGATGCCGCGAATGAGCGGATATGATGTGTGCCGGAAGCTGGAGAACCGGAGCGACATTGGAATTATACTACTAACTGTCAAAAATGATATTGTCGATAAAATCATCGGCCTGGAGCTTGGTGCAGACGATTATATGACCAAGCCGTTCGAAATTCGCGAACTGCTGGCCCGTGTAAAGGCGCTGCTGCGCAGATTGGACAAGAAGGCCGGTGATGCAAAGCCAGAACTGATCCAGTACGGCACGCTAAGGGTGCAGCCGGATCACCGGAGTGTGCAGATTGCGGGGGAGCAGCTGGACCTGACACCCAAAGAGTTCGACCTTCTGCTCCTCCTACTGTCCCATCCGCAGCGGGTCTATATGAGAGAAGAGCTGCTGGAGCAGGTATGGGAGATGGACTATGCAGGCGGCACGCGCACGGTGGATATTCACATCCAGCGTCTGCGCAAGAAGCTGGGCGAGCCCTACCAGAATATGCTGCAAACCGTATATGGAGTTGGATATAAGGCGGTCCCTGCGGGAGACTACTCATGAAGATCAGCATCAAGCTGAAGTTCAGTTTTTTTCTGGCGCTGCTGCTAATTCTGGCTATCGGGGTGCTGAGTTTTTTTGTGTTGCGTGGTGTGGAGAACAACCAGCAGGCTCAGGTGGAGAATTATCTGGCTCAACATGTTAAAACCGTTAATCTGCGAGTGAAGCAGACGTATTATACGGGAACGGGCGACCGCCCGGAGCCGCAGGCTTTCCTTCGGCTGCGGGGTCGAGGAATGGCTGCTGAGTTGGCCGGGTTCACAGGTATGGAAGTTACACTGTATGACGGGGAGGGGTCCATGGTTGGCTCCTCGGCCCAGGGCAGCCCGACGCCTGTAAAGCCGGATGTCAGCACGGCCCTATCCTATGCGTTGAATAATAAAATCGCCTATCAAAGTGCAGGTGATACCCTGCTCTACCTGGCCCCGCTGCAAGGCCCGGAGGGGCAGATGGGAGTGGTTCAGCTGCGCTATTCGCTGAAAAGCAACAACGATTTTCAGCATACGCTCCAGAACCTATTCCTGACCACAGGCGGAATCGTCTTGTTATTGAGCTTTTTACTGGGATATCTGTATTTCAACACCGCAGCTGCTGCCATAGGTCGGTTGAAGCAGGCTGCAGAGAAGATCCGCCGTGCGGAGTATCTCGCTGAGCCTCCGCTTCGCCGAAAGGACGAGCTGGGAGAACTGGCGCAGGGTATCTTTTACATGAGTCAGGAGATTGAGACGAGTATTGCGGCTAAGGATGAGGAGCAGCGCAAGCTCCAACTGGCCGTCGAGAAACTTCAGGCGCTAGAGCAACAGCAGAAGCAGTACATCGGGAACATCAGTCATGAATTCAAGACCCCACTAACCTCGATCAAAGCCTATGTGGATCTGCTCAATATGTATGACGATGATCCTCGGCTCCTGGCGGATGCCAAGCAGAATATCGCCAAGGAAACACAGCGGCTCTATGAGATGGTGGAGAAGGTGCTGCAGTTGACCGCACTGGAGAAGTATGATTTTGAATCCCAGAGTGAGCTGCTGGAGGTCGCGGCGGAGCTCAGGGAAATTTGCAGCCGGATGAATGGCAAGGCGGAGCGATTCGGCCTCACGATCAGCCTGGATGTACACCCTGCCCATGTCTGGATGGACCGCGAAAGCTTTATGCATATTTTTATCAACCTGCTCGACAATGCGATCAAATATAACGTTTCCGGTGGAAGTATTAACATCTTCTGTGCGCAGCAAGAGAGCCGGGTTCGTGTTATTGTTCGTGACTCTGGAATCGGCATTCCCCAGGATGCCAGGGAGAAGATTTTCGAACCGTTCTACACCGTCAATCGTGACCGTTCCAGGCAATCCGGGGGTACAGGTCTCGGCCTCTCACTGGTACAAAATCTGGTGGAGAAGCATCACGGTACGATTGAGCTTCTGGATACCGAAGAGCCCGGCTCTGTCTTCGTCTTGTCTTTCCCGGCGGTATCGTGAAGACCCATCCGATTAAGTTTACATCATGGAAACATTCTGCAATGGTTTGGAAATATGGCTCTACTATGCTGAGAGCAACAATGTTCTAGGAGGATTTCTGCATGGAAGATCAGAAAGGCGGTAATGAAGGCAAGTCTAAGTCCACTCTCCGATTGGTCAAAGCAGGAAGTCTTCTGCTGGGGTGTGCCTTTCTTCTAACCATGACCGCATGCGGGACGACGGGCACCGAAGCCCGGCATGTTGTGGAGAAGTCAGGGCAGAAGGTCACGGTGATGGACAATACAACAGATTCCGTCTATACCAAGCTCAAACTTGATAGCATCGACAAGTTCGAAGGCATTCGCGGGATGGATTGGTTAAGTGAGAACACGATCGCTGTCGACAAGGAGAATCGAAAGCTGACTCCTGAAACAATCGAGGGTCAGGAACGGTATCCCCATAACTTCTATATCCGCGATCTCGCGAGCGGTCAGGACCAGCCCCTCAAGGAGGGGAAGGAGAGTCTGGGCAATGCTATAGTGTCCCCGGATAACAAGTATATTTTTTATAAAGAAGTGTATGAAGCTACCGGCATCGGCTACTTAATGAATCTGGAGAACCGTGAGACGGTTCAACTCGGAAAAGATGAATTCATGGCGACTGAAGGGGAGTGGGCGGACAGCGGACATGTGATCTACCCGGACATGAAAGGCGATATTATCAAAGCTGATGTGCAGGGCAAGAGTGAGGTTGTGCTGGAGACGGGGGCAGGTTTTATCCATAATGTAGTGCAGTCAGGCAGTATCATCTATTATGTTGCCCATGAGGATAGCCAATTGTTCGCCTATGACACAGAGACCAAGAAATCTAAGGTGATCAAAAAGAATGTAGCTTGGGTCATCCCTTCCCCTGACGGTTCTCGGTTGGCCATTGTGAAGCGGGAGGGTCCCGGGGATATGAGGCTTGTTCTCTGCGATCCTGCAGGCAATGAGCAGTCTGTGATCGACAGCGGGACGCAGATTTTTGGTACCAATTGGTCCCCGGACGGCAGCAAGCTGGCCTACAATGTTAGCTCCGACAACGGCAATGTAAATCGTTTGTTTATCACCGAGGTGGAGACCGGAGAACAGACCCCCATTTCTGACGAAATGCAGGCTTCTGACAAGCTGCGCTGGAGTCCCTCCGGGAAGAAGCTGCTCGTTTCAACGTCTGTGTTAAAGGACAATAAATATCAGTTTGTCACTTATGTAATTACGTTCTCTTAAGGGATATTAATTACTTAAATGCATCATTTTATGAAGCCAAGGGCACCCATTGGGTGTCTTTTTTAGTCCATTAAAATGGAAATTTACGTATCTATTTTACAATCGACTCCATCATCCTTAATCTCCGGCAAATAATCGGCTCCTATACTGCAAGTGGGTGAAGAACTGCTTGGACCTTAGAGAAGAGCCCACAAATAGGAAATGGGAGTGAAGGGGAAATCATGACAATGCGATTCAGAAAACAATGGTTCATCGGTCTTACACTGTCTTTGCTCGTCCTGTTGCTTGCTGCTTGTGGAAATTCGGAAAACAAGGCGAATGCGCCGGAAGGTAATGCCGCTGCACCAGAGCTCAGCTTGAGCGACATTGAGAGCAAAGCTAAAGAAGAAGGCAGTGTAATGAGTGTCGGCATGCCTGATTCATGGGCGAACTGGAAAGACACTTGGGCAGATATGAACAGTGTATATGGATTGAAGCATGAAGATACAGATATGTCGAGCGGTGAGGAAATTGCCAAGTTCGAAGCTGAAAAAGATAAACCGACAGCAGACATCGGCGATGTAGGTATTGCGTTTGGACCCGTTGCTGTAGCAAAGGGCGTAACTCAACCGTACAAAACGTCGTATTGGGATGAGATTCCTGACTGGGCGAAAGACAAGGACGGCAACTGGGTCGTTGGTTACCAAGGCAGTATCTCGTTCCTGACGAACACCAAGCTTGTACCGAACCCGCCGAAGAGCTGGGAAGACCTCAAGAACGGCAATTATAAAATCATTGTTGGTGATGTGACCAAAGCAGCGCAGGCGCAAATGGCGGTACTGGCCGCAGCGATTGCCTTTGGCGGTAACGAGTCGAACATTGAGCCGGGGATTGCTTTCTTCGAAGATCTGGCTAAGAAAGGCCGTCTCTCGAACGCAGAAGCTTCTGTAGCTAATATCGAAAAGGGTGAAGTTGAAGTAACCTTGCTGTGGGATTTCAACGCTCTTAACTACAGAGATCAAATCAATAAAGATGGTTTTGACGTTGCCATTCCGAAGGAAGGTAGTGTGGTTAGTGGTTATGCCACTATCATCAACAAATGGGCTCCGCATCCGAATGCAGCCAAACTGACACGCGAGTACATCCTGAGTGATAAAGGGCAGATCAATTTGGCTAATGGTTACGCTCGTCCGATCCGTGACAGCGTTAAGCTACCTGAAGAGGCTGCAGCGAAGTTGCTGCCGAAGGAAGAGTACGCTAACGTCAAACCGGTAGGTGACTACAAGGTGTGGGAAGAAACAGCCAAGAGCATTCCGCAATTATGGCAAGAACGCGTTCTTGTGCATTTGAACTAATCGATCCCGGGAACAAGGGAGCAATACTTTAATTAGAGGGCGTCTTCGTCATGTATCATGCCGAAGCGCCCGCTTTTTTGAATGGAGCAGAGAGGTGGCTTGTAAAGAATGAAACAGAACAGACGCGGCGGTGTCATTCTGGCGTTGATTCCATTCGTACTGATGGTACTGGCGTTCCAGCTTGTGCCTGTATTGTCTATGATCAGCAACAGTTTTCATAATGGAGACAGTCAGGGCATTACCTTTGGCAACTATGTGCATGCGCTGCAAAGTGCCTATTATATGCAGGCGATTAAGAACAGCTTGTTCATCTCCATCGCTTCTAGTGTGGCTGGAATCATCATTGGACTGGTGTGCGCCTATTGCATCACCCGTTTCACGCCAGCCGTACGCGACCGGGTGTTGATGGTCTCGAATATGACGTCTAACTTTGCCGGTGTACCGCTGGCTTTTGCGTATATCATCTTGCTGGGTAACAACGGAATATTCACCCTGCTGTTCAAGGATTGGGGCTGGGATGTATTCGCGGGATTCAATCTATACAGCTGGACCGGTCTGGCGCTAGTCTACGTTTATTTCCAGGTGCCGCTGTCTTTGCTGCTGCTGTATCCGTCTTTTTACGGTATTCGGGAGCAGTGGAGAGAAGCGGCGGCGCTGCTTGGTGCGGGTCGTTGGCAGTTCTGGAAGACGATCGGTCTGCCGATGCTGGCCCCAGCGATCTTTGGGACGCTAGGGATCCTTTTCGCTAATGCCATGGGTGCATATGCTACAGCCTACGCGCTGGTCGGCGGTAATTATAATCTGCTTGCTGTACGTATCGGTTCACTGGTCGCGGGTAATGTAGTTACCCAGCCGGAGATGGGAAGTACACTGGCCGTCCTACTGGCACTGACAACGTTGCTGGCGGTCTATCTCAACCATGTTATGGTCCGGCGAGCCGGACGTTTCGTGGCGAGGCCTGCGGATAAGCCCCAGCCTAAAGCCAATGTGGTACGACGCTTTCTGCCAAGGGCAAGGGAGGAGCTGGGACAATGAATACCCGCAAAGCGGGGCTTACCCCCCGTGTACTAATCTTGCTGCTGATGGTGTATCTGCTCGTGCCGCTGCTGGCTACCGGATTGTATGCTTTTGCACAGGACTGGCAGAACACCCTGCTGCCTCGCGTCTGGACCTTTGACTGGTTCATACAGATGTTCCAGGATCTCCGCTTTATGGAGGCGCTGTGGACTTCACTGTACCTCTGCCTCATCAGCGTAGTGGTGAGTCTGGTTGTTATGCTGCCGGCTGTGTTTGTCATTACGATGTATTTTCCGCGCTGGGAGAGTTTGATGAAAGGTATTGTTGTTCTACCGTATGCGGTTCCCGGTGTTGTGGCGGCGGTGGGTCTCATTCGCACTTATTCTTCCGGACCGATTAATATCGCGGGTACTTCCTACTTGCTGGTCGGTGCTTATTTCGTGGTTATTCTTCCGTACATGTATCAGGGTATCCGCAACAGTCTGCTGACTGTCTCCGCTGCGGAGCTGCTGCAGGCCGCCGAATTGCTTGGTGCCCGCCGCCGTGAGGCTTTTATGAATGTGATTCTCCCTAATATCTGGCCGGGCATAATGGTCTCTGCATTGTTATCCTTCTCTGTGCTGTTCGGTGAGTTTGTACTGACAAATATGCTGGTAGGCGGACATATCCAGACGATCCAGATTTACTTATACAAGCGGGTTGGCGAGAGCGGGCATTTGGCTAGCGCGATTGCGATTTCATACTTTGTGTTTATTTTGGCGCTGTCCATGGTGCTAATGAAGCTGGGTAAAAAGATGGGAGGCGTTCGCGGATGAACGATTATTTGAAGCTGCAAGGTGTGCGCAAATTATTCGGGGACGCCTGTGTCCTGGACAATGTGGATCTGGAGATCAGGGAGGGGGAGCTTGTGACCTTGCTTGGACCTTCCGGCTGTGGAAAAAGCACGCTGCTGCGCTGTATAGCCGGCCTGACGGAGCTGGATGGCGGCAGCATTATGCTGGCGCAAAAGGACGTCACCCGGCAGCCGCCCCGCAACCGGGAGGTGGGCATGGTGTTTCAGTCATATGCGCTATTTCCTAACCTGACCGTAGGCCAAAATGTTGAATATGGGATGAAAATGCGCGGGATGTCCAAGGCGGCCCAGCGCAGCCGCAGCGAAGAGCTCCTGGCCCTGGTCGACCTTGAAGAGAAACGGGATGTATATCCGCAGTCGCTGTCCGGCGGACAGCAGCAACGGGTCGCTCTGGCTCGCTCACTGGCTGTGCAGCCCAAGATGCTGCTGCTGGACGAACCGCTCAGTGCGCTGGATGCCAAGATCCGCAAGAATCTGCGGACCGAAATCCGCGAGATCCAGAAGCGTCTTGGCATGACGACCCTATTCGTCACCCATGATCAGGAGGAGGCGCTGATTGTCTCCGACCGAGTGTGCGTCATGAAGGGTGGACGGATTATTCAGGATGATTCACCTGAAGGGCTGTACACGGCGCCGCGCACCGAGTTTGTAGCACGGTTTATGGGCAGCTACAACGTGTTCACCCGGGCGGAGGCGCTGGCGCTATTCGGTCGGGTGAACAGCTCGGCGGACAGCTTCGCCCTACGCCCTGAAGCGATCACGCTGCTTCAGGCGGGGGAGGCTGGTGCGGCTGAGGGAGATGGCCGGATCCTGCTGGACGCCAGCATTCATTCGGTATCGATGCTGGGGAATATCATTCGCTGCACAGCCGAAGCCGCCGGTATTCGCCTGACGGTAGACGTGCTGAACGATGGAAGCTGGCTGCGACTGCGGGAACAGGACCAGGTTACGCTGGTGCTGGACCCGGCACAGCTTAGACATTTGGAACGGGAAGGCGCATAACATCATCCATTCTCTGATTCAGGAAGGGCGGGGACAAAAATGAGTGAGATAACAAACAAGCTGATTGTGGTGGTATTGGATGGACTTCGGTATGATGCGGCTCGAAAGTATTTGGGCTACATGGAGCATCTGGTAGAGCAAGGAGTTATGTCTTGCTACCGGGTACAGTCGGAATTACCCAGTTTGTCGCGGCCGCTTTATGAGGTGCTGCTTACTGGCACGCCTGTGGTCAAAAACGGCATCACGGCCAACCATATCAACAGACCCAGCAAGGAGCAGAGTGTCTTCCATTTGGCCGTAGCTGCGAATCTTCGTACAGCTGCAGCCGCCTATCACTGGGTCAGTGAGCTGTACAGCTCATCCCCGTTCAATCCCGTTACAGACCGCCACCAGCACAATGTGCTGCGCCCGATCCAGCATGGCAGCTTCTACTTCGAGGATCACTATCCCGACAGCCATGTGTTTGCAGATGCTGAATACTTACGCGAGGCGTTTGATCCCCATTTTCTCTACGTTCACTCTATGAATATTGATGATGCTGGCCACCGCTATGGCGGGGAGAGCAAAGAATACGAATTAGCTGTGCGCCAAGCCGACGGTTTGCTGGCTACGATGCTGCCGCTCTGGATGAACGAGGGCTACAAAATCCTGGTCACTGCCGACCACGGCATGAACGCGAATGGCTTCCACGGTGGCGTCTCGCCTGCGGAGCGTCATGTCCCTCTGTACACTTTTGGCGAAACCGTATTATCTCCGGAAAAAGAGGTCCAAGCGCTGCCCCAGCTTCGCCTTGCACCTTTAATGTGCCACTGCCTGGGCCTTATGCCTGCGGCTGCTATGAGCACTGAGGGCCTGCCACCCCTGGTTCCGGCTGCAGTAACCCGTGAAGCGGAAGAGGTTGTGTGAGCACAGGTGATGCCTGTGAGAGTTGAGAGAATGGGGAAGGACTGCGGGTGTAGGGAAGTCTAGCCAGTCTAGCCTCACTGCTTTCCTGCATTTCCTACATTCGCAGTCTTCCTTCTAGCCCCTTGCAGAGGGCAAGGTTACGTTGGATGAGAACTGCCTTTCCGTTAAAAGAGCTTACCTGGCAGTCGGAAATGGATTAACACCACCTCAATATTTAGCACTTTATAACTGTCGTTCACTCTATCCCCCCAGCTTCGGACCCTTTGTCCGGACCGGGGGATTTGTGTGTTATAATGAACGCGCACAGAATAATGGAGT
>NZ_JBHRYW010000011.1:19659-124701 GCF_042649265.1 Paenibacillus sp. GCM10012306 | reverse complement strand
TATGAGTATGAGTATGAGTATGAGTATGAGTATGAGTATGAGTATGAGTATGAGTATGAGTATGAGTATGAGTATGAGTATGAGTATGAGTATGAGTATGAGTGTGAGTATGAGTATGAGTGTTAGTATGTATATGAGCATGTAGTATGGATTACGGAAGGAGATGTACACTGTGGAAGTAACTGCGCAGGATGTTGCCGAGTGGATGGTCAAAGAGATTCGCTTCACAGGAACCCTTTATCAGACGGCGGCAATTGAATATGTGAAGACGAATTTCGGCGAGCAATTTGTGTTTGTGAATGAGAATGGGAATGCTTCTCTGGACAAGGAAGTGAAAAAAGCCTTCCGCAAGCTCCACGGCGGCAGGATCGCTTGGGACCGCGATGGATTCTTGTGGGCCTGGACCTAAAAAAACGACCGGTGAGGGTCGTTTTTTTAGATTCAAGAGATCTGGACGGACGGGTTAAGGATCATAGCAGGTATGGGCTATTGTAGGCAGATAAGTAGCATAGTAGATAGCCAAGCTAGCGTCGGGGTCTCTGGAGAATAACAGGAATTACTCCTGTTATTCTAGATCTAGATCAGCAACACAATAATTTAACAGGAAATTCTCCTGTTAAATACTGAATGGAGCCCCGATTTAGCTTCTTCCCGGGGAATTAACTGGAGTTTTTCCAGTTAATTCTGGTTTATTGAAGAAAATCGCCGGATTAACGGGAGTTTTTCCTGTTAAGCTTGGCTACTTTCCTTTGGTTCATATAACAAGGGATATACGAGCTACTTGTTGGTAGCGTGACTAGCGACTCGTCAGCAGAATGAGTTTAACCACACAAAATTAGTTACCTAACAACAGAGAGTCTAATCACATAGGCTAGCTCTCCGCAACAGAATGAGCCCGATCACACAAAACTAGCATTCTCTAGCAGGACAAGACCAACCAGACAAATTATTTACTTTGCAACAGGATGAGTCAAATCACACATGCTAGCTACTCCGCAACAGAAACAGAATAAGCCTTCCCTCGCTCCGGGCTCAAGTTTGTCTAATTGACCCCGCTCTATCAAACTAGCCACAGCTTAATCTTCCCCCAAAGCGCGTTCTCATTCGTATTCTTTCTTACTTTCTCTTACTTTTTCTTACTCTTTCTTTCAAGCTGACCTAATGTCTCAGCTACCTAACTAGACTATATCTACATGTATCCCTCTATACCGGGACAACCCGGGTGCTCTTCTCCATTGGTGTGCTGCACAGCGGGCAGGGCTTGGAGGCCAGATGGTCCTCGGCCCCGCCTGCCTTCATGCGTGTCCAGCCGGGGCAGGACGCGCCGGTGCAGTTCCACACCGGCACGGTGTGGGTCCGGCCGGCCGGAGTTCTGGCGGCAGGCAGCGCCTTGGCCGTGACGACGGCGGCGCTGCGGTGCCCGGAGCCCGTCCGCGTGGACCCGGCAGCTGACCCTGTGGCAGCCGCCGAGCGAAAAGCGGACAGCATGAAGCGTGAGACGTCCGCTTTTTTGCCCCTGTGCCGGGCCGGGGAGCTGATGAACAGCTCCTCCCGAGCCCGGGTCACGGCGACATAAGCTAGTCGCCGCTCCTCCTCCAGCGCCGCTAGCGCCAATCCTGCGGCAGCGGCGCTACTGCTCCCGGCCCCGGATTTGCGATCCTTGAGCCGGTCGGCCTCCAGTGCCGAGCTATGCGGCAGGATGCCTTCAGAGGCTCCGATCAGGAATACGACCGGGAACTCCAGCCCTTTGGACTTATGAATCGTCATCAGCGCAATTCGGTCGCCTTGTTCCTTGAGTCCGGATTGGCGGCTGTGTTCGTTCCGTTCAGTCACATTGTCTATGAAATCAATGAATGTCTGGATGCTGTCAAACCGTTCTGCCGAGGCTTCCAGTTCATCCAGCATTTCTTTTAGCGTCTCCCGGTGTAGAGTAGCTTGATGTCGTTCATTAGCTTCGATGAAATAATCATAGAATTGTTTGCGGATCTGCCGAATTGCTAGTACCGGAATCTGTTCCCGCAGCCCGCGGATCAGATCCAGCCGCTCCCGCAGCTTGACGGCCTTGAAATCCTCCATGCCCGGCAGGGATAGCAGATGGATCAACGGGCCTTGCTTCGGCTGCACGGCCTCCATGCGGCGAATATGTTCCATTCCCTTCTCCCGGTTCATGTACAGGGTAGGAAGGATGTTCTCGATGGCGGCAAAATTACGCCGGTTCAGCGATAGCCGCAAATGGTCAACCACCGGTGAGATCAGCCAATGCTCATAGAGCAGCTGGCCTTCGCCGTAATCGACATACGGAATGTCGCGTAGTAGCAATAGTTCCAGCAAAGCCCGGTTGTTGCTGGAAGCCCGGTAGAGCATGGCAAAATCACGGTACTCCCGTCGCCCGGCTGCTACCTCGTTGACGATGAAATCCACCATCTGCTCCGCTTCCTCATCCGCTGTCTGCGGACGCAGATAACGCGGCTGGCTGCCGGTGCCTTTGGCGGCTTGCAGGGTCTTGGAACGTCGCCGCTGGTTATGGCGGATAATCCCGTTGCCGAGCCCGACAATGGCCGGGCCGGAGCGGTAATTAATATCCAGCGTAATGACCTTGGCCCCAGGATACAGCTTCTCAAATTCCAGAATGAACTCGCTGCGGGCACCGTTAAAAGAGTAGATTGTCTGGTCATCGTCCCCGACTACCATCAGGTTGTTCCGGGGCTGGGCGATCATTTTAACCAATTCGTATTGCAGAGCGTTGGTGTCCTGGAACTCGTCCACCATCACATAATGAAAACGCTCCTGGAGATCACTCAGCAGCCGGGGGCGATCCTTCAGCATCTGGTAGGCAATTAGCAATACATCGTCGAAATCGATTTTGAAATGCTCAGTCTTCCATTGCTCATAGAGACGCAGGACGGCCTTCATCTCTTGCTCGGCGATGGTGGACTCCGGCAGATCTTCCACGGTGCCCATGTTCATTTTGCAAGTTGACAGCACGGTCAACAGTGTTTCTGGCGGATAGGCATCCTTGGGTAGTCCCAGCTCGCGCATGATTTGTTTCAGTAGAATATGCTGACGGCGTGTTTCGCTAAAGATCTCCTGTTGCAGTCCCTGTCTGCGCAGGAAATACAGGAAGAAGGAGTGAAAGGTTCGGGCTTGCAGCCGCGAGACATCACTCTCATTCACACCTGGTAATAGGGCAATGCGCTCACGCATTTCTGCCGCCGCTTTATTGGAAAAGGTCAGCAGCAGCAACTGGCTTGCGGCAATACCACGCACAGACAGCAGATAACCGGTTCTGGCGATCAGCACTGAGGTTTTGCCAGAACCGGCTCCGGCCAAGGTCAGCAGCGGTCCAAGATGATGCCGAACAGCCGCGATCTGCGGCTTGTTCAGGTGAATGCCACCTTGTTCCAGCCTGCGAAAATAACCTGCATCCGATTCGCCGGACTTGACCAGCTCCTTGCTGGTCATAGCAGAGGCCACAGCCGCCTGCGGAATACGTTCCCCGGAAGCGCCCAAGGGGATATTATGAAATAAGAGCTTGTTCAATGAAATCACCTTCGTTTAATCCTTCTTATGCCGTAAAACAGACAATCTACAATATATCATCTGATTCCGAATGATGCACAAAGAAAAACTGTAAATCATGTATTTTGAGATAAAAAGTCAAATCTCCCAAATCTCGATATGATAATTTATAGACAAAGGAGGGAGCGCACCCATGAGAGACAAAGGGCATTCCAGAGCGGTGAAGAAATCGCTAGAGTATATCGAGGAGAATCTGACGGAAGCAGTGACGCTGCGCGAGGTATCGCGGCACATTACCTTCTCGCCACAGCATTTCTATAGAATCTTCACTGCGGCGGTAGGCAGCACTGTTGCGGGCTATATCCGTAGAAGAAGGTTGGCGAAAGCGGCGAGCGAGCTGATCTATAGCGATAAACGGATATTAGATATCGCTTTGGAATACCGTTTTCAATCCCAGGAGGCCTTCACCCGAGCATTCAAAAAGGATTATCGACTAACCCCTGGTCAATATCGAACCTATTCCAGAGAACTCGTTAAAGGAGGAAATACAATGCTTACAACAGATAAGGCGTTGCAGGGCTGGACTGTAACAGGTCAAAATAGCGGTAGCTACAAGGTGTCCGTGGACCAATCGGAGGTGCATACTGGGAAAGCTTCGGCACTGCTCCAATCAGTTCACTCCGTTGCTACTGGATTTGTTACTCTAATGCAAATGTTTAGCGCACAGGCTTACTTGGGCCAACGTCTCAAGCTGACGGCTTTTGTCAAAGCGGAGAACATCGAGGATTGGGCCGGACTATGGATGAGAGTGGATGGCAAAGGTGGAGAAATGCTTAAATTCGATAATATGCAGAATCGCCCTATCAAGGGTTCCAGTGACTGGAACCAATATCAGGTGGTCCTGGATATTCCGCAGGAGGCCCATGGAATTGCATTTGGCATATTGTTGAGTGGCACTGGAAAGGCTTGGAGTGACGAATATCGCTTTGAAGTTGTGGATGCCAAGACACCAACGACTGACGAATCTGCGGAAGATGGTCTGCCGCTGGAGCCAGTGAACCTGAATTTTGAATTGTAACTGAGTTTTTGAGAAAAGGCAGCTCGCTCCCAAAAGTCGAAAAAGCAGCGGGGAATTCTGCAGCGGGGCTGCTTTTACACTGAGTCAGTGTCCCGCTCTATCCAGAGCGGCGATTCTCCCCAGAATCTCGTTCACATGCCGCTCGAATAACTTGGGGCGGTCTTCTTTGATTTCCTCCAGTAAAAAGGAGAGCACCCGCTTGACCTGTGGTGGCATCCCTGCGGCAATATCGGCGTATTCGACCCGGCAGAAGTCATCTTTTAAAATTCTTTTATTCAGCACAATCGCCCAATCCCGGGCCGGTTCCAGCATGGCAGGCAGCGACTCTAGCAGCTGGGTCAGATACATCTCCGTCTGGTAGCTCTCCACGAAATGAACAAGGCTGAACATGACCTCCTCTTGCTCTGTTTCATCATCGAACACCCTGAAAATCTCATGAATGATTCTGTCTTCTGTATCCCCTGCAAGGCCCTCCAGTGTACGGTCAAACCGTTCGCATTCCAGCTCCGTGCGAAGAAACCGATTCTCGTATAGCGTGGCAATGCCGGGGTGCAAGTTTTCTTTCAAGGATATGACTCTCCTTCTCTTCACATTCGAATTAAATCCGTAATTACATATCTTTTATTTTAGAAGCCGTAGAAGAATATTTCTACCTTATTCAGCAGTGCTGGGATACAATATTATAAGATTTATCGATAGTTCATTTTACTGTGCGGGAGCTTGCTAGCATGAATAAAGGCTTGGTCTATAAAGTTGCATTGTTGCTGCTGGGCATAAGTTTGTTGGGATATTTTCTGGTTCAATTCTCGCTTGCTGGGGCCGGTACCAAGCTCAATGCAAGGGCAGGTTATCTGGATTTAAGAGGCTGGGATTTTAAAAAAGACGGCAACGTGGAATTGATGGGCGAGTGGTCATTCTATTGGAATAAGCTGCTGACGCCTGATGAGCTACGTGCCGCTGCCGCAGATGAGGACATCATCAAGGTTCCGGGAAGTTGGAATCGTCATCTTGAGGAGCAAGGAATAATGCAGCCTACTGGGTATGCTACTTATCGTCTGAGACTGCAATTAGATGATCACCAGGAGGGGATGTACGGCATCCGGACCGCCAATATCCGAATGGCGAACCGTATTTTTGTCAACGGAGTAGAGATTGGGGCAAGCGGTTCTCCCTCTTCGGACGGAAGAGAGGGCCGACAAGGTAACGTTCCTTATGCTAGTTTTTTCCCGTTATCAGGGGGAACGTCGGAGATTGTAGTGCAAGTATCTAATACGTTATATGCTTCGGGTGGAATGATCTATCCGCTTCTGTTCGGAGCGCAGGATGATGTTTTAGGTGTAAGAGAGCGCAGCGTCTTTAAGGATGGGGTACTGATCGCTGGTTTTTTTGTACCTGCTGCCTACTTTCTGATCTTATACCGGTTACGCAAACAAGAGCGATCAACGCTGTATTTGGGGCTTTTTTGCCTCTTTGTGATTCTCTATATGATGACACATGGTGAGAAATTGCTGGCGATGCTTATTCCGTCGTTGCCTTACACGGTTTTGATGAAAATACAGCCTATCTGCTCCACACTCGGCTACTATTTTCTGCTGCTATCTGCGGTTGAGTTAAATCCCCAGGCGATTCATAAAAGAATTGTGCAGGGGGCTCACTGGCTTATGGCGGTTGTGGTATCTTCAGCGCTGGTGCTGCCGATGAAGACGTTTTTTAAATGGGATCTTCAGATGATTGGGCTCGGCTTTTCTATGCTGCTGTTTGTAATGTACATTATGGCCAATTCGATTCGGACGCACAAAGCGGATGCTTTCTATATGATCATGAGTATGCAAAGTATTTTTGCGATTGTAGCCATCAGCACCATGCAAGTTCTAGGTATGTATGACGATCAAGTCCTCATTCCTTATGAAATGTTGATCTTCGTTGCTGCGCAAGCATTGATGTTTGCCAGAAGATTCGCTGAATCGGTCCGAGAAGTCGAGGCACTATCGAGCAAGCTACTCACGCTGGATGGGCTCAAAGACGAGTTTATGGCCAATACATCCCATGAACTGCGTACGCCGCTGCACGGCATGATCAATATTGCAGAATCGATGCTGGAGAGTGCTGCCGGTAACGCTAATAACGAGAAACAGGCCGAGAATCTGGCGATGATTGTGGCGACGGGCAAGCAGCTTTCCTCGCTGATTAATGATATTTTGGATTTTTCCAAGCTAAAGAACGGGGAGATTACGTTGCACAGGCGGTCTGTAGACCTACCTTCTGTAGCCCAATCCGTACTGGAAGTGATTCCTTATCTGCTCAAAAGAAAACCGGTGAAACTCGTGCAGCAGTGGCCGGATCAGCTGCCTTTGCTGGATGCCGATGAGGATCGGCTGAGACAGATCCTGTACAATCTGCTGGGCAATGCTGCGAAGTTTACAAGCAAAGGACAAATTACGCTATCCTCACATGCTGAAGGAGACGATGTCGTAATTATTATAGAGGACACCGGCATAGGGATTGAAGCGGAGCGGCTGGAGACGATCTTTGATGCTTTTGATCAGGGTGGAGACGCGGTTCATCGCGACTATGCGGGGACAGGACTTGGACTCTCCATTACCAAAAAGCTGGTCGAGCTAAGCGATGGACGGATCAGAGTGGAATCTGTGCCGGGTCAAGGTTCGCGATTCATTGTGTACCTGCCTTCTGCGAAGACAGTCTCGTCTCCAGTGTCGGCCGTTTCGGACAAGCCAACGAAGCTTGTTGAATCGATAGACTCCGCTTCTGGATCTGTTCGGTCAGTAGAAGTGCAGGAGCTGCGGTCAAGCCGGGCACGGGAGGCTGCGGATGCTGAATACCGGATAATGGTCGTTGACGATGATCCAGTCAATTTGCAGGTGCTGATCAACTTGCTAGAGCTTGAACATTATGAGGTAACGGCGTTCAGCGGGGGAGAGGATGCACTGGCAGCTCTGACTGGGACTCAGTCGTTTGATCTCATCATCACAGACTGGATGATGCCAGGCATGTCAGGACTGGAGCTTAGCCGGACCATCCGTGAACGTTTTATGCTATCAGAGCTGCCGGTGCTGTTGCTCACGGCCCGCAGCCGGCCAGAGGATATCCGGATTGGCTTTGAGGCGGGAATTAACGATTATTTGAGCAAGCCGGTGGACGCTGGGGAGTTAAAAGCAAGGGTGCGTACACTTCTGGAACTGCGTCAATCCGTGCGAACGGCGATTCAATCGGAGCTGGCTTTCCTGCAAGCCCAGATTAAGCCGCATTTTCTATATAACGCTTTGAATACTATTATCGCCATTTGTCCAACTGAGCCGTATCAGGCTATGGATTTGCTCATTGAGCTTAGTCAGTATTTGCGCAGCAGCTTTGATTTCCGCAACCGTGATCGCTTGATTTTGCTGGATAAGGAATTGGAGCTGGTTCAATCTTATCTGACGCTGGAGAAGGCGAGATTCAACGAGCGGCTCCAGGTTGAGCTGAATCTGGAGGGAGACCTTCGCACAATGATTCCGCCGCTTAGTATTCAGCCATTGGTGGAGAATGCGATTAACCATGGCATTATGAAAAAAGAATGTGGTGGCGTGGTTAAGGTATCGGTAAGCCAGAGCGATGACCATATCCGTATTGAAGTAACGGATAACGGTGTAGGTGTAACAGAGGAACGGTTGTCGCTTGCATTATCGGATAGCGAGGGCGGTAGAGTAGGTATGAAAAATATCAATCGCCGGCTGTTGATGCTATATGGTGAAGGTTTGCAAGTAGAAAGCGTGCCGATGCAGGGAACAACGGTTAGCTTCCGCATTCCGATGAAGAGAAGATAGTAGGACTTGAGCTTGTGGGATTCAATGCAGGCAAACTGCTGCCTGGATAATGCCAAAATGTACAAAAACAAGACACCTTCTCAGAAAGAGATAGGTGTCTTGTTTTTGCATTTTTATCCGGAAACCGCTGAGGGGATTGAGATTCTTTAGCGATCTCCATTTTTTCAAAGCCAAAGTACGGAGAACGAGAAAGTGGATCGTGCTCCGTACTTTTAGTAGGGACTAGTGTTGCATAAGAGATTGGTAAAGCGCAGTTGTCTTCGAATCGGGCTCGCTACCAAGCTCCTTGTGCAGCATCTCTGCGAATGAATGATAATAGGTTTGCAGCAACTCGTAATCTCTCAGGCTGGCACAAGCCTGAAGGAGTTGCTGGCAAATCTCCTCAGAGTAGGGGTCCTTATCCCGGGCGGACACCAGCCTTTTGATGGCTTGCGTCTCATGGCCCGCCGTCGTTTCTTCCCTAGCGATGGCGAGCACCAGCTCTATATATTGCTGCCTCAGCTGCTCTTGTCGCGGCTTGGCCCACCAAAAGTCGTGCTCCTCCAGGTAATGTCCGGAGTAGAGGCGAAGCGCATTGTCGTAATGGTGTGATGAAGCATTGGGGGAAGGAGACGGGTCCTTCAGAATCCTCTCCAGTTCCTGCACGAACAGTTCGACATCGGTAACTATTCCCTCCAGCGTCAGCCGATAACAGTCCTGTGCAAATTCAATACCAGCGCCCTCGTCCCATTCCCGTAGCAGCTTACGAATCTGATAGACAGAGGTATGCAAATGGGTCAATCCTTTGTCTGGGGCATAGTCTGGCCATAAAGTGTCTAGCAATAGGTTTTTGCTGACCCACTGTCCTTTGCTATGGAGCAGGAACGCGAAGAGCTCCTGCGCTTTGGAGGTTCGCCATTTCAATTTAACACCGGGCGTACCGCCCCGAAGCTCCAGACGGTGAAAGCATAGGATGGACGGCTCGTATTCTGTCTGCGTAGCCTGAGACAGTGTGTTGTTCTTACGGCGATAAATATCTAACATGCGTGTAACAGTTTTGGCAAAGCGGCCAGTGCTGACAGGCTTGAGCAAGTAATCAAGGGCATTTAGCTCGAATGCTTCGACGGCATATTCGGAGTATGCGGTGACGTAGACGATGCGAATGTCGGGGTCAAGCTGCAAAATATATTCGGCAGCAGCCAGGCCGCTCATCTCCGGCATGCCGATGTCTAGAAAGACAAAATCAACTTTGCATGTACGGAGATACTCCAGGCTTTCTCGTACGGTCGTGAAGGCGCCGATAACTTCGATCCGTCCGTCTGCTTTAATTAGTCTTTCCATTTGGATTAGTGCAGCCTTCTCATCATCAATCAATAGGGCTTTCATCGCGTTGGAAAAGAGGCTCCTTTCACATTATCTTCATGAATGAAATTGTATTTTATCGTGAAGCCAGATTTGAGACATTACTCATAGACACTTACCAGTGGCTAGAATTATACGATAATTTGGCCTCACTTAATATGGAGTTTATTGGTAATTAGAGAGGACTGCCCTCTTTGAAGTCTGTATTGGGAAAGAAGCCTTCTTTTTGCCGGGGCCCATTCGTTCCTCCACTGTCGTTCATATCCTAAAAGTAAAATGATAAATCTGGAGATGAACGTATGTCACTGCCAAATAAAGCAGGGATCTCACAAGCGGCCAAGATTGATGTGCTGATTCCTGCCATTGAAAAGGATCTGGCGACCTTACCACATGTGGTGAAAGCTGTTAGAACCCATGTTAAGCACCCCATTGGCCGAATCCTCATTGTTGCCCCGCGAAAGGAGCGCCTGCTGCATTTTTGCCGGGAGCACAGCTGTACTTTTATAGATGAGAATACAGTGCTCCCTATTACGAAAAAAGACATACATTACCGCTCACGTACTTGGGAACGTTCTGGCTGGCTGTTTCAGCAGCTGCTGAAGCTGGGCGGCGACAAGCTCTGTAAGGCCGATTACTTTCTGGTCATCGATGCTGATACGGTGCTGATTGCCCCGCATCGGTTTCGTCAGAACGGTCGAACCGTGTTTTTCAGCCGAAGCTGGAGCCAGCCGCAGTATTTTGTCACGTACAAAAAACTTATGGGACGCAAGGCCAGCGCACCGTCTTCGCTCGTCACTCATTATATGCTCTTTGAGCGGAGCAAGCTTTCCCGGATGAAGAAGGAGATCGAAGCCCGGCACGGCGTGCCCTGGTATTCGGCTATCCTCCGCAGTATGAATCGGAGTAAGCAGTTTGCTTTTTCGGAATTCGAGACCTACGGCAATTACGTGTACCAGAATAGCCCTGGCGGGATGCTGATTCGTAAGGCACGCAACAAGAGTCTGCACCGTAACGCTGGCGAGGTCTCCCAGACGGAGAAGGCGATGCTGGGCAAGAGTTATAGATCCTTGTCCTTTCATAAACGCAAAGGGTATTCCCGATCATCGCAGGCCAGTCGCCACTGATTGAAGGTGACGGCTGCCTGACATCAGAGATAAGGGGGCGTCAATGTGCGGATCGTTCTCCTGTCCGGAGGCTCTGGCAAGCGGCTGTGGCCGCTCTCCAATGAGATCAGGTCTAAGGTGTTTCTGAAGCTGTTGCGTTCTGACACAGGCGTTATGGAATCCATGCTGCAGCGGATGTGCAGAGAGCTGGACCGGGCCGGGCTGCTGGCATCCAGCTGTATTGTAACGCACGCGTCGCAGGTTGATATTACCGTTAGTCATGTGGGGGAGGGCATTCCCGTGCTTGGCGAGCCGCAGAAGCGGGGCACCTTTACCGCCGTTGCTCTGGCGGCCAGCTATTTCTATTCCGTGCTAGGCGCCAGCCCGCAGGAGACGGTGGTAGTTCTGCCGGCGGATGCTTATGCTGCGCCGTCTTTTTTTCAGCTCCTGCAGAGCTTTCCGGATGTGCTTAGAGATGGGGCGGCAGAGATTGCGCTGATCGGGAGTGTGCCGAGGTTTCCCTCCGAGGAGTTCGGATATATAGTTCCGCAGACAGGAAGCCCGGGCGAGGGCTATTATCATGTAGACCGCTTCGTCGAAAAGCCTGATTCGGCCACGGCGCGAACACTGATTGCGCAGCAAGCGCTGTGGAACTGTGGCGTCTTCGCCTGTTCATTGTCTTTTCTCTTGAATAGTCTGTCTGAACGGGGAATCCCACTAGCATATGACCAGCTGCTGAAGAGCTACGACGGGCTCCCTCAGGAGAGCTTCGACCGCGAAGTGCTGGAGCATTCGCGCCACACGGTAGTGATCCCGTACAGCGGTAACTGGAGTGATCTGGGGAGCTGGGATAGCTTATCAGCCCATCTGGAACACCAGGTTACTGGTAAAGGTAGCGTTTCTCCTGATGCGCACCAGACGTATCTGGTCAATGAGCTGTCCCTGCCGGTACATGTTATTGGCCTGACTGGCGCCATTGTAGCGGCTAGCCCGGACGGCATTCTCGTTGCGGACAAGAACCGGGCTAATGAGATCAAGACGGCGCTCGGGAGCAGTTATTCTGTGCCCAGATACGAGGAGACGCGCTGGGGAACCTCTGTCATTCTGGACGATGGCTCCAGTGAAGATGGACCTGTGACCATAACCCGAAAGCTGCAGATCCATCCTGGCAAGCATACCGAGTATCATCTCCACCACAGGATATCTGAAGTGTGGACAGTAATAGAAGGCACAGGAAAATATAGACTGGATGGAGCGGAGCATGCTTTATCCACTGGTGACATTGTGCAGGTTCCCGCAGGGGCGGGGCATGCGATCAAGGCGGTGACTTCGCTCATTCTGATTCAGATTGAGACGGGTGGACGACCGGAAGAAGCTGATTATGTAAGTTTAGCTCGCAGTTGGAACAGTGGGGCGGAGCAATCTTAGCCCGTCAGGTGAAAGGGTATGGGGTAATGAAGAAGCGAGAGGGAAAAAAGGACCGGGCGTGAATGCCCGGTCCTATCGTGTAGAAGAGGTTCTGTAACGAATGCTGGTGCTGCGTCGTTATTTTTTATTTATCACATGCCGAATTCCTGCAGCCACGCCATCTTCATGGTTGGTCGTTGTGATGTAGTCACAGTTCTCCTTGAGAAGCGGTGCGGCATTTGCCATGGCAATACGGTAGCCGGCAGCCTCGAACATTGGCAGATCGTTATAGCTGTCGCCCATGACTACGGTTTGCTCCATCGGAATACCGTAATGGGCGGCCAAAATGGCCAGGCCTGAACCCTTGTTGGCCTCTTTATGGTTGATTTCGATATTATTGACATGGGAAGAAGTGATGATCAGGCCAGGAATGGAAGCAAATCTCGTAGAAGCCTCTTTCAGCAGCTCGCGGTTAAGCGAGAAGGCTAGCGTTTTATAAATAACACTCTCTTCTTTGCTCCAGACCTCCTCCATGCTCTCTACATAGGTTACGGCTGCCTGACGGAACTGTTGATCGATAACGCTTTTCAGCAGTAATTGCATTTCTTCTGGGAGTTCGTCACCGCCTTGTGTGGACAGCTTCTCCAAGTGTACGCGTTTGTTCAGCTCTACGTAGACGTTGTCTTCTGTGTAGACCTCATAATATAAGTCAGGGATCTCGCTCATCCAGCGCAGCGCCGGGATCACATCTTCTTTATGCAGCGGCTTGCTGGCAGCAAGCGTTCGGTCCTGTAGCGTGACTACAGCGCCGTTGAGACTCACCACCGGTAATTCCAGCTCGGCCAGCCGGAGCTGCTTTTCTGCATCCATATACGAACGTCCTGTAGCAATAATGACAATAGCCCCATGATTTTGAGCCTGTACAATAGCTTCGCGGTTCCCCGGACTGATATTGCCGTTATCGTTCAACAGGGTGCCGTCCATATCCAAAGCAATCAGCATATTCTGGCTCTCCTTTAACGTTAGTAGTCCCTGTAAAGGGCGATGAAAGTGTCAATGATATTTTATCACTAGTTTCCTGAAAACGTAAATTCCATTTTCATCAAATAGACACTAACATGTACAGAATGGGGGCCAATCGTGGTACAATAATGGATAGTGAACTGATAGGCCGGACAAGGTCGCCAGTCCCTTGCCGTCCTGCGGCTTGAGCTGGCGGTCTTTAGCCTGCAAGGTATCTGGCAGGTTGCCTATGCTGTTGTACCCAAGGAGGACCCTTATGAGATCTAGACATTTAGCTACAATATCACTCGTCGTTATGGCGATCGGCTTTCTGATTACGTTATTTCTGCCGGAGAACCTGGCTGTTATTCTGCTGAGAGGCGGCTTTGAAGCCGGATTGGTAGGGGGAATTGCGGACTGGTTCGCAGTGACAGCATTGTTCCGCCATCCCATGGGGCTGAAGATTCCCCATACCTCCCTGCTGCTTAAGAACCGGGATAAAATCATCCAGTCACTGATCCACGCGATGGAGAATGAACTGCTCAATAAGAAGAGTATCGAGGACAAGCTGCGGAAGTTCGGCTTTATCACAATCGCTTCTCGCTTGTTGACCAGGGTGTTCAGCCGGAAGAAGGCCCGCCAGGAAATGCTGGAGCAATTGAAGAGTATCCTGCTGAAGGTGCCTGCCGAGAAGGCCGTTCCGTATCTGCAAAAGGCGGTCTCCAGCTACCTCAGTCAGGCTGATCTTGGCACTGCAGCCGATGTTGTCTTGAGTAAGTTGATGAAGGACAACAAGGATGTGGCCGCACTCGACTTTGCGCTGCAGGGCGTGTCCTCGTGGACCGCGCGTCCGGAGACCAAGCTGATGCTGGGCAAGCTCGCCAGCCAGAAGCTGGCTGAAGTCAAGCTGGGCGGCTTCAAGGGCATGGCCTTTCAAGCTTTTGTCGGATTCGTTGATGAAGAGATGCTCGGCGATATGCTGCAGGGCATGTTAATCTCCGGGATACGGGATTTCCAGGAAGAGGACAGCCCTTACCGCGAAGAAGTTATCCGTGAGATTCGTACGGGATTGTTCCAGCTTATAGGTGACGAGAAGCGTCTGACCTCCTTGAAGTCTTGGGCGGTTGAACAGGTGGAAGGCCCAGCGGCCAACGGCTTCCTGGTGGCTCAACTTGAGCTGCTGCGCAGCAAGGCTGTGGCGCTGCTGGAAGAAGAGCAGGCGACAGGTGGGCGCAAGCTGTTCGCACTGTATGCCATGCTCGCCCGCCGTATCCGCGGAGAGCAGCAGTGGATTCTGAGCTGGGAAACGCGTGTCCGCGATTCCCTGATTGCCTTTGTAGAGGCCAACCATTACCGGATTGGTCTGCTGGTGAAGGAGAATCTGGACAGCATGGACGATGCCAGCCTAGTGAATATGCTGGAAGAGAAGGTGGGCAAGGATCTTCAGTGGATTCGGGTCAACGGGGCATTATGCGGCTTTGTTGTCGGATTGGTTCTTACCGTAATCCAATTGATCTGACCCAAGTCTTGAATAATTGAAAGAAGCGGAGCAGTGAATGCAATCCGGAGGTGGCTTAATGCCCCCCGGAGGGCTTCGCTGCTTTTTTGCTTTATCGGAGCAAGCCAATACCCACTCGCCAGCAATTGGAGCGGTCATCTGGCGACAAGGAATACCGATCGGGGTACCCTCGGCCTCAGCCGTTCGCGGCTAACATGAAGCCTCCCTCTGACTGTCGGCATGCTTCTATGTGCAGATAGCTTACTCCTCGCTGCAAAGGCTTTGATACAGCACCTCTAGCCGCTCCGCGGTGTGCTGCCACTCAAAGGTCTGCAGCGCATCGCTGCGCCCCTGTGCCCCGATTCGGGCGGCTAATGCGGGATTGCGCGCCAGCCGCAGCAAATATCTGGCGAAGGGCAGCGCCTGCGTATAGCGCTCTACAAGATAACCGTTATGTCCGGGAACGATGATTTCCCGGATACCGCCATTCTTGGAGGCGACGACCGGTAGTCCGGAGGCCATGGCCTCTACGTTCACCAGGCCGAAGGATTCATGGCGCTGGGAAGGACAGACGAAGGCATCCGCGGCCTGGTATAAGCCGTGGATGTCTTCGTGGGGGACACTGCCGGGAAAGGTGACCGGCACACCCAGTCGGCGGGCGAGCCCTCTCAGCCGCCGGATGTACGCCGGCTTGCCTCCGCCGGCGACGACCAGATGCGTGCGGGTGTGCCGGTTCAGGAGGGCGACTGCCCGGATCAGTACCGGCACACCCTTGCGCGGAATGATCCGGCCGACGAACAATACGGTGAAGGCCGGAGGTAATCTGTGGAGCCTCCGCAGTCGCAGCCGCTCCGGCTGTGACACGGGGGCGAATCGAGACAAGTCCGCGCCTAGCGGGACGACACGAATGCTCTGTCTTATGCGCGGGAACCGCCGGGCTAGCCGCCGCTGCAGGGAGGCGCTGTTGGCCACGATGAGATCGGCCCGCGCCAGTCGGGAGGCTGTCTTGTTCGAGGCCGGCACAAAGGTCAGGGAATGGAGGAAGAGCACAGCAGGCGTTCGGGGGTGCTTCTGCTTCACGGCAGCCAGCAGATACGGGCGGTTATCTACCTGAACTATATCGAAGTGTTTGCCTTCAAGATAGTTCAGAACCGAGGTGCGGTATCTAGCTGGACTCCCGGCTGGCAACCGCACGATCTCGACACTGGCCAGTTCTTCGGTAACCGGTAGCTGTGGCATGCTGCGGCTGACAATGGTAACTTTGTGCTTCACCGCCAGTCTCTTGGCTATGGCCCAGATACAGATTTCCACCGATCCGCCCCCAGGCACCGGAAACTGTTCCGGCGCGATGATACAAATGTGCATAGTCCCATCCCTCCTGTCCTCACTTCCTCTCGCTCTTTTACCATATGCAACCCGTTGGGCTAAAGATACAGATTGAGTAGAGAGAAGGCGTTTACCCCATTCGAACAGTAAAATGCCCGCATACAATACAAGGGCGATCATGTCTGAGCGAATGATTCTGACTTAGAACAGGGGAGTGGGCTGACTTGGGAACGAAGCATAGAACAGGATTGATGAGCAAATGGATCAAAACCAAAGTGTTGCTGCGAAGTCCAGAGATTTCGCCGCTGGTTCCGGATACACAAAGATTTACCAAAGCAAACCTGCAGAGCATGCTGCATAAGTACGACATGGTCTATGTGAAGCCGGTCAACGGTACTTATGGCAAGGGTGTCATGAGGGTGGAACAGAAGCGGGGTTCGGGTGGAACAACCTATAAGTACCAGAGTGGGACGACCATCCGTACCTTCGGATCCTTCGATGCCTTCCACCTTTCGCTCAAGAAAGCAACCGGCGGACGCAGTTATTTGATCCAGAAAGGGATCGAACTGCTAAAGCATAAGGGAAAGCGTTTTGATCTGCGGGTCATGGTCCAGCTCAGCCCGAAGGGGAAATGGGAGACAACGGGGCTGATTGGCCGGGTGGCCCAAAAAGGCAAGATTGTTACGAACTATCACAGTGGTGGCAAGCCAACCGCGATTGAGACACTGCTGGCCCCGCATCTAGGCGCGGCTCAGCAGGTAGATGTCATAAGAAGGCTGGAGAAGCTAGGACGGGATACCGGGCGATTCTATCATAAGAAATATCCCGGATTTAAGCAGGTTGGTGTGGATGTCGGTCTTGATCGCAAAATGACACCATGGATTATTGAGGTGAATACCAATCCCGATCCCTATATTTTCAACCAGCTTAAAGATAAAAAAATGTACCGTAAGGTGATGTCGTATCGCCGTGCTCACAACAAGGCAAAGACGACTAAGAAATAAACTTGATTCTAGCTGCCCGTTTAGGATGCAAGCTGGGTCTTGGCGGTAGCAATGACGGCAGCTACTTTCTGTTCCGACTCGATGATTTTCTGTTTGGCTTCGGCAAGCTGCCGGTATTGGGAGGCCATGGAGGACAGGGACTGTGAAGTCAGGCTGGCGTTCTGCTTGCGGATGGCGGCCTTGAAATCGCTCCAGTCTGCTGTTAGCCGCTTGTTTAATGCGGAGACGACGCTTTTTTGCGCCTTAATCGTCGACTGCGGGCTATCGATCCCGCTTAGGGTCTTGCGGACCGCCGTGGTCTTCTTGCTACGAGCGTCCTTGGCAGCACGCAGTTGAGTTTCTTTGTTGCGGATGTCCTGACGGGCGATCTGAACTGTAATCTTCATGGCATCAGCTTGGGTTCGCAGAATCGCATTAAGATCTTTATCCTTCAACTTCTTCGCCAGGTCGATCCTGTTGTTAAGCGCAGTGTACTGGTCGAACAAAGGTTGGTAGCGCTGCTTGAGCTTAGCAGTCTCCCCCTCCAATCGGGTCACTGCTGTGAGATCAATCTCCTTGATTTGCTGGCGTATGGCTGTCAGAGACTGCTCATTATTGTAATGCAGGGACCGGATATTGCTCTCGCGATTGTCATCCTGCAGCTTCAGAACAGACAGCTCGCCATATAGGCCGTTCAGCTTGTTTTTGACTGCGCCCTCGGTTGTGGCGGTTGTCAAATCAAAGGCAGCCTTCACCGAAGGGGTGAATTCAATAGCAGGCGCCCCAAAGGCTGTAATGGGGGTCAGTGGTAACAGCAAAAGTGTGAGAACCAGCGTGAATATTGCTTTGATGTTCATTGGGTTGTTATCCTCCTTTAATGGTTCCCTGTTGGACGCAAAAAAGCACCCGTAGCAAAGGCAATAAGCCTTCGTTACGGGTGCTTCCGTCGTAACAGGTCACGAATAATATATTGATCTCATTGTAGTTTTCACAACCTATAAAAGTCAATAATTTCAATTGAAATTATTCTCTCTTTTTCTTGTTTCAGGTGCAGACTCCCGATTCCTTTCTCTGCCTTCATTAACGTATACTGGGTTATAGAATGAGAGAGAGTCGCTGGATCAGACTCGTGAGGGAGGAGGGCCATTGATGGATCACTTTTTGGCAGAAGACCGCAATATTCTGAATCAGGCATTCATGAGGTCCCCTGTAGGAATGGCTATCCTTGCACCTGAAGGAAATGGCTGCCTGAAGGTCAATCCAGCTCTATGCAGGCTGCTGGGTTATCATGAGACGAAGCTCCACACTTTGGATTTCTTTAAAGAGAATAAGAAGGATGGAGACAGCTCCCTTTTGTCATTCCAGGGAATCATGGACGGTCTTAAGGCCTCTGCTGATGGTGTGTTGGAGAAGGAACTGCGTTTTCTTACCGGCAAAGGGAGATATATTTGGCTCTCTCTGACGTTCGCTCGCACGGAGAATGGACAAGCACCTTCAAGTCTGATTGTGTATGCCCAGGATATCACAGACCGTAAAATCGCCGATCAGCTGACGGTGGACAGCAGCGATCTGTACAATTTATTTATCAAAGATGACCAGAATCTAATCTCGCTGACCTTGCCCGATGGAACGCTTTCCTTCGTGTCCCCTTCTTGCTATCCGCTCCTCGGTTACCGTCCGGAGGAGATGATTGGTACGAACCGGCTGGATTATTACCATCCTGATGATGCTGAAGAGATTAGTCGGTACGGCAAATTTCTGGAGAGCGATGCGGTTGCCCGCCGTGTGCGACACAAGGATGGTCATTATGAGTGGATTGAGACAGCCTTTAAGGTGAGACGGGACGAGAATAATGAGAGCACTTATATTCTAGGCATCGGGCGTAACGTGACTCAGCGCAAGAAGAATGAGGAAGCGCTGGCGACAGCCCAGAGAGTGGCTCGTATCGGTTCATGGATTTGGGAGCTGCCCAGCGGCCGGGTGAAGTTATCGGACGAATTGCAACGGATGCTGCCCTACCCAATGGATAATGAAACTATGTATTATGACGATTTCAAACAATTTGTGCATCCTGAGGACCAGACTTTTGTGATTGAGACGGGTCAGAGAGCTATCGCACAGGGAGGGTCAGGAGAGGCCTCTTATCGTTTGCTGCTGCCGAATGACCGTGTCGTTGGGGTGCATGTCCAGTGGGATGTCATCATGGGACCGGGTGGCAAGCCGGTTCAATTAATAGGGATGATGCAGGATATCAGCGATCGGCTGAAGATAGAAGAACAGCTGCGGGAGAGCGAATACCATTTTCGGTTGTTGTCCGAGAATTCCAAGGATTTAATCTCAAGGCATGCAGTCAAGGATATCACCTTCCTGTACTGCTCTCCGGCCAGCCGCACACTGTTGGGATATGAGCCAGAAGAAATGACGGGTACGAGTGCGTATGATTATGTTCATCCTGATGAGCTGGACATGATTAAAGGCTATATGGAGAGAAGCCTGAGCACCGGCATTCTTTCGGTCATCACCTACCGTTTCCGCCGCAAGAATGGGAGCTATGTCTGGGTGGAGTCGAACAGTCGGTTCATCTATGATAAGAGCGGAAATATTGTGGAGATCATTTCGGTGGGACGGGATATTACGGAACGCATACACCATACCGAGCAGATTGAGAAGCTGAGTAATGAACATACGTTGATCCTGAATGCCTTGTCCGAGGGCATTCTTCGTCTTGATCCCGAGGGAAGAGTTACGTTCATCAACCCAGTAGGAGCGGCTATGCTCGATTTTCAGCAGAATGAAATCATTGGCCGTGCCTACCTGAAGCATATCCAGCAGAGTGAGTACGACGGGATGAACTTTGGTCCGCAGGAGTCACCGTTAATGCAGGCCATTCGGTCCGGCATATCCCATGACAGCAAGGATGCAGTCTTATGGCGCAGAGATGGCTCCAGCTTTTTGGCAGAGTATCAGGTGACACCGTTGTTCGACCAGGGAGAGCGTATTGGAGCCGTGCTGGTGTTTCGGGATATTACGGATGAGAAGGAGATTATCCGGGCCAAGGAATCCGCTGAAAAGGCCGATCAGGCCAAATCGGAGTTTCTGGCTATCATTAGTCATGAGCTACGTACCCCGATGAATGGAATTATGGGTATGACCGATTTGTTGTCAGAAACTGAGCTTAGTGAGGAACAGCGTGGATATACCGACATCATCAGCCAGAGCAGTGAATCCCTGCTGTCCATTCTGAATGAAATCCTTGATTTTAGCAAAATAGAGGCGGGCAAGATGAGCCTCGTCGATGAGCCGGTATACCTCCATAGCGTTATGGACAGCGTAACGGAACTGTTCACAGCCAAGGCTCTGGAGAAAAGCATCGTTCTGTCCTGTCAAATCGACGCTGATATCCCGGCGGTGATTCGTGGAGACGCAGCCCGGCTGCGGCAGGTGCTGGTGAATCTGGTCAGCAATGCGGTTAAGTTCACTGAAGCGGGTCGGGTTGTAATGCATGTGGAGAGAGAGGCGAGCCCCAGCAGTAGCCCCACGCTGCTCTTGAAGTTTAATGTCAGAGATACGGGCATCGGTATTCCAACGTTCAAACAGAACCAATTGTTTCAGTCCTTCTCCCAGCTTCATCCGTCGGTTAACCGCAAGTACGGCGGAACCGGGCTTGGGCTGGCAATCTGCAAGAAGCTGGTGGAACTGATGGGCGGAGCGATCGGTGTGGAGAGTACTGAGGGGGAAGGATCGAATTTCTATTTTACCCTGCCGCTTAATACCATTGATGATGGAACGCATAGTCATGACAACGGAATAATGTTAATGGATACAGGGCATTGGGTGGAATCTTTCGGGGAAGAAGTGGCTACGAAGGCAGCATCAGAGGCAGGTGTTGGACAGTCGGAGGAAGCTAAGGGGTTTGGATGGCTCCCGGGGGAATCTACATTAACCGGGCCCAAGTATGGGCCGTTGTCAATTCTAGTTGCTGAGGATCATCCGGTGAACCAGAAACTGCTCCTGGCGATGCTTGAAAAAAGAGGATACAGCGCCGATCTCGTCGAGAACGGGGAACAGGCGGTGGCCGCAGTTATGCAGCAGTCGTATGACCTTGTCTTTATGGATGTGCAAATGCCGGTTATGAGCGGTTTTACGGCAGCAGCCCTCATTATGGACAGGGCTCCAGCAGAGCGCCGTCCTTACATTGTGGCTGTGACTGCTTTTGCCGGACCGGAAGACCGCGAGCGGTGCAAGGCAGTGGGAATGCAGGATTTTATCAGCAAGCCGTTCCTTTCTTCAGAGGTAGAGCGGATATTGCGTGAGCACCGGGAAAAGATATCCTTATAAGTCATGAATTCACTTCGTGCAAGTTGAAAAATAGAGCCACTAATAGCGGAAGCCAGGCGTGTTCTTGTCTGGCTTCCGCTGCGGACCAGCGACAATAGCTGCGATTATGAATAAAATCAGTTCAAACGTTTGCACTCCGTTCATAATCAGATTATAATATCCAGTTATTACAGGGTAAAGGGGAGCGTTGCTTTGGCGGTACAAAGAGAAAGGGAAGAACCTATTCATTACGGCGATCCGGGAGTCACTGGCGGGATCTCTGTCTTTGAGCAAGGCTTTGACGATCTATTCAGTTACGATGGAGATGACTTGGGATTCACGTATGCGCCGGATCGCTCGCTGTTTCGGCTATGGGCTCCAACTTCGCAGGAGGCGGAGCTGGTCCTGTACGAATCATGGAAAGACGAGGCCCCAGGCCGTCGCTTACCCATGGCCCGTGATCGTAGGGGAACCTGGACGGTCGCTGTTGAAGATGATCTCGCAGGCAAATTCTATACCTACCGCGTTCTAATCGGTGGACGCTGGAATGAGGCAGTTGATCCCTATGCACGGGCTGTGGGCGTGAATGGCGACAAGGGCGCCATTATAGATTTAAGGGACACAGATCCGGAGCGGTGGACTGAGGACAAACCGCCGCTAAATCATGGCATCGATGCGGTCATTTATGAGCTGCACCTGCGGGATTTGTCCATTCACCCGGCCAGCGGCATTGACCATAAGGGGCAATATCTAGGCCTTGCCGAGGCGGGCACGCGCGGTCCGGGCGGGATTCTTACCGGACTTGATCATATTGTTGATCTCGGTGTGACCCATGTCCAGTTGCTGCCTTTCTATGATTTTGCCACCGAAAGTGTAGACGAGACCAAGCTGGACCAGCCTCATTATAATTGGGGATATGATCCCAAGAACTACAACACTCCCGAAGGCTCCTATGCAACAGATCCCTATGTTCCGGGCCTCCGGATTACCGAGCTGAAACAGATGATTCAGACCCTGCATGACCGCGGCCTACGGGTGATCATGGATGTTGTGTATAACCATGTCTACGACGGATATCGTATAAATTTCACGAAATTGGTTCCGGGATACTATCTGCGCTACAAGCCGGATGGCAGTCTGTCCAACGGCAGCGGATGCGGCAATGATACGGCAACCGAGCGGGCGATGATGTCTCGTTTTATCGTTGATTCTGTCCTCTATTGGGCCAAGGAGTATCACATCGACGGCTTCCGGTTCGACTTGATGGGCCTGATCGATGTGGGAACGATGGCAGACATTCGCCGTCGTCTGGATGAACTGGATCCGTCGATCCTGACCATCGGCGAAGGCTGGGTCATGGATACAGAACTGCCTATGGACCAGTTGGCCAATCAGAACAATGCTGATGTGCTCCCGGGTATCGGGCACTTCAACGACGGCTTTCGGGATGCGGTCAAAGGGAATATCTTTCTGTACGATCAACCGGGTTTTATTAGCGGGAAGTCCGGGCTGGAACAGGCGGTGAAGACGGGCATCACCGGAGGGATTGTCTACAGCCAGGATATTGGGCAATTTGCTGACGAACCGCTGCAGTGTGTGAATTTTATGGAGTGTCATGACAATCATACACTGTGGGATAAAATCGTGCTGTCCACAGAGGGCGTCAGTGACGAACAGCGAGGGGCCATGCACAGGCTGGCTTCAGCTATGGTGCTGACGAGCCAAGGGATAGCCTTCATCCATGCTGGGCAGGAATTTATGCGCACCAAGGACGGTATAGAGAACAGCTACAAATCCCCGGTAGAAGTTAACCGGATGGACTGGGAACGCTGTGCAGACCGCCAGGAGGATGTCGCTTATATGAAGCAGCTCATAGCTCTGCGCAGGGACCATCCGGCCTTCCGGCTGCGGAGCGCAGAGGATATCCGTAGTCACCTCGTGTTCGAGAAAACACCCTCCGGGGCGGTGGCATACACTCTGCGAGACCATGCGGGAGGGGATGCGGAAGAGCACTTATACGTCATTTATAATAGCCTCCCTGAAGGAGTTGCCTGCACCTTGCCTGATTTGGGCAAGTGGGAAGTGCTGTTTGGCGGCGATCTTGTAAGCAAGCTTGCGGGGAACCGACTGGTCACCGCTGGAATCGGCATGGTTGTGCTTGTCGTGCAGCAGGCCTGAGGACAAAATCAAATAGAGAATAGACATCGTTGCAAAAGTTAATATCCACCCTTGGAAGGGGCGTTCTGCCAGGCCGGATGGCAGTAGAGCGCCCCTTTCTTTTTTTTGGGCACAAATTTAAGTAATTATACTTCACCTGTCGTAGTAATTATGCTACAATTATTACTACGACAGGTGAAGTACGACAGATGCAGTAAAGGAGGCAGACTATTGATCAGTAGTGACGTGATCCGGGGATACAACGATACCCTCATCCTCTATATGCTGATGGACGGCGAATCTTATGGCTACGAGATATCCAAGAAGATCAGAACGCTATCGGAGGAGAAATACATTATGAAAGAGACCACGCTGTATTCTGCCTTCACCCGGCTGGAGAAGAACGGATATATCGTGTCCTTTTACAAGGATGAGACGTTCGGCAAGCGGCGCACCTATTACCGGATTACCCCGGCCGGCCTGGCCTATTACCGCGAGAAATGTGTGGAATGGCAAGTTACTCAAGAGGTCGTTAATAAATTTATTAAGGAGCTGTGAGGTCCATGGATACGATCATCAGCTATTTGAACAACATGTTCGCTACCCTGCCCAAAAGTGGTCAAATGCTGAAGCTGAAGCAGGATTTGCTGGCCAGCATGGAAGAAAAGTATCACGAGTTGAAGATGGACGGGAAGTCGGAGAATGAAGCCGTAGGGATCGTAATTTCGGAGTTCGGCAATATTGATGAGCTGACCAGTGAACTGGGTATTATGCCAGAGGTGGAGGAAGAAGCACTCCCTATGCTGGCAGATGATGAAGTTGAAGGCTTTATGGCAGCCAAAAGAAGAGCAGGTCTACTGATCGGCATCGGTGTAGCCCTGGTTCTGACTGGCGTGGCACTGTTGATTTTTATCAGCACTTCCGTTGAGACGGGGATTCTGGGTGGACTCTTTTCAGAGGATACCGCCAGTATGGTTGGGCTGATTGCAATGTTTCTGTTCATCGTTCCAGCCATTGCTATGTTCATTTATAGCGGTATGAAGCTGGAGAAATACAAATATTTGGGATCTGATTTCGCCCTACCCTACCACCTGAAGGCTTATATTCAACAGAAACAGGAATCCTTTTCCTCTACCTACACCTTGTCCCTGATCATGGGTGTATGTCTATGTGTCGTCTCACCGACTGCGATCTTTGTGGGCTCGGCATTCAGCGAAGCGGCGACTTTATTAGGCGTTGTAGCGATGCTGGAGATCATTGCTGTAGCTGTGTTCCTCTTCGTCTATTATGGGAATATCAAGGATAGCTTTAGCGTCTTGCTGCAAATCGGCGACTATTCGAAGGCCAAGAAAGAAGAGAACCGGGTTATCGGAGGCGTGGCTGCGATTATTTGGCCGCTTGCGACCTGTATTTTTCTGGTCAGCGGTCTGGTTTTCCAGCAATGGCAGATCAATTGGATTGTATTCCCGATTACCGGTATCTTATTCGGTATGTTCAGTGGGGCTTATAATATCTTCAAGAGTAAAGGTCGATCTTAATCCAGCCATCGGTTTGTAAATTCATTTTTTTTATAAAAGCAGGCAGGCTCAGTTGTGGGCACTGCCTGCTTTTGTATGCGATTCTAAGTTCCATGAATCTAAAATGTGACTGATTCATCCGACGGTTACGATAACGTTAATTTGATTATGTCGTTCTGCGTAAAAGGTGATATTGCTCATTTTCGACAAGGCATCGCAGTGTTAATATGGTCTCACTTATTCCCCTGTTTTACTTTACAAGCAGTAGCAGCCGGGATTTGAGGCCTCTAGATCACTTCTCGCTTTGCTGCTTTACAGTGGTATATTTCTAGTCGGCTGCAGCATGTGAACTCTCCTGGAAGCCGAATCAGCGCAAGGGACACCGCCATGTCTTTTCACGGCGGCATTTAATAAGACTCGGAGGATGACTGTTATGGGCAAAGCAACCGGATTTATGGAGTATGCGCGGCAGACGCCGGCAGAATGTGCGCCGCTGGAACGAATTAAGAACTGGAATGAATTCTCTATCAAAATGGATGAAGAGAAGCTGCAAGAGCAGGGAGCTCGATGCATGGATTGTGGTACCCCATTCTGTCATGTGGGCCGCCTGCTGTCGGGTATGGCTTCCGGCTGTCCGCTCCATAATCTGATCCCGGAGTGGAATGACCTTGTCTATCGTGGGAACTGGGAGGTAGCGCTGAAGCGGCTGCACAAGACCAATAACTTTCCTGAGTTCACCGGCCGGGTCTGTCCATCTCCGTGCGAAGGCTCCTGTACCGTTGGTATGAACGGTAAGCCAGTAACGATCAAGTCGATTGAGAAGGCAATTGTAGACAGGGGCTTTGCTGAAGGGTGGATCGTGCCGGAGCCGCCACTGGTGCGGACAGGCAAGAAGGTGGCTGTGGTCGGTTCGGGACCGGCGGGTCTGGCCTGTGCAGCCCAGCTTAATAAAGCGGGACACACGGTAACAGTATACGAGCGGGCTGACCGCATTGGCGGATTGCTGACCTATGGTATCCCCAACATGAAGCTGGATAAACAGACGGTACAGCGGCGTGTGGATTTGCTGACGGCGGAAGGCGTTAGCTTCGTGACCGGGACGGAGATCGGCAAGGACATCCCTGCAGAGCAAGTTCGGGAGGAACATGACGCCGTGGTTCTCTGCGGTGGTTCCACAGTCGCCCGTGATCTGCCGGTGGAAGGACGTGATCTGTCCGGCATCCATCAAGCGATGGAGTTCCTGACGCTGAACAAGAAGAGCCTGCTGGATTCCGGGCTTACAGACGGCGAGTATCTATCCGCGGCAGGCAAAGATGTTGTCGTCATCGGAGGTGGCGATACCGGCACCGACTGTGTGGCAACCTCGATCCGGCACGGCTGTCGCAGTGTGGTCCAGCTGGAGATTATGCCGCAGGCACCGTTATCGCGGCAGCCTGGCAACCCTTGGCCGGAATGGCCGAAAGTGCTCAAGGTCGATTATGGCCAGGAAGAAGCAGCTGCACTGTACGACGAGGACCCGCGCCGCTATCTCGTCTCAACCAAACGATTCATCGGCGATGATGGTGGACATGTGCAGGAACTGCACACCGTGCGGATTGAATGGCAATCCAACGAGCAGGGCCGGCTCGTGCCGGTGGAAGTGCTAGGCAGCGATGAAGTGCTACAGGCACAGCTTGTGCTGTTGGCTCTGGGCTTCACTGGACCGGAGAACACGGTGCTGGATCAGCTTGGGATAGCGCGTGACGAGCGCTCCAATGTCGCCGCGGAGTTCGGCCCCCAGGCAACAAACGTGGAAGGTGTATTCACCGCAGGCGATATGCGCCGCGGACAGAGTCTTGTAGTATGGGCCATTAATGAAGGGCGACAGGCTGCCCGTGAGGTAGATCGTTTTTTAATGGGAGCCTCTAATTTGCCCTAAGGTACGATAGGGAATAGTATAGATAGAGCAGGACGCCTACATAGGCGTCCGCTTTGCGTTGTTGCTTTGCGTTACTGCCTTGTGTTGTTGCATTATGTTACTGCATTATGTGGTGTGTTTAGCGGACATTTTCATTTTTTATGGATCTGATTTGAACAAAATCAAGGGCTGACCTACAATGGAAGTACCTCTGAAATAACGAGATAGAAGGGTTGGATTGTGATGAAAGTGATGTTTATTTCCGATATTCATGGATCTTTATACTGGCTGGAACGGACGTTGGAAAAAGTAGCCGAAGAACAGCCGGATCAGCTTGTCTTGCTAGGTGACTTTATGTACCATGGACCACGGAATCCGCTGCCGGAGGGTTATGATCCGCAGGGTGTTGCTAGCAGGCTGAATGCCTACAAGGAGAAAATCACAGCCGTTCGCGGCAATTGTGACGCCGAAGTGGATCAGATGCTGCTGGAATTTCCGATGATGGGGGATTATGTTCTGATTCTGCATGAGGGCAGACGAATCTACGCGACACATGGTCATGGCTTCAGCATAGACCAACTGCCCGCACTTTCTCCGGGGGATATCTTTATTCAGGGACACACGCATGTTCCGGTGGCGGATATTAAAGAGGGGATCTATGTACTGAATCCAGGCTCTATCTCGCTGCCCAAAGAAAATTATCCGAATTCCTACGGAATTCTTGATAAGGGAGAATTCCGGGTAAAGGATTTCGAAGGAGATACGATTAAGGGAATCAAGCTGTAAGGATATGTTGTCAGTGGGTATTCCGAAGTGTGTGGAATAGATTTAAGGATCTATGTAACACGCGTAACGTTACCTCGCTAAAGTCCATCTTGCTGATGTGCTCTGCACTCAGATGGTTCCTTCTGTTCTGGGCTGCAAGAATCGGCGTGGTTGCCGTGCTTGGCTTTTCTTATTACCCATAACATGGCTCCCAGATTCACGCCCAGTATTAGGATCAGATCGAGTATCTGTTCAGTGGTCATAGCCTCAAGAATAGGAAAAAGCATGATATCCTCCAGACCTAGAGCTTGTCCGTGAATTAAATGTTGACATGACTAGTTAACCATCAGCTTGCGTTGATATTGATTCAACAGTTCGTCCAGGATCATGGACTGCTCTATGACCTTAGGATGTGTTAAGAATCCGTATCGCTGCTGTGTTTGGTATAGATTCTCACGGGCTTTTTCGACTTCATGCAAGATCGCAGGATGGTTAAAATGCATGGTACATCCCTCCTATATGTAACATTATAGGATTGTCTGTCAAAAAATAGGAAATTGGAGATACGACAAGGATAAATAAAAAAGAGGCATTCAAGGTTTGCACCTAAGAATGCCTCTTTATATTATATCTAATATCGCATTCAGTACTTCCCATTTTCTTCAACTTGATACGAAGATCGTATTCTCGATTCTAACCGCCCCAACCATGGGTCATAGGCTTAAAGATTAATTGCTCAAGACCTAAATCAGTGCTGTATGCTTGTACTTGAGGAGTAAGAACAATCAGTATAATTACAGAAGCTATGAATAAAGATATCTTCTTCTTCATTTATGCTACACCTCGCTAATTAAATTATTTTGAGTCCTCTATTACTGTGAAAAAGTGGTTCTGTTTTATTTCGCATTGCATCTTTCCTTTGTCCATCCTGTAAATCTTGTTCATTTCCCATTTCTCGCCCCCTTTCGTCACACCTCTAGAGGATCAAAAAAATGATTCTATATGTTAGTTTGAAGCTTATTCCAAACTGTGGGTTAAATGACTTTAGGAAATAATCATTAATTTCGATTATCAATAGATCAACATTTTACTAGGTGACTACAGCAATGAAAGAACTTTTTCTTCTGTTTCATGTATTTGACTAATTAAGCTTGAATATGTTTCTAGTTGATAAATTGGTGCTGATTTTCGATATTTTTCAAACAAACCAACGCATCTTACAATGTTAACACTGCTTCTGTTCCTCACGGAAAATTCTAGACCATTAATTAAGTGATTAAAGCCAACCTCTGTTTCTTTTTTTCCCAGATAATATGTGGCTAGCTCTATAAGGAAGCGGGTGTATCTATCATCCGTTAGTTGGTGATTGAATTTCCCTAATTGGCTTTGCGGTATGTTATATACCAGATGACTTTTAAACTGCTCTAGAATACCATCGATATTTAAATTGAAGTGGTTGGCTGCTTGTGTAATCTTGTATAAAGCTGTGAAAATTTCTTCATCTCGTGTTGATATATAGCTTACGTATTCATCTAAAATTTCAACTTGACCACTCATCAGTCGGTATACGTAGGTGTTAGCCGTTGCCCATTCTTTAAATTGATCCAAGACCAGTTTTTCTTCTTCACTTAGAGGGGGCTTAATCCAGTCTAGATTTGAGTATAAAGATGTGTAGTAAAG
The DNA here is from genome assembly GCF_042649265.1 of Paenibacillus sp. GCM10012306. Lineage (NCBI taxonomy): Bacteria > Bacillati > Bacillota > Bacilli > Caryophanales > Paenibacillaceae > Paenibacillus > Paenibacillus sp. GCM10012306. The sequence goes on along the minus strand of NZ_JBHRYW010000011.1, from coordinate 95,287 downwards.
GGCCTTTTCATACTCTCCACGTTCGTCAGCAACTGCTGATCTTGATAAATACGCATATAATATGTAAAAAACATATGGGCGGGTTGATTTTTTCTTCGCTTGATCTCTTCTCCAATATTTGAATTGGATTTTTGCTTTGTTTTCTAATAATTCAGCTAATTGTTCTACCTTGTCCAAACGATCTAAAGACCCGTATATATCCGCCAAATGCTTTAAGGCATCCAGCTGATCGGCCTCATCCAGCCTCTCGACAAAGGGCTCGAATTGATTGGCTGCACGCAGGTTCTCATCCTGGTCTTCGCCCAAACGAATGGCAAATAGTCTGTACTGACATAGGGCGAGTCTTTCGGAATGCTGCAGCTTTTCCCCTTCTGCTACACTATCATAGAGAATCCCAGCTGCATCACGGTAGCCTTGCGTAAATAATGATTCCGCGGATTCGAATAGCAAAGGTGAATACATTAGGTTGTCCATAACATGCTGTACGACGCGTTTGATTTCGTCTAGCTTGTCCAACTCCGCACATCGCTGTAGCAGTGGTCCGATGCGTCTCCAATCGGCTGCCCCCTCAATGACGTATTCCTGGATATACAGATCATAGAAGAAACCTTCTGTCCGCCCTATTGCCGAAGTAATCCGGTCAAGTTGCTGCATAGCAATCGGGCGACGACCGTGAATGATATTACTGAGGGTCCCAGAATGCAAGCCGCTACGTTCCGCGAATTGGGCTAGCGTCAAGGCTTCACTTTTCAGATAATAATCAAGTTCGGTCAAAATTGTAGATGCAGCTTTCAAGGCAACCCCGCCTTTCTCACTGAAAACCATAATTTACATAAATATACTTTTGATTATCATACTGAATAGAACAGCGGTCAATAGTGTAAATGAGTCTAAAACATGTTTTTTTCACTGTTTGTAGAAGTATTTCTGATTTACAGGATAATTTCAAACATTTGGAGACTCAAAAATAACCAGTACACCTTTTACACTCTGGTAATTGAGCCGGGGGGCATATTATTGTATGATATGTAAGGAACTTTGGGGGCAATCCCGGTTCTAAATTTAACTTGTAGAGGTAGCTAACGAAATGTATCCTAAAGAACTGAACTATACGATGCCGCCGGAGTGGAGCCAGCATGAGCGCACCTTTATCTCCTGGCCTGTGCAGGCATCCATGTGTTTTCCCGATAATCATGAGTCTGTGTGCCAAGGGTATGCGGAAATTATAAAAGCAATGGCAGAGTTCGAGCCGGTGACGGTGATCGTGAACCCGGATGAACTGAAGACAGTGGAGGGCCTGGTCGGTGGACCGCGAGTTTCCCTGCTGCCGATTGCACATAATGATGCGTGGCTGCGCGACAATGGCCCTACGTTCGTAGTGAACGGAGAAGGCGCACTCGCAGGTGTGAACTGGAAGTTCAATGCCTGGGGCGGCAAATATTCTCCTTGGGATCTCGACGACGAGGTCGCTCCACAAATTCTGGAGCATCTTAAGGTCACCCGCTATGATGCACCTCTAGTAATGGAAGGCGGCTCCATTCATACGGATGGAGAAGGGACGATTCTTACCACGGAAGAGTGCCTGCTGAATACGAACCGGAACCCAGAGCTGGGACGCGGTGAGATCGAAGAACAACTGCGTAATTATATCGGCGCAGAGTCGGTGATCTGGCTGAAGCGTGGTCTGAGCGGCGATGAGACCGACGGTCATGTCGATAACATTGCGTGCTTTGCGGCACCGGGCAAGGTCATTATTCAGGTTTGCGATGATCCGCAGGATGAGAACTATGAGATTACGCAAGAGAATTTGCGGATTCTGGAGAACGCCACTGATGCGAAAGGCCGGAAGCTGGAGATCGTCAAGATTCAGCAGCCGCCTCGCGTGGATGGGGAAGAAGGACGTCTGACCCTGAGCTACCTGAATTTCTATTTTGTGAATGGTGGTATTATTCTGCCTGTATTCGGTGGAACTGCTGCGGAGACAGATAAACTGGCTGCTGAGACGCTGGCTGGGCTATTCCCGGACCGCCGCATCCGCACAGTGAACGGCATGGCCGTGATCGGCGAAGGCGGAAATGTTCACTGTACTACACAGCAGATGCCTGCGGTGAAGTAAGCAAGTTTTAACGACGAACCAATAAGACTGGTTTTATATACAAGGAGGACCGATACGTGAGAAATGTAAAAGTAGCTGCAACACAGATGAGCTGTTCCGGCAACATTGATGAGAATATTAGCAAAGCCGAGACGTTGGTGAGAGAAGCGGCGGCACAAGGCGCGCAAATTATTTTGCTGCAGGAACTGTTTGAGACCCCGTACTTCTGCCAGAAAGAGAAATCGGACTATTATGCATACGCGACTGAGCTTGAGCAGAACAAGGCTGTTAATCACTTTAAAAAGATAGCAAAAGAACTGCAGGTCGTGCTGCCGATCAGCTTCTATGAGAAGAAAAACTATGCTCGCTACAACTCGCTCGCTGTGATTGATGCTGACGGTACAGTGCTTGGCAAATACCGCAAGAGTCATATCCCGGACGGACCGGGCTATGAAGAGAAATTCTATTTCAACCCGGGCGATACCGGCTTCAAGGTCTGGAATACTCGTTATGCCAAAATCGGCGTCGGCATTTGCTGGGATCAGTGGTACCCGGAAGCTGCCCGCGTGATGAGTCTTATGGGGGCTGAGATTCTCTTCTATCCAACGGCCATTGGTTCGGAACCTCAGGATGGAAGCATTGATTCCAAAGATCACTGGCAGATGTGTATGCGCGGCCATGCTGCGTCTAACCTGATTCCTGTCGTGGCGTCTAACCGGATTGGCGAAGAGATTGACGAGGATTCCAGCATTAACTTCTATGGCTCTTCTTTCATCGCCGGACCGCAAGGCAACAAAATTGTTGAGGCTGGTCGTGACGAGCAGACAGTCTTGGTTAGCGAGTTTGATTTGGATGCCCTGGAAGTTCAGCGGATTGAGTGGGGCATTTTCCGTGACCGCCGTCCTGAGCTGTACAGATTGATTGCTTCGTATGATGGAGATTTGACATTTTAATCGTATTTGACGAGTACCGCCGGAGATGAATCATGCTCATGGCGGTATTTTTTATGGATAAAGTAAGCTAAAGGGCTAATTCTATCTTTATAATCCGGCAAGTCGTATGTCCGTTTATCTGGAACTACCGGCGGGGTTTTGCGTAAATAATGTTTGCGAGATTACATGAATTGATTTTACCGGAGGCGCAAATGTGGCATGAATGGGTTGAATGATTTTTTCAGAAATATTAGTGAGAATTATGGACATTTTTTCTCCTGGGGCGATATTGTAGGGGCGCTTTCCGATCCTGTAAGCTGGGGAATTATCGGTAGCTTGATTCTTCTGGAGGGCCTACTCTCAGCAGATAACGCGTTGGTACTGGCCGTAATGGTTCGACATTTACCCAAGGAGCAGCAGAAGAAGGCCCTGTACTACGGGATTGTGGGTGCCTATCTGTTCAGATTTCTGGCAATCGGGCTGGGCACTGTCCTTATCAAGTTTACGCTGGTCAAGGTTTTGGGCGCACTCTATCTCTTCTATATCGCGTATAAGGGTCTGTTCAAGGTCGGCCAAGAGCAGGAGATGCAGAATAAAGGAGCTTCCTTCTGGAGGACTGTACTGCTAGTAGAATTGATGGATATTGCCTTCAGTGTTGACAGTGTGATTGCCGCATTTGGTCTTAGTGATCAAGTATGGGTATTGTTCCTGGGGGGGATACTCGGCGTGTTGATGATGCGTGGGGTCGCGCAGGTATTCTTGAGGCTGATTGAGAAATTTCCTGAACTGGAGCAGACAGCCTTCCTATTGATTGCGATAATCGCCAGTAGAATGATGATTGCCGTATTCGGGTATGAAATGCCTTATGCTGTTTTCTTCACGATTCTTATTATCGTCTTCGTTGGAACCATTCTCTACAGCTGGGGACGCAAGAAGAAGGCTAACAAGAAAGAATAGCCCTACTATGGCTTCGTCTTAAGAAAATGTTTCAAATTTGTTGGGTATATTAACCAAGATGTTGTATAATCAGTCCAATATCGGCTGCAAAAATACCCCCAAACGGAGGACATATGGAGAACGAAGCGCTGCTACAGGTTGAACGGCTGGCTCTCAAGAAGCAAAAGATTTTTCGGCAAAGCGTACTGCGCTATATTGCCAGGGCTATGCTAGCCAGTATGTTTATCGGATTCGGTGTCATCGTGGCGTTTAAGACAGGCAACTTTTTCTACATGGAGCATTCACCGATGACGTATCCTATGGCCGCTATTACATTCGGGGCCGCGATCATTCTGATCTCCTACGGAGGCGGTGATCTGTTCACGGGCGATACCTTCTATTACTCTTACGCCGCGCTGCGGCGGAAAATGCGCTGGTTAGACGTGATCCGGATGTGGGTTGTCACTTATATTGGCAACATCCTGGGGGCGACGGCCTTTGCGCTGCTGATCTATTTGACGGGATTGTTCTACGACTCGAACGTTAACGGATTTCTGCTAAGTGTGGTAGCTCACAAGATGGAGGCGCCGGCGCTGCAACTATTTTTCCGGGCAATTCTATGTAACTGGCTGGTATGTCTGGCGTTCTTTGTCCCGATGTCCATGAAAAATGATGGTGCCAAAATGTTCGCCATGATGCTGTTCGTCTTCTGCTTCTTCATCTCCGGCTATGAGCACAGCATCGCCAATATGTGTACCTTTGCGATAGCGTTGGTGCTTGATCACCCCGGGACGATCTCATGGGGCGGTGTGCTGCATAACCTGGTCCCAGTAACCCTCGGGAATTTAATCGGTGGTGGTGTGCTGATGGGTTATATGTATTATTACGTGAACAAACCGTTTCTCGAGGAAGAGCAGCATTAAGACAAAATGTCAGGCTCCGCCCAATCGGGCGGAGTTTTTTTGTTGTAAAACAAGAGGATTACCGGTTGTTTTCGTTCGCAATAAGGAACTATCTGAATTTTTAACAATGGAAGGATTAAGTTATATGAAGTAGAATAAATAATTAGTGTTAAAAAATTGAAACTTATTTATAAAACGAGGGATATGTTCTTGGAAAGAGCGGTGGTAGCCATGAAAACAATGACGGACAACCAAATTATTCAGGATTCTAAACAACAGTGCAAGCTTAGAGGCGTAGACCCTGAACAGCCACCCGTTTTTGCGAATCGCTTGTCTGCCGAGCAACTAAAGTCGCAATTAAGCAAGTATCGTGAAGTCATCGAGGTCATCGATTTCTTTGTTCATAAATTCCTTTCCTCTATTACGGGCACTCCCATTCTCGTCGCCATTTCCGACGATAAAGGCTATCTACTAGCTTTTCAAGGCGACCCTACGATTATCGACGTTGTTCGACAGATCGGCTTAGGTGAGGGTGTGCTGATGAATGAGGATGTAGGAACCAATTCAATAGATCTATGCCTTCACCACAAGAGACCATTCCAACTGGTCGGACAAGATCATTATCAGCGGATTCTCCATAGCCTGGCGTGTTGCACCGCCCCTTTTCATAAAGGGGATAACCAGATCCTAGGGACCATTTCGTTCATGGCTGATATAGATGTAACTCATCCGCATCTGCTGCCACTGCTGTGCACAATGGCCGATTCCATTGAGCGGGAGCTGCTGCTGCGCCAGAGTAATGAACAGCTTGAACTGCTGAATCAGATGCTGCTGGAGACGAATTATCTAGGCGTCATTATTACGGATGAACACGGAAAGATCGCTGATATAAATGAGAATGGCATGAATATGTTGGAGATCGAGCAAACTCGGTATTACGATATTATCGGCTCTAGTGTATTTGAACTTACGGAAATTGGTCATTACTTTGAGCGGACGCTCATGCTGAATGACCAGTGTACAGGCATGGAGCTGGCCCTGGAGAGGAACGGATCGGTGCAGCACTTTATGATGGATGTTGTGCCAGCCTATGATAGCACTGGGAAGCTGTCCCGTGTGATAGGAAGCCTACGCAACATTACCGAGATGAAACGGACGGAAGAGGTGCTGCGCAATACGGAAAAGCTGGTATTCGCAGGTCAGCTCGCGATGAGTATCGCCCACGAGATTCGGAATCCGCTCACTACGGTGAAGGGAATGCTTCAACTGTCCAACAAGGATAGTAGGCTACCACATTATGATCTCATTATGTCCGAAGTGGAACGTATGAATCTGATCGTCAGCGAGTTTCTGATTCTGGGTAAACCGCAGGCGGTGCATTTCAAGAATGAACGCTGCAGCGCCATTCTACAGGAAATGCTCGGGATATTTGCGATCCAGGTTCGCATGAACAATATTACCGTCACCAGGGACTTCCAACAGGATATTGAGATTGAATGTGACCGCAATCAGATTAAGCAAGTGTTCTTGAATATTCTGAAAAATGCGATGGAGGCCCTGCCGTTCGGCGGTGATATCGCGATCACGCTGGCGGTAGAGGACGGCTTCCAAACCATTACTTTTGCAGACAATGGGGAAGGGATGAGTGAGGAGGTGCTGCTGAAGCTCGGCGAGCCTTTCCATACGACCCGCTTCAACGGCAACGGACTTGGCATGATGATTGTGAAAAAGATTGTATCCGCGCATAAAGGCCACATCACGATCAAGAGCGAGATTGGACAAGGCACCGCGGTGAAGATTTTCCTCCCAGCATAGTAAAAAGAGAAAATGCCGCCCCGGACTTATGTCCTCGGGGCGGCATTTTTTACATTGACGGTATAGTTTATCCGAAAGATCGCTGGCTGTCTCCTGCTTTTCGCGATTTTATCAAGGGGCTGCAGGAGTCGTAACCACATAGAGCTGAAAGTGAAAAACCCCTTCAGACCTGCAATAACTGCAATTTCTGAAGGGGTTTATATTCAATGAAACAGGGATTCTGACTCCATGTGATCTACCACTTGGAACCGCCGGAGGATCTGTCGTTGTCTCCGCTGCCCCAAGAGGAACCACCAGAGGATCTGTTGCTGTCTCCGCTATCCCATGAGGAGCCGCCAGAGGAATGGTTTCCGCCACCGAACGAATTGTTGTTATGGGCCTGTTGCTGTCGTTGTTGCTGCAACTGCTGCTCAAGCATCAGTGCCATTGCAGCCTGGCGCTCCTGTTCTTGTTTCTGGCGGACGAGCCGGTTCGCCTCTTCCACAAAGGCGCTGATTGCCGATTCATAAGACCGGGCGAGCGTCTCCAGTTCATCCAGGTGGAATGGCGGCGAGACCAGCCGCTGTGTAAGCTTCTCATAATCGACGAGCAGCGGATTATGGGAACGCGCCTGGCGGGCCAGACCGTTCCGCTTCAGCAGGCTCTGTGCGGCATCGACCCGGGCGGGCCCTTCTGCGAGCAGCCGGTTGATTTTGTCTAACCGGCTGTTCAGGGCATCCAGCCCCTCGGAGATGTCGCTAAACTGCGCGGAAGCTTCGTCCTGAAGCGACAGGAGCCGGTCCAGACCGCTGCGCGCTTGATCGAATTCCCCGCGTTCATCACTGGTCCAGGTCTCGATCTGTGGCACTTCGCCTGCGCCTTCCCGCAGGCGTGTACCCCACGCCTCCAGCGTTTCTCGGGCACTCGCCAGATGCTGCTCCGCGAACCGGCCTCCGGCATCGCTGAGGCGGCTTTGCAGTTCATCCCGCCGCTGCTTGAGGCGGGTCCAGTTCATACGAACCGTCTCGAGATCCCGCCGGTTCTGTCCCCGAATCTGTCCCTGCCGCTCAGTCATCGCCACAGCCTCTGACAGGAGCAGGTCCATACGGGCGGCGATGCTGCGCACCTCGTTCATGTCCCCGCTCTGGAGTGGAGCCTTCATCGCTTCGGCTTCGCTGCTGGCCTGTTCCAGATGGTCATAGGGTCTGACCTTCATATTCTGTAGTGAATGCTGCACGATCAGTGAAGAAATCGTTGTTCGGGTGTCTGACAGCACCCCAGGAAATGCTTTTAACTTATCGTTATATACGCTCACATCCTGAAGGTCTTTCCCGATCTTCGTCTGTATTTTCTGCGCATCCTCTGTGAATTCCTGAGCGGCAATGGGGTCGAACAGCTCCAGCTGATCGGCTTTGGCTGCTTTGTCAGCCAATATATGGAAATCATGGACCATCGTCTGCAGGCTGTAGCCAGTCCCTCCGATCAGGGCGTGCAGAGCTTCTTCCAGCTCGGGAATTTCCTTCTTGAGGGCAGTGATACGTTGCTTCACATGCCGGTCGGCCTCGCTGATGACCTCAATTTCCTTCTCATCTTCTTCAAGTGCTGAGCGGAAGGCGCCATTGTCTTGACGAAGCTTCTCCAAGACTTTTTGCAATTCCCCCAAGCGGTACAAAGCCGGTTTAGCATCTTGACCTGTACGTGAGGAGATGTCTACTAAGCGGGCTGACAAGCGCGTGGAGATAGCTTCAACCAGCGCGCCCGTCTTGCCTTGCACAATTCCCTGAAACGGCTGCAGAGATTCCAAAGCCTGATTGGTTCGTACCAGCAGGCCGGAGAGCTGTTCCTTCTGTTCGCCGAGCTGCTTGCTACGGCGTAGACCTGTCAGCAGGATGAACAAGGCGCCGAGCAGCAGGACTGCCCCGACAACAACTGCAGCCCGGGCCGCAGTTGTTGATCCGGAGCTTCCGTTCTTCAGCGGGGCTGATCCTGTCCCTGCCGAACTGGAGCCGTGCGATCCAGCTCCTGATCCTGCAGCGCCGGAACTGTGTGAACCAACTGCTGAGCCAGAGCCCTGCGACCCAGCGGCGGCTCCACTTCCAGAAGGCGCTGCCCCGCTGTTGCCTGCCGCGCCGCTAATCTCCTGTACGGCATTCATAAGAGAGGTGATACCTTCGCCAATGTCTCCATTTTTGGCAGAGGGAACGAAATACGTATCTAGCAGCTTGGTAAGGGCGGCGCTTCTACCAGACACCCCTTGACTCTTTGCCCACGAATTAATCGCGGATTGCAATGGCAGATTCTCGAAGACCAGTTGAACATCATGCTCTTGAGCAGAGATGAGCAGTAGCACATCCCTGGCGGCAAGCCCCCAGGAATTAAAGACATCATTGGCATAATCCGCGGCAGACCTTCCTTCTGTCGAGTCCACAGTTAGGATATGAAAGGTAACAGCTTCACCTGCGGTTAATTGGGAGATGGCAGTTATATCGCGGGCATTCAGCAATCCGGCCTCATCCTGAACCCGGTTCGGTCCCTGCGCAGGTATGTCTGCGGCAAAGACGCCCGGTACCCATAAAAGGCTAATCATCATGAACAACAGTATAAACCTTTTCAAGATGGCACACTCCGATCTCCAGGGGCATCAACTCACCCTGTATTATGTTGAATATTATACTATATAATGAACCCTTCGTTATTCCTCTGTTCACGCCTATATATTATAAAACACTACGCGATCCAGCCGCTGTTGGTTTCCAAGGTAACGCACAAAAAAAGCCGCATCCCCCAAAAAGGGAATGCGGCTGTCAGGTCGTTATCTGGATTGCAGACAGAGGATGTATTGCAGTCTGGATTTGATCTCCTTCTGCCATTTCAGATCGCCGACTTTTACGGCTAGGTTGAGGAGGTCCAGGTAATCGTCAACCTGAAGTGTCGTCCGGGAAGTGGCTGCGCTCATCGGTGTTCAGTCTCCTTTGTACTCAAATTATAGTGAGTTTGCATATTTTTTATTCAATAATGATAATCATTATCAACTATAATTGTTATTATCCACATTTTAGAGTCAAAAATCAATACAAAATTGAAGAACTTCTCTGTTACGTTGCACATTTTATGTTCACCCCACAGGGAACTGGCAGGAACCTTACCATTTTTTGTCGAATAAAGCTGGAGATAGGGCTGTTATTTGATTTTGGAAAAAGGAGAACTTACGATGAAGCGAAGTGCATTGCTGCTTCTATTTAGTATTCTGCTTATCTTCACGTTTCCTGCGGCCGCTGCTCATGCGCAGCGACAGGAGATTAAATACCAGGCCGAACTGAACTATCCCCCCTACAAATACATACAGAACGGCTACCTTACCGGCTTTGATGTTGATTTGATCAGCATGATTTTTGACAAGCAGGGGTACCTCGTTCATTACAGCACCGGTGATTGGGGAGATGTGTATGAACGGCTGATCGATGGCGAGATCGATACTGCCGGGCTGATGGTCGTTACCGATGAGCGTAAGCAGGAGGCCCTGTTCTCAGTGCCTGTATTCAAGAGTAAAATCTCCGTGTACGCCCGCCAATCCCTCAAAGAAGAAGTCACCCTGAACACATTGGGCCACTACAAGATCGCTGTAGGAAAGAACCAATACACCGAGGCTATACTGCGTGATAAAGCAAACATCAAACAATACATAACATATCCCACAATACCTGCTGCATTGGAGGCGCTAAAAAAAGGTGAAGTCGACCTGCTGTTCGAGAACCAGGGTGTTGTTGATTACCTGATTGTCGATCAAGGCCTGACCGGTACCATTGTCCACAAACTCAGCGATCTTTACCCGGTGAATGTGGCTATCGGGGTAAGCAAGTCCAAGCCTGATCTCGTCTATTATTTGAACAATCGTCTGGAACGGCTGCAGGAATCCGGGGCATTCGAGGAGCTGTACCAGAAATACTTTTTCACTCATTCCGATAGCTACAGAAATAAGGTATTCACTCAGGTGGTTGCCGGCGTGATTATTGCTCTTTGCCTGCTGGTAGTCGGTGCTTTTCTGCTGAAGATGTATATTAATCGCCTGCGCAGGGAGATCCATGCAGAGCAGCAATTCTTCGAGGATGTCATCGAGAATACAGGTATGATGATCTGGGCTGTGCATAGTGACAAAAGGATTGTGCGATTCAATCATTATGCCGAAAGGCTGACTGGGCTTAGCGAGCGGGAGATGCTGGGTACAAACCTTGAGGATCTGAGTGGTCTCGAGGGCAGTGTGGCAATGCTCAGAGATTTACTGCTGCAGGCAGTGAAGCTGGAGTACGTCAGCGATGTTGAGCTGAAGCTTCCAGAGGGCGAACCGGACGGTAAGTATTTTATCATTCGCACCACACTGATTAAGGGGCTGGATCGTCAGGCGGAGGATATCTTCGTGCTGGCTGGTCTCGATATTGATATACGCAAGCAGAATGAGCTTAAACTCCAGTTAAGCTATGAAGAGCTGGAATCTACATACGAAGAACTGGCGGCAACCGAAGTGGAATTGCAGGACCAGTTCGATAAATTACGTATCAGCGAGCGCCGGTTCCGCTTGGCCTCCGAAGGCTCCGGAGCTTACATGTGGGAACTTGACTGGGAGACTGGCTACTACAGGCTTTCGGACCGCTGGTACGAGGTGATGGGTTACACTGAGGAAGAGATCAATTCCTATGAAGGCGGTGTGCTCAGCATCATTCATCCTGATGAGCAGGCGTCGTCGAATAAAGCCCGACAGGAGCATTTGAGCGGACAAACCCCGATTTATGAGACAGAATATCGCATGCGGACCAAGGACGGGGACTACATCTGGTTTGAGGTCAGAGGGAAGGCGATTGTCGACCCACGGGACAAAATTCTGATGTTCCTCGGCTCACTGATTGATATTAGTAATCGTAAACAGGTGGAGCGCAAACTGAACAACAGCTATCAGGAGCTGGAAGCGACCTACGAGCAGCTCACAGCGACTCAGCAAGAGCTTATGGGCCAGTACGAGTTGTTGCTGGAAAATCAGAAGAATATGCACCGTCTGGCCTATATCGATTCCCTTAGCGATCTGCCCAACCGTGCCAGTTTGCTGGAGGCGATGGAGAGGTATTTCCGGAAGCCGGGAGGTTCGGCGGCGCTGTTGTTTGTGGATACCGATAATTTCAAATATATCAATGATACGCTCGGTCACAAGTTTGGGGATGTGCTGATTCGCAAGGCCAGCGAGCGATTGCAATCGCTGGTGGGTGAAGAGGGGATGCTCTCCCGGTTGGGCGGAGACGAGTTCGTGATTTTCCTCAAGGATATTCAGGACAAAGAGGCCGTTCTTGGATTGGGCGAAAAGATCATCGAGGCATTCAGAAGATCCTTCCTGATCGGAGAGAGCAAATTGTACGTTACGGTCAGCATCGGGATTTCTTTTTACCCAGAGGATGGGGATACCACGGAGGAAATGCTGAAGAATGCTGATGTGGCCATGTACCGTGCCAAGGAAGAGGGCAAGGGTAGATATAGCGTATACGATAAGTCGATGCATAAGGCCTTTAATGAACGGATGAACATTGAGAAACATCTGCGAAGTGCCGTGAAAAACAATGAGTTTGAGCTGCACTACCAGCCACAGGTAGATATTCGAACAGGCCTGATTTCTGGTTTTGAAGCCTTGATCCGCTGGAACAGTCCCGAGCTGGGCTTTGTTTCCCCGCTTGCTTTTATCAAGGTTGCGGAGGATTCCAGACTGATCACCAATATCGGGGAATGGGTGCTGCGCGAAGCCTGCCGTTTCATGAAGGATGTGCATGATCGGGTAGGGATTCCCTACAAAGTATCGGTAAATATCTCCGTGATTCAAATGCTGCAAGACGATTTCATTGATGTGGTGCTGAATGCGCTGGAGGAAACCGGGCTGCAGCCGGAATGCCTGGAGCTGGAAATTACGGAGTCTATCTTTATGGAATCCTTTGAGAGAATGGTTACCAAACTGGAGTATTTGAAATCCTGTGGGATTCGTATTGGGCTCGATGACTTCGGTACAGGCTATTCCTCGCTGAGTTATTTGCAGCAGCTGCCGATATCGACACTCAAAATCGACAAGGCATTTATAGATTCTTTGTCCGACAGTGCCTACAGCCAATCCTTTGTACAAATTATCGTTCAGTTGGGGCATAAGATGGGTCTGGAAGTGGTCGCAGAGGGTATAGAGAACGAGGAGCAACTGGTATTTCTTAAGGATTCCGGCTGTGACAAGGTGCAGGGCTATCTCATTAGCCGACCAGTTCCCGGACGTGGTGTAGGCAAGCTGCTGGAGGTCGAGCGCTACTTCTGAGAAATAGACGACAGTGTTCCTTATAGAGGCGTATAGGAAGTATAAACTCAAAAAACGAGCTGCTCCTTATTGGAGGGCTCGTTTTTTTTGAAAGTTTTTATAGAGCTACAATTCGGTTTTTTCCCGATTTCTTCGCTTCGTACAATGCATCATCGGCTTTCTGGAATACATAGCTCTTGGAGTCGGCACCTGCAAAATCATGCATGCCAATGCTCACGGTGATAACCTGACCCTCCATCTCCTCAATGGGGTGGCCAGCAATTTCCGCACGGATAGTCTCCATAATTTCATGTGAGCTTTCGAAAGACTTGGCATTCAAGATCACAACAAATTCCTCTCCACCGTAACGTGCGGCAAAATCATCGGGATAGATGTGTTTGAGGACAACGGATGCCACATGCTTCAGCACGATATCTCCGACCCAATGTCCGAACCTGTCATTGACCTGCTTGAAATTGTCGATGTCCAGAACCGCCAGTTGCATCGGGAACGGGTTGCTCTGCTGATGCTCAATCAGCCAGCCCAAATATTCGTGGAAGGTCTTATGGTTGTATAAGTCCGTCAAAGGATCAATCTTGGATAATCGGTCCATGATGATATTCTGTATCCGTAGATCCTGCTCTGACTTCTCTGAATTCTCCAGCGATTGAATCAAGTCTCGCCCGCGTCCGATGATTGCGAACCCGGCTAGTGAGGTTCCTGCAAATATGGTAATGATGATAATGTTCTCGGTGTACTCTATATAGCTATAATTCACACCTGTTCCGAATAATACTGCTGAGTAGATCAGGCAGATCACAGAAGATCCGATCAGATAGCAGCTCTTCAGATAGATCATGGATACAAGCAATGGCATCAGCAGAATGAACTGTTCCACGGCTACATCCGGTGAGATGTGCAGAATAATAATCATGGCATACACATGACTGGCCGCAATAATCGAGATCTCGGAAAAGGAGGGCTTCCAGCGATAGATTCCTTCTAGCAGCAGAAGCAGCATCAGAATCATGGAATCGGGAAGTACCATGCGGATATGAATATACTCGCTCTCCGAAATCAGCAGCCTGCCATTGCCCATGACCAGCAAAATGAGCAATTGACCGGCGAAATAGACCAGGAGAATGACCCAGAAAGCGTTCAGTAGCATGCGATTCCAATATTTTTCGCGAGGATTTTGTAGTAGGGACTGCATAAGATGTTCCTCTTTTCAAGTGGCAATATACTTATATATTCGACAAGGTCCTATCGTTTCCTTCTATAACTTGTCATAGGGATAATGTTCGGTTTTTGGTGTTAAAAATAAACCCAAACAGGAAAAAAATGTTTAATATTTAACTATATACGAACTATATATGATATTTAAACTTGACACATACGTATGTTTTCTATAGAATTCGTATTGAAAGTTCGTATATCCCCGAAGATAGGGTTTGGGGGTCTCTACAGGGAACCGTAAATTCCTGGCTACGAATAGGGTGCTTTGGCATACCTATAAGTAGCCGGGATTTTTTTGTTGTTGAATGTTCTAGTAAGCAAAGGTTGGACTGTACAGACGCCCGGTTCTCGTCATAGTTCTGTCAAACAAGCACACAAAGTGATCATATTGTGAGAATGCGTACCGTCCGCAGCAAGGACGGAGAAGCCTTATCTTCGTGGGAGGAACAAATGAGTAAATATGATGTAATTGTCGTTGGTGCCGGTCCGGCCGGAATATTCGCTTGCTATGAGCTAACACGCAAGGCCCCGCATTGGAAGGTGCTGCTCGTAGATAAAGGTCATGATATTTATCGCCGCAGTTGTCCAATTCTGGAGGAGAAAATCAAGCTCTGTCCGCCAGCCTCCGGTCGCAAGGAGTTTGCGGGCTGTCTGCCTGCTTGTTCCATAACCGCCGGTTTTGGGGGCGCGGGCGCATACAGTGACGGCAAGTTTAATATCACAACCGAGTTCGGTGGGTGGATGACGGATTATCTGGCACCTTCGAAGGTGCTCGAGCTAATCAACTATGTAGACGGGATTAACCTGGAGCATGGGGCCACCGATCTAATTACCGATCCTACAACGGACAGTATCCGGGATATCGAGCAGCGTGGTTATGCGGCTGGATTGAAGCTGTTGCGGGCGCAGGTTCGCCACCTCGGAACAGAGCAGAACCTCGAGATTCTGAAATCTATATATGAATATTTGAAAACACGTATCGATATGATGTATAAAGCAGAAGTACAGGACTTGATAACGGTCAAAGAGGATGGAACTCACCGGGTGACCGGCATTTCCATGAAGAACGGGGAGAGCTACGAGGCCGATCTGGTCATGATTGCACCGGGCCGTGACGGCTCGGCCTGGTTGACTGAGGTGCTGAAGAAGCGCCGTCTGAAGATGTACAACAATCAGGTGGACGTTGGCGTTCGAGTCGAGACTTCGGATGTCGTGATGCAGGAGATTAACGAGCATCTTTATGAAGGGAAGTTCATTTTCAATACTTCTGTGGGTACGCGTGTCCGTACCTTCTGCAGTAATCCATCCGGTCATGTGGTGGTGGAGAATCACAGCGGGGTCATGGCAGCGAATGGGCACTCCTATAAGGATCCGGCACTCGGGTCCAAAAATACGAATTTTGCCCTACTGGTCTCGCATAAGTTCACAGACCCGTTCGACAAACCGAACGAATATGCCCGGGAAATCTGTAAGAGAGCTAATGACTTGTCCAGCGGCGGCGTCATCGTCCAGAAATATGGTGATATCCTGCGTGGACGGCGCTCTACGGAGACACGGATCAGCGAAGGATTCCTGGAACCAACGCTGAAGGAAGCCGTGCCGGGTGATTTGGGACTGGTGTTGCCTTACAACACCATGAAGAGCCTAATCGAGATGGTAGAGGCGCTGGAGAAAGTCACGCCGGGAATTGCTTCCGAGCATACACTCTTCTATGGCGTGGAAGCGAAGTTCTACTCCGCCCGTCCGAAGCTTACGGAAGCGATGGAGACGGAGATATCCGGCCTCTACTGCGGCGGAGACGGTGCGGGCATTACCCGCGGTCTAGCGCAGGCCGGAGCGGCAGGCGTATGGATCGCTCGCGGAATGGTTGAGCGGGCGGGAATATAAAATACAGGGACCAGCTTCTGAGCGCGTATTCTGCTCATAGCCGGTCCCTTTTTGAATATCGTTATTGATGAGTGTCTTGCTCTCTCGCGGTGTAATGGTGGTGATGGTGATGATGATGGTGGTGATGATGAATGTGGTGAATACCCTGGGGGGAGCTGTAGATATGGAAATAAGGATGGGGTGAGGGATAGGGATAGGGATGTTGCGTATGTTCATGACCGTAATATTGTTGTTGGGGATCTCTTTGCTGAAAGCCTTGAACTCCATTGTTTTCTTGTCTCATTGAAGTTCTCCTTTCGTCTATTAATACTGCATTTTATGCCTATGCATAGATAGTGACACTTGACCTAGGTGAATTGGGCTACCTAAACAAGGGTAGGAAAATCATCAACAGCACTTGATGTATGCAGATGAAGTTGGCTCCAGGTCTGTTGCCAGTTTTTTCGCGCGATCCGCTCTACAAAGATTGGGTGGCGTTCCTTGTCTGCTGCAAAATTAGGCGTCGGTTTTAACACCATATTCACCGCATCATCGATCCCGTGTGGAGCTGTCAAGATGATTCGCTTCTCCTCGTCCAGACTAAGCCCAAGCGCAGTTGCGGTCTCAGTGAAGTTCGAAATAGCTTCTGTGGAGGATGAGAATGGTAACATGTTATTAATCAGATGCATGCGAGCTTCATTTTTAACCGACCAAGGGACTGAAGGATCTATGCTTCTTAGTTGCTCCTCCAGTCGTTTCTCCTCTGCTTCATCGAGATTAGAGGGGTCAAAATAGACAACATCAACATCCGGCAAAGGTGTTCTTTCCACGAAGCCATGGAGCGTGTCCCATATTTTTGAACGGACAAAGCCTGCGCACACCCACCAATCTGGTAGATGGAGTAGACTGGCTGTTTCCAGTACCCCCATCATCCACGGATCGTTTTGGACAAGTCGCAGAATATCTTCCTCATTGTTTATTTTCATAGTTATCGCCTCCGTTATTGTAAGCCTCCAGCAAATTTCCCCCAGCCAACCGCTCTAATGCCCCGCTAGCGTTGCCGTTAATACCGCGAACTAGCAATATGGAACAACGTGCGGCTGCAGAAGTCCACAAATACCATGAACCAGCAATATGGAACAATGTGCGGCTGCAGAAGTCCACAAATACCGCGAACTAACAATATGGAACAACGTGCGGGTGTAGAAGTCCACAAATACCGCGAACCAGCAATATGGAACAACGTGCGGCTGCAGAAGTCCACAAATACCACGAACCAGCAATATAGACCTCTTACGGACCCAGGTGACGTTATTGCTCCTGCATCAGCTTTTTTAGTACCTTACGGACTCAGAAGCAGCTATCTACACAGAATCTAACAAAAGAAAGACTAAAGTTTGTCAACAACGGCTCTGGAGTCCGTTAAATCCCCATAAAGTCCTCTTCGGAGGGAATAAGGTCACTGAGGTCCGTTGGTGGTATCGTCATGTATTCATTATAAATATGAATGAGGATGTTACCTAGTGGAAAAGAGGATGATTAGTTCTGAGTTTCGTTGTTCATCTGCCGATAGTCTGTCTAGCTACATAGAGAACTGAAGGATGTACAGATTCGGCCTACAATTGGACAGCGACGGGAACTATAACTATAATGACCGATATATTGTTCTTGGAGGCCGTGACAATGCAACACACGTTTTCTATTTTGATGCAATTGTTCGAAAGAGCCGCGCTACTGCTGATGTGTCTGTTCGTGCTGACCCGTCTGCCGCGGTTTAAAGAGATTTTTCAAAAAGGTGCGTACGCCCCTCAGGAGCTGGCGATTGTAACGGTGGTGTTCAGTCTGTTTGCCATTTTCGGCACCTACAGCGGCATTAACGTGGAAGGCTCGCTTGTGAATGTGCGGATCATTGCCATTATGGCCGGAGGGATACTGTTTGGTCCATGGGTAGGGCTGATCACCGGGGTGATCTCAGGCGTACACCGTTTTCTAATCGATATCGGCGGGGTAACCTCGGTCCCCTGTCTTATCACGAGCGTGATTGCGGGGGTAGTGTCTGGTGTGATTTACCGTCGCAGCTCTGTTGAACGGCGCTGGATCGCCGGCATTCTTGCCGGGATGGCCTGTGAGGCGCTAACGATGGTGCTTATTCTAGGAATGGCACATCCAACTTCGCTTGGGGTGGACATCGTGTCCAAGATTGCTTTTCCGATGATTATCGGCCAGGTCAGTGTAGGCCTGATCGTAATGCTGGTTCAGAGTGTGGAGGGAGAAAAGGAGCGGATCGCCGCCAAGCAATCCAAGCTTGCACTCGATATCGCCAACAAGACGCTGCCGTATTTTCGCAACATCAATCCCGAATCCTTGCATACCATCTGTCAGATCATCAAGGAGGATATTGGAGCGGACGCTGTAGCCATCACAGATACCAGGCTGATCCGCGCATACGTTGGTATAGGGGAAGAGCATTATGCCGAGACCAGCGAGATTATTAGCGATGAGACCAAGCAGACGCTGTCCAGCGGCGAGATTACGATCCGGAACAATGATACCGACCATACCAACCCCCTGATCAAATCGTTGATTATTATCCCGCTTAAGGAGAAGGGCGAGGTGACGGGGGCGCTCAAAATTTACTACACCAAAGCCCATAAGATTACGTATTCCCTTCAGGCTATGGCGGTGGGGCTGTCGCAGATGATTTCTACACTGATGGAAGTATCGCGGGTGGAGGGCATCAAGGAGATGGCGAACAAGGCGGAGCTGAAGGCATTACAGACAAGCATCAACCCCCACTTTCTGTTCAATGCGCTGAATGCGATCATTTCCTCGATTCGGATCAATCCAGATAAAGCACGGGAGCTGATTGTGAATCTGTCCGGGTATATGCGGTATAATCTGGAGCTGACGGATGAAATCATTGATATTAACAAGGAGCTGCAGCAGGTTCAGCAATATGTGGAGATTGAAAAAGCGCGCTTCGGCAGCCGTCTAACGGTGCTTTATGATATCGATGATGAGGTGGAGGTACGCATCCCCAGCCTCATTATTCAGCCGCTTGTGGAGAATGCCATTGTACACGGGATTTTGAAGGAAAAAGGGAAGGGTACCGTGACCATTTCGGTAAAAGATCAGGGTGATACGGTGCGAATCGGTATCCGCGACACTGGAGTTGGCATTTCTGAAGAGACGATCGAGAAAGTCTACAGCGGCGATATGCCGGAGAACAAGATCGGACTATACAATGTACACCAGCGGGTGAAGCTGATCTATGGGAACGGACTGACGATTCACCGACTGGACAAAGGAACGGACATCTATTTTGATGTCAAAAAGGAGAGCCGATGAGAGCGATAATTGTAGAGGATGAGGAGCTGGCCAGACAAGAGCTGGCCTTCTTGATTGAGGCCCACAGCGGAATCGAGATTGCTGCCCAATTTGAGGACGGGCTGGATGCGCTAAAATATTTGCAGAGCCAGGAGGCAGATGTGCTTTTTCTGGATATCAACATTCCTTCCATCGACGGGGTGCTGCTCGCACAGAATATCAGCAAGTTCTCGGTGAAACCCTATATTGTGTTCATCACTGCGTACAAAGAGCATGCCGCTGAGGCGTTCGAGATAGAGGCGTTCGATTATATTCTGAAGCCGTACAGCGAGGTGCGGATCAAAGCGATGCTGCACAAGCTAGAGACAGCCTATGCCGCTCGTGGTCGGCAGGACGAAGAGGGTGAACGTAATCCGCTCAGCGATAAGGTGAATTTATGGAAAAACGAGAAGATCATCGTGGTGGATGCGGACGATATTTATTACGCATCAGCACAGGAGAAGACCACCAGTGTGATGACCAAAAGCGAAGAGTATAGTATGGCGCTCAGCATCAGTGATTTTCATGCCCGGCTGCCGCAGGACAGATTTTTCCGATGCCACCGTTCCTACTTAGTTAATTTGTCGAAGATCAAGGAAATCATTCCTTGGTTCAACAATACGTATCTGCTGCGTCTGCGTGATCTGGAGTTTGAAGTGCCGGTTAGCCGCAGTCGGGTCAAGGAATTCAGGCAGATTATGCGATTGTAAGCGCATTTCATTCCTCATTTCAGTCATCTCATTCCGTATTTCCCTCAAGCGGTGTTGCTTTCGCTACAATGAAGAGGCAATAGAGACTCTTGCAGCGACCAACGAGAGAAAGAAGGAAATGGCTATGACTACAACTACGGATAGTAAAAGTGCCAAACGATGGCTTATTGTACTAGGTACCGTCATAATGCAAATGGGTCTGGGTACGATCTATACCTGGAGCTTGTTCAACGCACAACTGGTCTCCAAATTCGGATGGGAGCTAAGCTCCGTCGCAATAACTTTTTCCATTACCAGCTTCGCGCTGGCTTTCGCAACGCTGTTCGCGGGTAAGCTGCAGGACCGGTTCGGTCTCCGTAGACTAACTGGAACCGCAGGGATCGTGCTAGGACTGGGGCTAATGCTCAGTTCACAGGCCAGTTCTCTCCCGATGTTCTATCTACTGGCAGGATTGATTGTCGGCTATGCGGACGGAACGGCTTATATTACTTCGTTATCTAACCTGATCAAATGGTTTCCCAAAAATAAAGGCTTAATCTCCGGCGTATCTGTTGGTGCTTATGGGACAGGAAGCCTGGTATTCAAATATATTAATGGCAGTCTGATCGATTCGGTGGGTGTATCTAACGCATTCCTTTATTGGGGAATGATGGTGATGGTGATGGTCGTTATTGGTTCGCTTCTGGTTAGAGAAGCTGCGGCGCCAGTCGCTGTGCCAGTTGCTAAGCAGCCTTCATCTGGTGGGGCTCCTGCGAGAACGCGGACAGGTGCAACTGCAACCGCCTCCGGTATTTCCACCGCTGCCAAGGACTATACCGTTAAAGAAATGCTTCGCACCAAAGAAGCGTATCTGCTGTTCATCGTTTTTTTCACCGCTTGTATGAGCGGCCTGTACCTGATAGGCATTGTTAAGGATATCGGCGTGAAGCTGGCTGGACTTGATGTGCAGACGGCAGCCAATGCGGTGGCGATGATCGCGATTTTTAACACAAGCGGACGTCTGATCCTTGGGGCATTATCTGATAAAATGAGCCGCTTGAAGCTGGTGGGTGCATCACTCGTAGTAACCGCTGTGGCGATGCTGACGCTTAGCTTGGCTGATCTGAGCTTTGGTCTGTTCTTCGCCTGTGTGGCGGCAATTGCCTTCTGCTTCGGCGGTAACATTACGGTATTCCCGGCTATTGTCGGTGATTTCTTCGGTCTGAAGAATCACAGCAAGAACTATGGCATCGTCTATCAGGGCTTCGGTATCGGTGCTTTATCAGGATCATTTATTGCCGCTTTACTGGGTGGATTCAAGCCTACCTTTATCGTGATTGGTCTCTTGTGTCTGCTGGCTTCGATCATTGCGATCTCCCTGAAGCCGCCAGTGCAGAAAGAGAAAACAGAAAAGGGATTGAGTCTGAAACCTTACGGGGGGACAGCTTAACCATATATAGATTGTGATGTTGGCCTAAATAAAGAGACAGACAGAGCAAAAGGTAACACCTAAGTAGAGGATGGTTAGTTCATTATGTGGGCTAATCTCCTCTATTTTTGCTTTGCGTTCACTTGATCGCCTATGCTGCTACAGTTGCCATCCCGCCATGTTCCTTCAAGTAACGTTTCTTTTTCCAAAGTCGACTCAGCGTTTAAATAGCGGCATTTTTGTACCTTATATTGATGATTTTAGCGTGAAAAAGGGAATTAAGAGCATTATTGCACCTTATTTTCCTACATATCCCTAAAAAGTTGATATACCTGAAGAATTAACATACAAAAATGCCCTTAATGAATGTTCCCGCTTCGTTGCCGCCGAATTAAGGTACAAAAATGCTCTTATTTATATATTCGTGAGGCTGGTTCTGCTGACGATGGACAAGTTATTGCACATGCTTGGGGGAAAGCACTGTCAGGGAGTGGGTTAGCCCCTATTGATCTTCCCATTGATCTTCATACCCCCTATGGTTATGGAGCCGCGCAGGCTTCCCTTCACTAAAGCTAAGCGGAATGTTAGTTGAATAAATAACTATATAAAGTGAACTTAAGAATAACACCTTACTGATTGATGATATCCGTATATTCACAGGGCATTCTCCAGTCAGTTTAGTTCTAACATTTTGTTTGGAAATTCGCTTTTCCTTCTAAGACTGTATGCAAGAATTTTTTCGATTTTTTCAATCGTTTCTGGACATCTTCAATTTCTTTAATTTTTTGTTCAACAACCTGCTTCTTTACCTCGTATGATAAATTAAGCTCTTGGCTGACTAACAGACTTATTTCCTCTATGGAAAAGCCTACGGATAAAAGTGCCTTTACATCTTCCAGGAACTCAACAATCTCCTTAGAATAAATACGATAATTATTGGCATCTCTTTGCAGAAAGATGTCCGGAATTAGATTTTTACGTTCATAGAATCTCAACGTTGAGATAGGCAGACCCGTTAATTTCGAAACCTCATTTATTTTCATAATCTATGACCTCTTTTACTTGTTGCTATAAACTTAGGTTTATAGTTCATAATGCGAATATGATAACGAACGACATACACAATGTCAAAAAACTACCGTTATCAAGAGGAGAGAAATTCTATGTTTAATAATACTCTAAATAATGATTTCGCCAGTATTGTCAAGGAACGCCGTTCTGTTCGTAATTATGACGAGAACTTTAAAATATCGAAAGAAGAGCTTAGTGAAATAATTGCGGAAGCCAGCCTGGCCCCGTCCTCTGCAAATATGCAGCCTTGGCGTGTAGTTGTGGTGGATACTCCGGAAGGAAAAGAAAAACTAAGACCGCTTGTGCGTTTCAACACTTTGCAAAATGATACTTCATCAGCCATGCTGCTGATTTTTGGCGACACCGAAAGCTATTTAAATGTTGAAGAAATTTACAACACAGCTGTGGAACAAGGAAAAATGCCAGCAGAAGTACGTGATAGCCAGGTTCAAACGATCCTGTCGATGTATCCAACTTTACCGAAAGAATTGAAAATCGAAGTGGCAAAAATCGATAGCAGCCTGTTTGCTATGCAGTTAATGTTAGTCGCTCGTGCACATGGGTATGATACGAATCCAATGGCAGGCTTTGAAGTTGATCAGGTAGCCAAAGCATTTGATTTAGATGAAGAACGCTATGCGCCAGTAATGATTATCTCCATAGGCAAAGCGAAGGAAGCAGGATATGAATCCGTGCGGTTAAGCTCTGACAAGATTACATTTTGGAGATAAGCATTTGTATTAACGAGAGGCGATCATTCAATAAAAAATAGCGGTAGTCTAGTACTTTATATCGTCCATGACTGCCGAATTTACTTCCATTGGGAAGGTTAAGGTACAGAAGCTAAGCAAGACCGATAAGTATGGTCGTAAAAAAAGGAGGTCCCTGGAGCAACGCTCCGGGAATCTCCTTTTTGATTGATATGTTTGCTTCCTCATGGCCAACCTGGATGAAGGCAATTAGCCTTCCAACAGCAGCGCTTCCGGATCTTCCAGCAGTTCCTTGACTTTGACCAGGAAGCTTACGGCTTCGGAGCCGTCGACGATCCGGTGGTCATAGGACAGGGCGATATACATCATCGGCCGATTGACAGTAGTCTCTTCGTCCAGTGCAATCGGGCGCAGTTGGATTTTGTGCATACCCAGGATACCTACCTGTGGGGTATTAAGGATCGGTGTAGAGAGCAGTGAGCCGAACACTCCGCCGTTAGTTATCGTGAATGTGCCGCCTTGCAGCTCAGCCAGGCTAAGCGTGTTGGCCCGTGCTTTAGCGGCCAGCGCACCGATTTCCCGCTCGATCTGCGGGAAGCTCAGCCGGTCCGCATCGCGGACGACCGGTACGACCAGACCTTCCTTGGCCGCAACGGCAATGCCGATATCATAGTATTTCTTCAGCAGCAGATCCTCGCCGTCGATCTCGGCGTTAAGCATTGGATAGGCCTTCAAGGCGCCGATCACGGCCTTGGTGAAGAAGGACATGAAGCCGAGCCCGACATCATGCTTCTCTTTGAAGTTATCCTTGCGGCGTTTGCGGATATCGAGAATCGCCGTCATGTCCACCTCGTTGAAGGTGGTCAGCATCGCCGCTGTCTGCTGCGCTTCCACCAGACGGCTGGCAATAGTCAGCCGTCTGCGCGACATGCGCTTGCGCTCAGTCGCTTTGCCGTCCTCCGGGTGCGGCGCTTTGCCCAGCGCCGCAAGCGGCTTCGCCGCCTCCGGCTTGCCTTGCGGCGCCGGAGCAGCTGGCGCAGCAGCACTCGCTGCGCCATGGTCCTGTACATCGGCCTGGCCAATCCGGCCGATTGGGTCACGGGCGCTAACCTCGCCAAGGGCGATGCCGCGCTCCCGTGCCAGCTTGCGCGCGCCCGGCGTAGCCAGGGCCGCGGAGCTGTCGCCCGCGCCCACAGCTACGGGCGCGGGACTTGTAGCGGGTGCAGGCGCTACCGCTACTGCCTGAGGCGCGGCGGCGTTGCTGCCGCCTGCCGCTTCCTGTGCGGCCACGGTGTTACTGCCGTTCGCCGCTTTTGGCGTGCCGGCTGCTGCCGCGCCGATAATGCCGATGGCTTCGCCAACGGCTACGTTCTCGCCGGCTTGCCGCAGGATGGAGGAGATGACCCCATCCTCCTCTGCACTAATCTCAAGATTGACTTTGTCCGTCTCCAGCTCTGCCAGTACATCTCCCTGGCCGACAGTATCGCCCTCTTTAACCAGCCATTTGTAGATCGTTCCTTCGGAAATGGATTCGCCTAGATCAGGTACTTTAATTTCAGACACAGGCCGCTACCTCCCCAAACTTTATAGTTTACGCTATAGTGACACCGTCCTCTTAGGAGGACGGTACAGCCGTTTGTACTTGCGAATTCAATTTCAGGGCTTCCGTAACAATTCTACGTTGCTCGTAGGTGTGAACATCTGCATATCCGCTTGCCGGGCTGGAACGCTCCGGACGGCCGATATATTTAACCTTGGTATTCTCGGGAGCGATGGCCCGTAAACGAGGCTCAGTGAAGCTCCAGGAGCCCATGTTCTTCGGTTCTTCCTGTACCCAAACGATTTCCTCCAAAGAACGGAAGGTGCTCAGATGAGCAGCCAGTTCCTGTTCTGGGAACGGGTAGAGCTGCTCCAGCCGCAAGATATGCAGCCAGGACCATTCCTTGCCCTTTGCAGTAGCAGCTTCCAGCTCGGCTTGCAGGTCAATAGCGACCTTGCCGCTGCAAACCACGAGCCGTTTCACTTCAGCCGGGTTTTGGCCGAGCAGCGGCTCAGGCAGTACAGCCTGGAACTGCCCTGAAACCAGTTCGGTTCCGGCAGAGGTGCTGCGCGCGTTGCGGATCAGGCTCTTCGGCGCCATGACGACGAGTGGACGGGCATCTGCTTTGCCGCACAGAGAAGCCTGACGGCGCAGCAGGTGGAAATACTGGGACGCAGTGGTCAGGTTCGCCACCGTCCAATTTTCTTCCGCTGACAGCTGGAGGAAACGCTCCAATCTAGCGCTGGAGTGCTCCGGTCCCTGACCTTCGTAGCCGTGTGGAAGCAGCATAGCTAGGTTGCTGCGCTGTGTCCATTTTGCCCGGCCGGCTGAGATGAACTGGTCGATGATGACCTGCCCGGCATTGGCGAAGTCGCCGTACTGGGCTTCCCAGATCACGAAAGTCTCAGGTGCAAATACGTTGTAGCCATACTCGAAGCCAAGCACCGAAGCTTCAGACAACGGGCTGTTGTACACGCCAAAGGAGGCGTGAGTTTCGCTCAATTGATGCAGCGGAGAGAACAACTCTCCGGTCTCGCTGTCATGCAGGACGAGGTGACGGTGCGCGAAGGTACCGCGCTGTGCATCTTGGCCGCTCAAGCGAATCGGAGTCCCGTCTCTAAGAATGGTCGCGAAGGCCAGAGTTTCTGCCAGTGCCCAGTCCACCTTCTCGCCTTCGTTCAGCGCGTCTTTGCGCCGCTGCAGAATCCGCTGCAACTTAGGATAGACTGTGAATCCGTCAGGAACGCTAAGCAACTCGCGGTTGATCTGTTGGAGCGTAGCAAGAGAGACGGCAGTCAATTTGCTAGGGACAGTCTCTGTCTTCACGGGAACGGAAGTCTTGCTGTCCGCGCTCTTATTTTTGCCTTCTTTCATATTATCATAAGCCTGCTGCAAGATGCTCTCTGCATCGGCATTCATTTGCTTCACATCTTCATCTGTGACGACCTTCTCCTGACGGAGGCGTTCGGCATAGATTCTGTGAACTGTCGGGTGATTGCGGACCTTGCTGTAGACGATCGGCTGGGTTGTTTCCGGATCATCCATCTCATTATGGCCGTGGCGGCGGTAACCGATCAGATCAATGA
This sequence comes from Paenibacillus sp. GCM10012306, assembly GCF_042649265.1. NCBI lineage: Bacteria > Bacillati > Bacillota > Bacilli > Caryophanales > Paenibacillaceae > Paenibacillus > Paenibacillus sp. GCM10012306. The sequence continues at coordinate 68,825 of NZ_JBHRYW010000011.1, read as the reverse complement.
CAAAATCCTTCTTGTACTTATTGCGATAAGCGCTAGCCAGACGAACAGCTGCTACACAGGCTTCCGGGTCATCAGCATTAACATGGATGATAGGGATCTCATAGCCTTTGGCCAGGTCACTGGCATAATGCGTCGACCGAGAGTCCTCGCTTTCGGTCGTGAAGCCGATTCGATTGTTGACGATGATATGAATTGTACCGCCATTCGTATAACCGTCCAGCTTGCCGATATTCAGTGTCTCGGCCACAATGCCTTCACCTGGGAAGGCGGCATCTCCGTGCATCAGCACAGCGATTGCCTTGTTCGTGTCGAGCTTCGGCAGGCCTGGTGTGCTGCGCTCTTCTTGAGCGGCACGGGCGAAGCCTTCTACGACAGGATTAACAAACTCCAGGTGGCTCGGGTTGTTCGCCAGTGTCAGCCTAGTGCGGACGGTTTCGCCTTCACGTACGGCGCGATCAGCACCCAGATGGTACTTTACGTCTCCGGTCCAGCCGTAGTTAATACCCATGGAGCCTTCCGAAGGGAACAGTTCCTTGTTCGGTGAATGATGGAACTCGGAGAAAATGATATCGTACGGCTTGCCCAGGATATGAGCCAGTACGTTCAGACGCCCGCGGTGGGCCATACCCATCAGGATATGCTCGGCACCTTCATGCGCGGCAGCGCGTACGATTTCGTCCAGCATTGGTACCAGGGCATCATTGCCCTCCAGACTGAAACGCTTTTGGCCTACGAAAGTCTTGTGCAGGAAGGTCTCAAACTGCTCCACTTGAATTAGCCGATTCAGCAAATCCTTGCGTTCGGCGGTATTCAATGGCGCAGGTGAGTTAACGGACTCCGCCTGGCTGTTCAACCAGCGAAGTTCCTGTTCATCATGCACATGACCAAATTCGTAGGCTATAGTTTGTGTATAGGCTTGGCGCATCCGGTGAACGGCGTCCCAAGCGGTTTGAATATTATCCGGGACATTCTCCCAAATTAGTGAAGCAGGGAGGGCCATGAGGTCCTCTCGCGTCAATTCATACGTTTCATGATTCAGCCATTTTGTCATAGGATTGTGATCCCGCTCCAGCGGGTCAATATTGGCGGCCAAATGGCCATATATACGAATGTTAGCGATTAGCTTAGAGGCTTTGACAGCCTTGCGAAGCCAAACTGCATCTCCCGAGACGATAGGCTGCGGAGCTGGTTCAGCATCCGGCGCCAGGGGAGGCGGGCCATAAACAGTAAAAAGTTCACGGTAATTATTTTCAACTGAGGAGGGGTCTTTCACAAACTGCTCATACTTCTCCTGAATGTAGCCCAGATTGGGGCCATAATATTTGCTCCAAACAGATTCATTGTAGGGCTCTTTGGCTGCCATGAATACATCCTCCTAACGGATGAACTCCAAACGCGGGGCGCTGGTATGGGCCTTGTTCGGAGCTGTGATGGTTGCGTTTTCATTTCCTTACTATTGTGCTACTTTCGGTGGCCTTAATCAATTCATACTTTCGTCCAATCCAATCGCAAAACGGTATGGTTCAGCCTGGTCATTGATGCCATAGCGCCATAAATAGATTACATCAACAAGTGTAACTATTAAAATAATTCGATAGTCCTCGTTTTTTTTATAAAACCTGATTACAATGCTCGGATATGGGTTAATGGTTCTATAATTAGTCTATTTTGGGTTAGTAGAATTATTAATAAGTTCAAAATTGTGCATTGGGTACAGGTGGTTTCAACTTGGACAGGTATTAGTCAAAAAGAGCTAAACTTTTTACATTTCTCACCTTAGAAATTCCCAGAAAACGACACACTTTTCCGATTCTTTCTTGTATAATGTTATTGCAGTATGGTTTTTAATAATAATTTCTAGCCAGATCCTTTCATGTAAAGGGTCCAGTAAAGGGTAAACCTGTTGAAAGGCAGGGGCACAAAGTCTCGGGTCTAAGGTAGAAATACTACGACGGCCGGACTGCCTGGGGACGCGAAATCTTAGGAGGAGATTTTTTGGATAAGTCCAACCAGGGGAACAACGGAGAACTGCAGACAGTTGATCTGGATTTAGAATGGGTATATTTGCTGCTGAGTGCCAAGAAGGCGGGCATCAAGGCGGAGGAGATTCGCCGTTTCTTTAATGAGAAGGCTTTGAAGGCTATTTAGCAGCTTGAATCATAACAGATACATATAGAGAAGGGCACAGCATATGCTGTGCCCTTCTCTATATGATGGGGCCCCAAGCTATTGAAGCGCTCAGGGCCGAAATCTTTAATCCTTTTGTTCAAGACGCCATTTTTGATAATCTAGAAATTCCTTGAACTCCCGCTTGCTGATGCCGGAGCTCATTGCCTCTTGCACGAGCCGGAACCATTCCGAATCCAGCGGCGTCTCTTCAGTGTCGGAGAGGTCTCCATATAGCAACACGTGAATAGATACTTGTAGTGCGTCGGCAATTTTTTCAATGAATTGGATAGAGGGGTTGGACTGAATATTTCTCTCAACATTACTCAGGTACGACTTGGCCACATCCGCCTTGTCCGCAAGTTCGGATAAGGATAAGCCCTTCTCGACCCGGAGTTCATGGATGCGCCCTCCCATATTATCAGGCACGATGACAACGCCCCTCCGTACTTTTTGTATAAGTATAACAAATTTCCTTGAAACGGACAAAGACACATTGCTGTTCAGAGGAGAAAAGAGGAGGGGATTGGAGCAAAAACCGGCATGTCTTAGCCCGGTGAAGGGTGTAAGAGATGCCGGTAGTTTTTAGGAATCAGACTTATTTTAATTCTCCGGCGCCTTGCTTGGCGTTGAAGGTCAACTTCACGTCCAGTTTGTCACCTTGGAAGATGTTTTGATCCTGGCCGTTCTCAACGAACTCAAAGGCTAATTTGAGCGTCTTGGATTGGGCTGCGGAGATGCCGCCTGGGAAGGCATTGGCTACCAAATCGTAGCCTGGATTGCTCTGCAAATCCTTGAGTGTTGCTTCGGCAACGACATGGCCAGCAATTGAGCCGCTAGTATAGCTGCTGTCAAGGAGCTTTACTTTAAAGTGAGCACCCAGATCCTGTCCGGCGTTGTTGCTGTTAGTATCAGTTACGATATACGTAGTAACCAGCTTCAGTTCTTTAATGTCGAGCGAGCCGCTATTCTGCAGAGTGAAGTTGCGGACAGCGATGTCACCTGGCTTCAGATTGCTCAGGTTCACATTTTGCTCAGGATTAGTATTCAGATCCAGCGTACCAGCGGCGAAAGTTGCTGTGCTTTCCGCTGTATCGCTGAAGTAAGCGAAGGTGCCGCCCCCGATTAAAGACAATCCCAAAGCCGCCGTTGCTACGCCAAGACCCAATGTTTTTTTGATACCCATGAATAAATTCCTCCTCTTATATGGTTAATAAAATGGTAGACAAAATAGTTAATGCGTTGAGATCGAACGGCTTACTTGTATTCGCCAGCGCCTTGTTTAGCCTCGAAGGTCCACTTCAATTTCAGGCTGTCTCCCTGGTAGTAGTTCTGAGGCTGGAGGTTGTCGACAAAGGCAAACTGAACAGACAGCTTATCCAGAGTTCCTGCCTTGATCCCTGATTTTTCGCCGAAAACTGAACCAAGGATGCCTGCTTTTACAAGGTCAGGCGAAAGGTTTTCCAGCTCAGACAGTTTTTTAATCAGAACCGGAGAAGTGATCTTGTCTTTATTAACCAGGAAGGTGACCACGATGTCATCTTTCAAGTTATGGGTTCCATTGTCATTGTTCACGTCTATAACTTCAGTTGCCGTTTTCAGCAGCACTTGGGAAATATCAAGTGAGCCGCTATTCTTCAGCTTGAAGTCTCTGGTGATGATATCACCTGGCTTGAGATTGTTGAGGTCCACGATCACAGAGGGATCAGAATCCAAGCTCAATGTTCCGTTGTTAAAAGAAGCTGTACTTTGCGCGGTATCGCTGAAATATGCGAAGGTTCCCCCGCCGACCAAAGTCAATCCAAGCGCTGCTGAGACAACGCCCAGCCCCAGTGTTTTTTTAATATTCATTCTTTCATCCCTCTCTCGATCTTTTTAGTTTCTGACTTTACGTCATGTATATTGTTGCTCCACGTTTCGTAAACGGGAGTTTACAATCCTATTAATGTAAGGTGTCCGGCAGTGACTCAGCAGGGGCAGGCACATTATTCTTCTTTTCCAGAGCGGTGATAGCTTTCCAGGTACTGTATAACGCGTACAACAGGAGCAGGAGACCTGGTACGATCATTAGCAGCACGCTACCTGCCTTGGAAACTGCGAAGTTCATGGCATAACCAACATAAGGAACGGTAAAGCCGGTATACTCTCCGATCACGTTGGTCGAACTGACCGGGGACATGTCGGCAGCGTTATTGTTGTCGCCCTTGGTTGTATAGCTGGCCTCGCCAATGGCGCTGTTCATGCTGACATCGACGATACGGTGGGTGATCAGAATGTTCTCTGGATTCATGAAGGTAATGACATCGCCTTTCTGGAAGCGGGTCATATCACCACCGGGTTTGAGCGCAATGATGGAGCCGGTATGGATGCCCGGTTCCATGGAACCGGATAGGACCGTCTTGATTTGATAACCGAAGAAGGTAGGCTCTCCGCCTGAGGCCTTGGAGACTACAACTGCTGCGACTACCACCAGGAACACGATAAGCATCAGGGTGGTTATCGTATTGCCAATGATTTTTTTGATAAGCATTTCTTAATCGCCGCCTTTAATGGAATCTGATTCTGGAGAAGCAGAGGGTGCTGGAGTTGCCGAAGGAATTGAATTCGTTACTGGCAAAGTTGTAGCTGAAGGCGACGGCTCTGCGGACGGCTGTACGTTCGGTGTTTCCTCAGGTGTGGAGATAGGGGCAGGCTCTCCGCTCGGGGAGTCTGCGGGCTCAGCAGTAGCTGTTGGTATTGGAGAGGCCGATGCCGCTGGTTCGTCCGTTCCGTTGTTCTTGCCATCAGGATCGGGGTTGCCGGCCGGAGGTGTTTCTGGCTTAGGTGCACCTTTATCCGGCTTGCCTGCTTTTTCCTTGGCTTTCTCAGCAGCTTCTTCCTGCTTTTTCTTCTCCTCTGCTTGCCGTTCTTCTTCCTCCTTGCGGGCTTGTTCCAGCAGCTTGGCTTTTGCCTCGGCGATCTGCTCTTGCTGTCCTTTCAGAGTGTCAATCTCGCTGGCGAGGGAACGCTTAGCCTCGTTCATCTCTGTATTCATCTGTTCATAGCTAGACTGTAACTCCGTGGAGACTTCTGTTTGGGGTGTGTAGGCTCTGGCGAAGAATGTCAGGATGGGCTCCTGGGTCAGGAAGGCCGGAATGTTTGGTTCCAGCAGGGATGTAACAGGACTCTCCGGAGGAAGTGAACCTCCGAGTTCATGAATTGAGACGAGATAATTTAGAATTCCGGTCAAGGTGGTTACAAGAGATTCGGACAGTACGTTGCTTTGACTAAGGCTGCTTTGGAACTCCTCGAAGAATTGGGCATCGCGGATTTCCAGACAGTTGGGTTCTAAGTTGATCATATACCCTCCGATCTGGGACAAAATTCGGGCAGAGCTTGCAACCTCTTGCATAATCTCTAGCCAGACCCCTGCATTGAAGCTAAGCTGGCTATCAAGCGCACCAATCTCACCGGTAGCCGCTGTAATCTGCTGCGCGGTCTCCTGCGCGGCATGGTCCAGCTCTTCCAGCGACAAGCCTTCGACCGCTGCGGAGCTTCCCAAAGCTAGCGTGACAGAGTGGCTGTTCAGTGAAGCTGTGAGTTCGTTAATCCTTTTAATGTGGTCGCCCAATTCCTGCAGCAGCTTCTCGATCTGGCCGGGGAATACTTTGCACAGCTCTATTGTGGTGTTCTGCTGCTTCGAAGTGTTGAATTCACCATAAGTGCTGCCGATCTGATTGGACGTATAAAGGAAAAGAACCGATATGGCCATGCCTGATTGCAGCATTCGCAGACCGATATGCTTACGTTTTCTTTTTCGTTGGCGAGCTGATCTAGGATACAGAGGAATACCTCCTCTCATTTCTTACCGGGATGCCGGTTCGCTATATTTGTTCTTTATTAAGAACGATGTGATAACCAAATCATACACGGGCACTAGGAAAAAGAAAACCGCTAATTTCATTGATTTGTGCTTTATAAAGAACTAAAAATGCTTATTATCTCTTATATACTCTGTATATCGCTAGTTTTCTAATAAAATTCGTAATAAAGAACGATATTGTGTGCCTGATTATGAAAAAAACCGGACCACATTTAATGTGGTCCGGTTCGTTACGTTTTGATCATTAGAGTAGGGGGACTAAGAGGGGGATAGAGAATGTTCCCTCCTTTTTGTGATTAAAAACCTGTATTGTATTTCTCCTCACTGGAAGAGCGGTGTTTGGTGTTGTCCTTGTCTTCCTTCTCTTCGTGCCTCTCCAGATTCAGATCTTCCATCGGAATTGCGTCAACGGTTGCTTCACTTTCGTACATCTCGAACAGGCTTTCCTGATCTGTAGGGTACTGTTCGGGATTATCAAGGCTGGTGCCTCCGAACGGTTTCTTGGGATTGCTCATAACATGTTCCCTCCCTTGCCTAATAATGATGAAGCTGGTTATTTCTTAAGGGTTATGACGACAGTGTGCCCGTGATCTTACTAATCCATAACCATTCTAGACCCGACAGATTTGTTTCTACCCGTATCCTTGTTAGTAGCATTCAGCTTACCGACGGTCATCACCCTTTAATGTGCAATTTTGAGCTGGTCCAAAAAGTAATATCTGATTAGATAAAATACCATTAAATCCTTGGCATTGGTTAATGCATACAAAAAACAGAGGCCCTCAGGCCTCTGTATCCAGTGATGTTCCGATATCGCATAGTTTGTTGGCCAGCACATCCTCATAAAGACGCTTAAGCCACTTTAGTTCGGTAAGACAATGCTCGTACCGTCCATACATTACATGCAGCACAGATCGGGGCACGAGGGGGATATGCTCTTCATAAATCTGATAGGTCAGATTGACATCATGTTCTGCCTTCAGAACACGTTCGTTCAGCAGTTCTGCAAGCTTTTCCTGGTCTACATAGCGGGAGAAGGCGAGTGGAATATATAGTGGATGGAAGACAGGATCATTCTTCTTGATCTGCTGCAGGATGAGCTGCTCGAATATATTCTTGCCCTTGTCAGTAATGCTATAGATCGTCTTGTCAGGTCTGTCCTTGCTGCTTATCACTTCTACCGCTTCAATGAGCCCATCTTGCGACATCTTGTCGACAGCATAATAGAGTGACCCCATCTGCAGCTTCATAATCTGGTCCATTCGGCGATCCTTCATCACCAGTGTGATTTCATACGGGTGCATGTTCCGTTCCAGGAGCAGGCCGAGAACTGCAAGTTTAATGGACATGGCTTACCTCTTGGAGGGGGACGTCTGTGCCGATTTACCTGGAATCAACAGACGGTCACCTGGCGGCATCAGCAGCACGAAGACCAAAGCGAGTACTGCAGGGACCAAGGCCCACAGGAAGGTATCCGCAATGGATGTGGAGAGTGCAGATGATATTTTCTCCAGAACTGGTGCTGGAATCTTGGCTCTGGCTTCCGGAGTCAAAGCGGCACGTGGATCACCGAACGCCGCGGTTTGGCCACCGGCACCAAAGGCTTCAGTTAAGCTATTCGTAAAGCTGTTACGCTGAATAATCCCAAAGATCGTAATCCCGAGCGTCATCCCGAGCGAACGCATAAATGTGTTGGTGGAAGTAGCAGAACCGCGTTCACGCATCCCGAAGTTATGGATGGAGGCCATGCTCAGAACCGAGAAGGAGAAGCCGACGCCGAAGCCAGTCAAGGCCATAAATACATTGAGCAGCAGGCGAGAAGTGTCCGGTGACAAAGTGGTCAGCGTGAACACCCCGGCAACGAAGCAGATCGCTGACAGTATCATAATGTTGCGGAAGCTTGTCTTGCTTGCGAGTAGACCACCTGACTGGCTTCCTAGAACGGAACCAATCATCATCGGCATCAGAATTAGCCCGGAATTGGTTGCTGAACCGCCAAATACGCCTTGGACGAAGATCGGAATATAGATGGTTGCCACAATAAAGGCCGAACCATAGAAGAAGGCGGTAATGCTGCTTGTTGCGAACAATCTTTTACCAAACATGGCGAACGAGATGACTGGCTCTGCAGCTACACGTTCGATGAGAATGAATGCGATTAGGAGAACAGCAAAGCCTGCGAACAACCCGAGGATTACGGAGGAGTCCCACGCATATTGATTGCCGCCCAGTTCCAGGGCGAACATGAGGCAGATGATGGCTGCAACCAGTGTGAAGGCTCCGCCCCAGTCAATACGCTGCTTGGAATGGGTAACAGATTCTTTGTAAGACAATGCAATCAGGAAGATGGCGACAATGCCCAGTGGAAGGTTGATGTAGAACACCCATTGCCAGCCTACATAATCAGTGATGTACGCTCCCAGTAACGGGCCTAGTACACTGGAGATACCGAAAACGGCCCCGAACAGGCCGGTGAGCTTGCCTCTTTTCTCAGGCGGGAAAATGTCAAAAACAATCGTGAAGGCGATCGGCATCAGCGCCCCGCCACCGATTCCTTGAACCGCGCGGTAAAGGCTAAGCTGGGTAATCGTAGTCGCCGTTCCACACAGCGCCGAGCCTACCAGGAAGACAATGAGTCCGAACATGAAAAATCGTTTGCGGCCATACATATCGGAGAGCTTGCCGAAGATCGGGGTACCAGCCATGACCATAACCATGTAAGCAGAGGTGACCCATACGATTTTATCCAGCCCGCCCAAGTCGGCAACGATGGTGCCCATCGCCGAAGCTACTATGGTATTGTCCATTGCAGACATCAATATACCGAGCAGCAGGCCTACAACTACAAGTTTAAGATTACTTTCTTTCGAATGCATGCGTACAGGCTCCTTTTTATTATAGTGTTCAACATCAGAAAATCAGGAAACATGGATATTATATTCAAATTTGAATAGGGTGGCAATATGCAAATTTCTTTTATAGTTATTCTGGGCACTGTCTGAAAAATGTAGTCAAAGAAAAAGAGCACCGGAAGCGATGCTCTTCAATAGATACTGAATATAAGTCTATGAGCTTAGGATGTACCTTGTAACGCCTGCTCTGAACCCACGTCTTCTGTTGGGAATGCTCTGGATTCGATATAGTTGATGAAGAACTCTGTCAACTGCGGATCGAACTGGCTTCCCGCGCAGGCTCTTAGCTCCACGATGGCTTCTGTTATGGATTTTGTAGGCTGGTAAGGTCGTTCGGTAGTCATGGCGTCAAAAGAGTCGATGATGGTCAGCATCCGGCACAGGCGGGGAATTTCCTCACCTTTGAATCCGTAGGGGTATCCTTGTCCATCATACCTTTCATGATGCAGCTCGATGTAGGGCGCCAGATCCTTGAATTTTTCATTGGTCATCGCCATTCGTTTGCCCCAAGTGACATGCCATTTCACCATTTCCCATTCTTCAGGCGCCAGCTTGTCCTGCTTGTTGAGGATGCCCCATGGAATCTCCAGTTTCCCGATATCATGAATCAGCGCACCCAGGGTAAACTGACGTTTGGTGAGATTGTCCAGATTGAGCATTCCGCTGATGTCCAGGGCATATTGAAACACTCGCTTGGAGTGCTTGAAGGTCTCCAAATCTTTGTACATGAACAGGTTCAGCTGCTGCTCAATGTCCCGCACGTCCTGGCTGAAATCAATCTCGCGTTCCAATGGCGATTGGTTGCCATAAATATGGACCATATTCTTGCCCTGCTTCTTGGCATAATACAAAGCCTGATCCGCGTGTTCGACAAGTTCTGATTTCTCATGCACATCTGGTCTGTAGCCAGCGATGCCTGCCGAGAAGGAGAGACAACCTTGCGGGAAAATTTCTACCCCTTCGAAAGGGGAACGGTTCAGTGTCCTACGCAGCCGTTCGATGAACTGCTTGGCTTGAACTGTATCATGCGCAGGCAGGAGCAGTGTGAATTCCTCGCCGCCATAACGGGAAACGATAATCTCCGTCCCCTTGGACTCTTTTTTCAGCAGCTCTGCGAGGAAGACAATTAGCCCGTCGCCTTTCAAATGACCGAAATGATCATTGTATTTCTTGAAGTCATCAATGTCGATCATGGCCAGGGAAAGCGCAGAGCCGTCGGCCTTGGACTTGCGCATGGCTTCTTCCAGCGCCGTCTCGAAATAGCTGTGGTTAAACAATCCAGTGCGCTGATCCCGGTTGGCACGTTCCTCAATGCTGCGGTACATCGCGAACAATTGTTTGAATGAATAGGAGAGCAGCACGCTTAGACATAGAAATAGTGCCAGTCCGACAAATTCGTTGTGGGACACCAGAATAGTTAATACAAGTGAAAGCACCAGCGTGCTAAGATACGCCAGAAGGGTATCTCTGAGCATCCCTTTGAGCGTATCGTACAAATTTTCGTGGAAGACGACGTAATAATAGAGTCCAATCAAGAACGTGTTTAGGATAAAATATACAGCCATGCTTCCGGCATAGGCGTACAGGTGATGGCTCAGCAGAGGACCTTCAGCCCCGCCAAGTGCGGTGAAAATTAGTGAAGATGTACAAATCATGATGGAATAGACTGCAAAATTATTGAGAGGCTTCCACCAAACCTTATTCCGCTCCAGGAAGAAAGAAATAAGAGAAGAGAGCAACAGTACCGTTAATGAAAATGAAGGGCCGAACAGAAAGATGCAGGCCAGGTACACCGAAGAATCCAGGGATAAACCATTGCCCTGTGGAGGAAGCTGAAAAGTGAACACGGTCAGAATGACTGCGGCTGTCGACATGGCGCATATCCATACCCAGTCCGAAGCAGCGTAATGCAGAAAGGCACCCCTATTATAGATGGCAAAGAGACCAAACCCAGCCATGCAAACGATTAGTGCATACAACTGGCCTATATTTCGCCTGAAAAAGTTTAATGTACGGTTGAGCAATATAAGCCCTCCTCTCGTGCAATGTCATGATGTTCCATTATTTTAAGGGAAAGTACCCAAATTTCCTAGGGTCGAGGATACAAAGAATTTATCTGGAAAAACAAGGGTATAATTCTAATTGAATTCGCTTCCATACCCTGAATTCCTGCTATTTTATAACAAAAAACAATTATTTTTACTCATTTTCAGCATCATTAAATCAAAGAAAAGTATGGTGATGTGACTTTTTTGATAGTCTTGACATACCCATGGGGGGTATATTATAGTGGATTCAAGGAGGCTGATGCATGTGTCTGTTAATGAAAAAGAACGGGCAGGGCATTCCTGCAGCGATGAATGCGGGACTTCCGATTCTGGTGTGCGTAAGAGTCATCACTCTTCCGATTTCAAGAGCCTGCTGACCACAAGACTCAACCGAATTGAGGGCCAGGTTCGCGGAATCAAGGGAATGATTGACCGAGATACCTATTGTGATGATGTCCTTAATCAACTGGCTGCGGTTCAATCGGCACTGGGCGGTGTTGGACGGCTGCTGCTCGAAGGCCATATGAAGAGCTGCATTATCGAACGTATCGAAGCTGGTGAGCATGAGGTCATCGACGAGTTGCTGGTGACTGTGAATAAATTAATGAAATAATTGGCCCAATTAAAAATTAGAGGTTAACTATACGCGGGCATTAGAGCGAAGGGTCGGAGGGATTCTGTAGAAACGATAGTGTTCGCCTTTAAATCCTGATTTCAACCTATAACTCTTTTTACCATCTAGAAATCGGGATTTAACAGCGATCGGAAGAACCCTCCGAGCCCGTAGCGCCCTCATTTAGCGCAACCACCGATTTTGATTTTGAGCCAAAAAATTAGGGAGGAATTATCATGTCAAATGCTGTACTTAACGTTGAAGGAATGTCTTGCGGTCACTGTGTGAGTTCTGTAGAGAAGGCTGTATCGAATCTTGGTGCTTCTGCGAAGGTAGATCTGTCAGCCAAGACAGTAGCCGTTGATTTCGATGAGAACAAGGTTAGCCTCAGCGCCATTAAAGAAGCTATCGAAGATCAAGGGTATGATGTAGTTTAACTTGAAGCACAGTAATAAGGCTTGGAGCAGTACGGACCTTCTTGGTTCCCGAGGCGCCAACGCCTTTTCTTTTGAAGATTATTATACCCCTTGGGGGTATGTGAAGAGGTGGAGAAGATGGGAAACACTGCAGCGGTACCGGAGGAGAAGCAGACGACTCTGCAAATTACAGGCATGACTTGTTCGGCTTGCGCAGCTCGGATTGAGAAAGGGTTGTCCAAAATGGAGGGCGTCTCCCGTGCGAATGTGAACCTGGCACTGGAGCAAGCGACAGTGGGCTTCGATCCGAAGGTGGCCGGACTGCCTGAGATCGAAGCGAAGATTCGTGCACTGGGCTATGATACCGTAAAAGAATCTGCCGATTTTGATATCTCGGGCATGACCTGTGCAGCTTGTTCGGCACGTATAGAGAAGGTGCTGGGGAAAATGCCGGGGATTGCTTCGGTGAATGTGAATCTGGCACTGGAAACCGCGCATGTCGAATACACACCAGGCGATATCGGGACCCGAGAGATCATGGAGAAGGTCAGCAGCATCGGATATAAAGCTACGCTTAAGCAGGATCGCAAAGACAATGTTGATCGGCGGGGAGCGGAGATTAAGCATAAGCGGAACAAATGGATCATCTCCGCTATTCTGTCCTTGCCGCTGTTATGGGCAATGGCTGGACATTTTTCCTTTACCACCTGGATCCCTACTCCTGATCTGTTCATGAATCCTTGGTTCCAATTGGTATTGGCTACTCCAGTTCAGTTCATTATCGGCTGGCAGTTCTACGTCGGCGCTTATAAGGCGCTGCGCAATGGCAGTGCCAATATGGACGTGCTAGTCGCACTAGGGACCTCGGCTGCTTATTTCTATAGCTTATACCTGACAATTGATTCGCTTAACATGTCGGGCATGGATCATACGGTAGAGATGTATTATGAGACGAGTGCGATTCTGATCACGTTGATTCTGGTCGGCAAATGGTTCGAGGCGCTGGCCAAGGGCCGCTCATCGGATGCTATTAAGAGTCTTATGGGCTTGCAGGCGAAGACCGCGCTCGTTATTCGGGACGGAGCCGAGATCAGCATCCCTGTGGATGAGGTAGTTCCTGGCGACATCGTATTGGTTAAACCGGGAACAAAAGTACCTGTGGACGGCGAGGTCGTAGAAGGTTTGTCATCAGTGGACGAATCTATGCTGACTGGCGAGAGCATCCCGGTGGAAAAGAAGCCCGGGGATACTGTAATTGGCGCAACGCTGAACAAGAACGGAATGCTGCGGGTGAAAGCCAGCCGAGTAGGACGGGACACTGCGCTTGCACAGATTATCCGAGTCGTGGAAGAGGCGCAGGGTTCCAAGGCGCCGATCCAGCGGATCGCTGATGTCATTTCCGGTATCTTCGTACCGATTGTGGTCGGGATTGCGGTCTTGACCTTCCTGATCTGGTATTTCGGTGTTGCTCCCGGCCAGTTCTCGGAAGCGCTGGAGAAAGCGATCGCGGTGCTGGTTATTGCCTGTCCGTGTGCCTTGGGGCTGGCAACACCAACGTCAATCATGGCGGGCTCGGGCCGGGCAGCGGAACTGGGCATTCTGTTCAAGGGCGGTGAGCATCTGGAAGCCGCACAAGGCATTCAGGTCGTTGTCCTCGATAAGACAGGGACTGTAACTAACGGCAAACCTGTGCTGACCGATGTTATTATCGCTGAAAGTGCTGCAGGGAATGACAAGGCAGCAGCCGAGAATGAGCTGCTTTCGTTGACCGCCGCTGCGGAAAAGCTGTCCGAGCATCCGCTTGCGGAGGCGATTGTCGCCGGAGCGGTGGACAGAGGACTGACCCTGCCGGAAGCAGGACAGTTCAATAACATACCTGGCCGGGGTATATCGGCTGTGGTGAATGCCCAAGCGGTGAAGGTTGGTACACGCCGCATGATGGAAGAAGAAGGCCTGGATATTACGGCCTGGACGGCGCTGATGACAGGACTGGAGCAGGAAGGGAAGACAGCGATGCTGGTAGCTGTCGAGAAGGCAGTGGTCGGGGTCGTCGCTGTGGCCGACACGATCAAAGACACTTCACGGGCAGCTGTAGCTGCACTGCACAAGATGGGTATCGAGGTTGTCATGATTACAGGTGACAACAAGATCACTGCCGAGGCCATTGCGAAGCAGGCCGGGATCACTAAGGTGCTAGCCGAGGTCCTGCCGGAGGGCAAGGCCGAGGAGGTTCGCAAGCTGCAGGCGGGCGGAACCAAGGTGGCGATGGTCGGCGACGGCATCAACGATGCGCCGGCGCTGGCGACCGCCGACACAGGCATGGCGGTCGGCACCGGGACAGACGTGGCGATGGAAGCCGCGGACATCACACTGATGCGCGGCGATCTGAAGAGCATCCCGGATGCGATTGAGATGAGCCGCAAGACGATGCGGAACATCAAGCAGAATCTGTTCTGGGCGCTGGCCTACAATACGATCGGGATTCCAATCGCGGCCCTAGGCTTCCTAGCCCCATGGCTCGCGGGAGCGGCGATGGCTTTCAGCTCTGTATCTGTTGTGCTGAACGCACTGCGGTTGCAGCGGGTGAAGTTGTAAGGCAATATAGAGTTGATTTCTGTCGACAGGAGCGTCATAAAATCTGTAGACAGAATTAATAAAAAGTCGCAGGTGCCGTATTAGGCAGCTGCGACTTTTTTTAATATCAGGACAGGAAGACACGATGACTTTCTCTTAGATAAGGGTCATAATTTTGCTGATTTAGACATCGGCATATTAACAGGAATTGCGGCAGCTTTTTTCCGGCCCAGACGGTTCGTGCCAATAACCCCTGCGATGATCAGAGCTGAGCCAATCAAGTGGTACATCGTGATTTCTTCACCCAGAAAGATCGCCCCAGCCGCAAGCGATACAATTGTGGAGAGATTGGCGAACACGCTCATGAGGGAAGCTTCGATTTTGGACAAGATATAGTTAGAGGATAATGTAGTGACGAGTGAGGCAATGACGCCCAAATAAAGTGCCGATAAGATAAACGTATCGCTGCTCAGCGGTTTGAAGAACTGGCCCATTGTTCCGTTGCTGATATGCTCGGTTACCGAAATAATCAGGAAAGTGGCGAAGCCGATTCCCATCATCAAGTAGCTGATTTCAGCAGGGCTGAAATGCTTGGTGAGTGAACGGGCCATCACGCTGTATCCGGCAAAAGCCACACAGGTCAGGAACAGCAGCACAATTCCGGTCATATTGGACAGATTAATGCTGCTGCCTTTCATCACAAAGATGAACACCACACCGAATACGGACAGGAAAATACATAACTTTTGCAGGAGCGTCGTTGTTTCTTTCAAGAAGATCGAAGCGATAATCATCGTAACTACCGGTGTAAAAGCATAGAGAATCCCTCCTTCGGCCGAGGTGGCGTGCTGGAGTCCGAATACTTGAAGCGTGAAGAACCCGAGCGGATACATGGTTGCCAGCAGTAGTGCCTTGAAAATAGGCTTGCCACGGTAGGAGATTTTGACCCAGCCGAAGGCGACCGGGATCGACATCACCAGGAAAGAAGCGGCGAAGCGGAAGGTCAGTGTATCGAGCGGTCCGGCGTGGCCGAGTGCTACTTTGGTAAACAAAAATGAGAATCCGATGATAGCCGCATTGAGTACGGCGAGAATATATGCCAGTTTGAGACCTTTTGGCTGCATGGTTGCATCTCCCTTTCTATAGCAAGGCGGAGAGTGAATCCGCCTCTGTTTGTTACTTTAAAATTAAAAGAATTTATGTCGCCCTACAATGTCTGTTTTTCATAACTGTACCGATACAGATGCAAGATTCGTTTATAATGAATGGAGAAGAATGGTGTTAGCATGAACGTATGCTTGGTGCGGGAATCTATAGGATAAAATATTGGATTCTACTTTTTGTGCGAGACGAAGGTTGTATAGGAGGGCATTATGAAAAAGTATCATTCCGTCTTAGCGGATATGGAAAACCAAATTCGGGAGGGGAAATATAGCCCTGGACAAAAGCTGCCCTCCGTGCGAAGTGCCGCAGCATTCTACGAGTGCAGTATTAGCACTGTTTTAAGGGCATATGGAGAGCTCGAAAGAAAACACACAGTATATTCCATTCCGCAAAGCGGATATTACATAGTGGAGAAACCTGAGGACCAGGGGCCTTCGACTGGCCATGAGACTCTGGATTTTGCCTCCGCTTCGCCCGATCTGAACGTATTTCCGTATTTGGATTTTCAGCATTGTCTCAACAAAGCAATTGATATCTACAAATACCACCTGTTCACTTACAGTGATATTTTGGGATGGGGGACGCTGCGTCATACCTTGGTATCCCATTTGGCTGAATATCAGGTGTTTGCCAAAGCAGAGCGGATCATTATCACCTCGGGCATCCAGCAGGCGCTCGAAATTCTGGCCAAGATGCCATTTCCAGGCTGGGGGACACAAATTCTCGTCGAACAGCCAGGCTACGACATCTATCTGCGTTATTTGGAGGGCGAGGGTCTGCCCGTCAGTGGAATCGCTCGTTCGGCAGCAGGCATTGATCTGCAGGAGCTGGAGGAGAAATTCAAGAGCGGGAACATCAAATTTTTCTATACAATGCCTAGGTATCAGAATCCGCTTGGAACCTCCTATAGCGCAGAGGAACGGAGAGCCATCGCCAGCTTGGCCGCCAGATACGATGTCTATATCGTTGAGGATGACTACATGGCCGATCTGGGTACGGAGCGGCGTTTTGATCCCATTTATGCGTATGATCAGACTTCACACGTTATTTATTTAAAAAGCTTTTCGAAGATTATCTTCCCTGGTCTCAGACTGGGTGCGGTAGTGTTACCAGAAGCTCTGCTGGAGGCCTTTCGTTCGCATAAAGGTTATACGGACACCTCCCTATTGTCTCAGGCGGCACTTGAGATCTACATCAAGAATGGGATGTATGAGCATCACAAGCACAAAATAAAGGACCTGTACGGGGAGAGAATGGACGCGCTGTATGCGGCACTTGAACGGCACAACACAGAGGGCTTGATTGAGGTGTCTCCCGGTAGTTCCGGTGTCTATGTGCAGTTTAAACTGCCGGGAACGCTGAACCTGGACCGCCTGCTTAAACGTCTGAAAGAGAGGAAGATCAGCGTTGTGTCCGGAAGGGGATTCTATCTAACCGACTATCAGGAGCGGGAGAAATTTATACGGATCAGCATTTCACGCGCCCGGTTGGAGCAGATCGACGAGGGCATTCAGGTGATTGTTCAGGAGGTAAAGCGCACGGGCAGGTGGTAGACCAACTAGTCTGTACATTTTTATTTGTATGCTCATGTATGTTATTAATATAGAGACAGGCTTGCAAGAGAAGCCAATTCCGGGATAAAGAGAGGCGAATGAGTAATGAAACCGAATAATGAAACTCTGGAGCTGTTGAACCGACATGCCTCGGTTCGTCAGTATAAGGATACCCCTGTCAGCGAAGATCAGCTTGCAGCTATCATTGGTGCAGCTCAGATGGCTTCCACTTCCAGCAACGTTCAGGCGTACAGCGTTATCGCAGTGACCGACCCTGCATTAAAAAGCCAGCTTGCTGCATTAGCCGGTAATCAGGTCTATATCGAGCAGTCCCCTGTCTTTCTGGTCTGGTGTGCAGACCTGTATCGCCTTCGGGAAGCGTCCACGCCACATCTGGCCGGCAGCCCCTCCTATGAGGACACCACGGAGAATCTGATCGTCGCTACAGTCGATGTGGCCCTCGCTGCGCAAAATGCAGCTGTAGCAGCAGAGTCGCTGGGGCTGGGCATCGTCTACATTGGCGGTGTCCGCACTAAGATTGCAGAGGTGTCGGAGCTGCTGGGGCTTCCAGAATTGGTCTACCCTGTATTCGGTATGTGCGTTGGTTATCCGGCAGCAAGGGCAGGGCTGCGTCCGCGTCTGTCGCTTCAGGCTGTGCTACATCGCAACGGCTATGATGCTAAGGCAACTGTGGAGCAGGTTAAGGCTTATGACGAAGAAAGTCGGGTATACATGCGTGAACGGACCGGCGGTGCGAATGACACACCTTGGTCTGCAATGATGGCAAAACGATTATCGGAGCCGGCTCGTCTGCAGTTGAAGGACTTTTTACAGGCAAAAGGCTTCCTGCGTAGATAATTCTGGGTACATCTATCAGAAATATATAGAGCAATTAGAGGAAATCCCCCGGGAGCTTAGGCTTCAATCGGGGGATTTTTTAATGGGAATTTCCTTATATCTATAACGAATGGAAAATGATATTATCCAAATAAATGCAATTATGTATGTTTATTTTGGCCGAAAGATTCTTTCGATCAACAGGTGACAATTGTCAACTTAAAGCAGTGACACTCCATACTAATGTCATCTCCTTTTTGACATTAGTATTAGATGCATGAAGAAGAACTCAACGGATTATGGGAGGGAATAGGGCATGGAGACAGTAATTGCAATGAAAGGCGTCAGCAAAGTATTCAAGGAGAAAAAGGCGGTAGATAACATTAGCTTTAACATAAACAAAGGTTCGATTACCGCCATTCTGGGGCCGAATGGAGCAGGCAAGACCACAGCCATCCTGATGATGCTGGGTCTGCTGGAGCCGACTGAAGGCTCTGTAACCATCTTTGGACTGCATCCCAAAGACAAGGCGGTGCGTGAGAAGACGGGTTCCATGCTGCAGGAGGTCAGTGTCATGGACCGTTTGAAGGTCAAGGAGATCATCAACCTGATCTCCAGTTACTATGAGCGCCCCATGGATCAGAAGCTACTGGTGGAAGCAACGGGTCTTGTCCCGGCAGATCTAAACCGGTATGCCGAGAAGCTATCGGGTGGCCAGAAGCGCAGTCTCGGCTTTGCGCTCGCACTTGCTGGAGATCCTGATCTGCTGTTCTTTGATGAGCCGACGGTCGGGCTGGATATTACCGCCCGGCGGCGGTTCTGGGAGAAGGTGCGGGGACTGGCAGCTCAGGGCAAGACAATTCTGTTCACTACGCACTATCTGCCGGAAGCGGAGGATATCGCCGACCGTATTCTCCTTTTTAACCGGGGAATCCTCGCGGCAGACGGCAGTCCGGACGAGATCAAGGCGAGAATCGTGAAGCGCTCGCTGTCCTTTTTGCAACCGACTGGTGGACCGGATCTTCAGCAGCAGTTGCTGGCTCTCCCTTCCATAGACGGCTGTTACTATAAGGACGGGCGAATCTTCGTGACTACAGAAGACACGGATGACGCGTTGCGGGATATTTTTACGGCTGGTCTGCCGGTGAAGGATGTACGCATTGACCAGGGACGGCTGGATGAAGCCTTTGAACAGCTTACAATGAACCAAGAGGGGGCGATCTAACGATGAGAAGTCTAACGATGCAGTGCAAAGCAGAAATGCTGCGAATTGTGCGCAATCCCTACTATGTATTTTGGTCGTTATTCATGCCGATCATGTTCTATTTTATTTTCACTCGGGTCGTAAACACGAGCGACAGCGATCCGACCTGGGCAGCACATTATCTCATGTCGATGGCGGCCTTCAGCGTGATGGGATCAGCGATTATGACGCTTGGCATTCGTCTTGTGCAGGAACGCTCGCAGGGGTGGACGACTTTTATCCGTATTACTCCGCTACCGGGATACGTGTACTTTTTGGGCAAAATGTTCGGTCAGACGATGATGCATCTCTTCTCGATCATCTGCATTTTTGCAGCAGGCTATCTCATAAATGGGGTCTCGCTGTCTATGGAGCAGTGGCTGCTAAGCGGATTGTGGCTACTGGTCGGCTCCTTGCCTTTCCTCGCAATGGGTACGCTGGTGGGTTCGATGAAACGGGTGGATACAGCCAGTGGTGTCAGTAACGCCGTCTATATGGCCCTTGCTATAACCGGTGGTATGTGGATGCCGCTGGAGGTTTTGCCGCGCCTGATGCAGAAAATCGGAGTTTGGCTGCCTTCTTACAACTATGGAAATGGTGCCTGGCAGATCGTGCAGGGTTCGCATCCGGAATGGAGTAATATCCTGATTTTGCTCGGTTATCTCGCCGTATTCATGATACTATCGGTGTATATTCGTAAAAAACAGGAAGCGGTGTAAAAAACGATGAAGCAGTGGCAGTTCCGGCTATTTCCCAAAAAGCACGGCATCTTCCCGTTTATTTGGGTGGTTTATATGATCCTGCCGATTTTGAACATGCAAGAATATACCGGAATCAAACTGGCGGTAGGATATGCCATGATGGGGTTGTTCGCAGTAACTTATCGCCAGTTGTACTGGGCCCAAGGCCGTGCATTTACCGCTTGGTTGGCCGTGCAAATGCTGATTATTTTACTGCTCTCGCTTCTTTACAACCCCCAAAACGTTTATCTCGGTTTCTTCACAGCCAATTTTGTCAGCTGGTATAGCGATAATCGGAAATTCAATATCATCTATGCCATCTTTGTGGTGCAGGAATTATTCCTTGTGGCTTGGGGACTCAGGGAAATGGAAAGTACGGATTCATTGTTTCTGCTTCCATTCATTATAATCATGCTGATTTCGCCTTTTGGGATACGTTCTATGTTCCGCCGCCGTCATCTGGAGAAGGAGCTGGACGAGGCCAACGAGGTCATTAAAGAGCTTGTTAAGCGCGAAGAACGCATGCGTATTGCCCGTGACTTGCATGATACGCTTGGTCATACGCTTTCGCTGATTACCCTGAAGAGTCAGTTGGTTGAGAAGCTCGTATCCAAGGATACGCAGCGCGCAGAGGCTGAAGCGCGGGAGATTCAGCGCACCTCCCGTGCTGCGCTTAGGCAGGTGCGGGAACTGGTCTCCGAGATGCGGGCCATCACAGTGGCCGAGGAGTTAACCGAGGCCGGAGAGATGCTGCGCACAGCAGAGATTGCCCTGGAGATTGAGGGGGATGTTTCCCTTGGGGAAGTATCCGACCTCAATCAGAACATACTCAGCCTCTGTATCAAAGAGGCGGTTACCAACATTGTGCGGCATAGCGGGGCCAGTAAATGTGTTATTAGCACTGTGAAGAGTGATGGACAAGTGAGAATCATCATCCGGGACAACGGGCATGGATTGCAGTCTCAGGTTAGCTCAGATGCTGGATTCAGAGAGGGCAACGGCCTGAAGGGAATGCATGAACGCCTGTCCCTGATTGACGGCTCACTGACCATCAGTGCCGACGGGAGTAAGGGTACAGTATTGACCGTAATGATTCCCCTGGTGGTCAAAGAACGAAAGGATGGGGAGACCGCATGATAACAATCTTAATTGCAGAGGATCAGCGCCTGCTGCGCGGCGCCATGGCTTCCTTGCTAGACCTGGAAGATGATATCGAGGTGGTTGGAGAGGCGGGGGACGGTGCTGAGGCGCTGGCCCAGATCGAGAAGCTTCAGCCGGATGTCTGTCTGATGGATATTGAAATGCCACGAATGAGTGGGTTAGAAGTTGCTGAATTACTGAAGAAGAAGGGCTCGCGAACCCGTGTCATCATCCTGACAACCTTTGCCCGGCCTGGTTATTTCGAACGGGGGGTGAAGGCGGATATACAAGGCTATCTGCTCAAGGACGAGCCTGTCGAGAAGATCGCAGGTGCGATTCGCCAAGTCATGCAAGGCCATAAGGAAGTATCCCCGGAGTTGGTCTTCGGAAGCTTGCGGGAGGAGAATCCGCTGACCGCAAGAGAGCGTGAGATCCTTAAGCTGGCGGGAGAAGGCCAGACAGCGGGTGAGATCGCAGCTACACTGCATCTTTCTTATGGCACAGTCCGCAATTATATTTCCGAGATTCTGAACAAGCTTGAAGTGAAAAGTCGGATTGAAGCGGTAAGAATTGCTGAGGAGAAGGGCTGGATTTAAGGAGCGGCCTCTTTAGCTTAAGTCACGCTTTCTTCAATGAAAACAGAATATAGATCGTATCAATTGCCTGGGACTCTTCCAAAACCCACGAGGTTTGGGCTAAAATTCGCTGCAACCCCTCCAGCCCAAGGTATTGGATTTGCACGCCAATAAACTCTGTAAATCCCAGGTATCCCGGATTTATATGCAACCGGTCGAAAATTAATGAACCGGTGACCCGGGCGTCCGCCGGGGAGTTGATATAGAAATGGTTTAAATTATTAATGATATCCGAATCCGAACCGTACTCAAAAAGACCGCCCTCCGATGAACAGAGCTGAATCCACTCGGAGCGCTCCAAACTCATCTTTTGTAAAGCCTCCGGTTGGCTCCAGTCATAATGAATAGTATTAAGGGTAATGTCTATGTTATGGAAACGTTCCCCCGGCTGCTTCAAAACTTCAATGCACCGTTTTGCGAAACTGGGGCCGTAGCTATCGATATCTAGAATGTTGATTTCAATCTTCCGTCTCTTGAGTAATTCCGGGTCAGATTCCTGGATTAGAATCAGTGTGTTGATGCTGTCGGTAGCGGCCCCTCCAGCAATATTGAAGAAACAAAGGTTCCGTTCAGGGAATTGCTCCAGCTGGGGCAGCAAAATTTTCAACTGGTGCCGGCAAAGATCTCTCAGTCTGATCCGAAGTCCCATGAAGGAGGTTTGCTTCACCGCCTACTTGTCCCGGAGCCCTAATTTTACCCCCCGGCTTAAACCTGGGCCGAGTTTGTACAGCAAAGTATGCACGCCGCTAAGATAGGAATTGTCTACATTCGACATTTTCACAAAGATCTTTTGAATAAAGCTAGGCATCTTCTTTAATGATTCATACTCATAGTTTTCAACTCCACCTCTCATTATCACTTTTCGTAAATTAATTCATTTAACAAATAAAGCTCAGGAGAATTAGAATACTCTCCTGAGCTTTATCGTATCATTTTCTGTTAAAAAATTACATATCATTCCGTTGATTAGAGCGTTACTTGAGCGCTTCTGCAGAGTTAGGATTGCTGCGCTCGGCTCTTGGCCTGCTCCTCACGCATCCACTGCGACAGCTGACGCTTCAGAGCAAGGAATTCTGGCGTATCCCCAATCTCCTCGCGGCGCGGGCGCGGGAACGGCACATCTACCGTGTGCAGAACCTGACCCGGGCGGCCCGAGAACACATAGATACGATTCGAGAGGAGCAGCGCCTCTTCAATGTTGTGGGTGATGAACAGCACGGAGCGGCGGTTTTCCTCCCACAGCTCCAGCAGCCAGCGCTGCATTTCGCTGCGGGTCAGTGCATCCAGCGCACTGAATGGCTCATCCAGGAGCATCAGCTCCTGCGGTGCCAGCAGCGCCCGGAGGAATGCCACGCGCTGCTGCATCCCGCCTGACAGCATATGCGGGTAAGCCCGTTCGAAGCCGGCGAGGCCGACTTTGGCCAACCACTGACGAGCTTCTTCGCGGCTACCGTCCCGTTTAGCGCCCTTGATCTCTTGGGACAAGAGGACATTATCCTCGATGGTCCGCCAAGGAAAGAGAGCTGGCTGCTGTGGCATATAGCTGATCTCCCCGCGCTGGCCGGTAACGATGGCTCCGTTCATGCTCACCGTTCCACTGTCCGGCTGCTCCAGGCCGCCGATGATATGGAACAGCGTGCTTTTGCCGCAGCCGGAAGGGCCGAGAATGGTCACGAATTCTTGTTGCTCCACCTTTAGTGAGACATTGTTTAGTACAGGAGTAGAGCGGCGGCGCTGGGTGAAGGTCTTGGAGACGGCACTGACTTCGAGAGCAGGTGGCAATCCGTGCAGTCCTGTAGCGACAGTCCTAGCCTCGTTTTTCACCGGCTCCTGCGGTGCAGGTGTATGTGTAAGTTGAGACATTTCGGAAATCCCTCCTTTCTAGGGGTTGCGGCGCGGCTTCCAGCGCACCAGCCATTTTTCCAGCAGAGCGATAATGGCGAAGAGCACCAGGCTCAGCAAGACAACAATGACGATGGCGACGAACATTCGGTCGGTGCGGTAGGCTGATTTTTGCAGCTGCATATAATACCCGATCCCCTTGTCGGCGCCGATCCATTCGGCAACCACGGCTCCCATGACAGCATAAGTAGCGGAGATTTTAACCCCCGAGAACATCGCAGGCAGAGAATGAGGCAACTCCAGCTTGGTGAAAATCTGCCATTTGCTTGCCCCAGCCATTTTCATATAATTCAACATCACCCGATCGCTCTGTGACAGTCCGCCCATGGCGGCCACGGCGACAGGGAAGAAACAGACCAGCGTAATCAGCACCATCTTTGGCAGCAAGCCGAATCCGAACCAGATGACAAGCAAGGGTCCCAAGGCGATGGATGGGACGTTCTGGCTCAGGATCAATAGCGGATAAAAGGCTCGTTTCGCCCACGGCAGCAGGTGCAGCAGCAGCGCTACCACAAGGCCCACACCAGTACCAATGGGAAAGCCGATCAGCGTCAGCTTCAGTGTAGCCAGCGTATGCTCCCAGATGCCGGCGGGATTGCCTGCGAATTCATGCCCGATATCGCGGGGACTAGGCAGAATCCATTTTTCAATATCAAAGAAAGATACGGATAGCTGCCATACTGTCAAAAAGAAGATGACCGCCACAAAGGGCGGCCATATCTGCTTCCAGGACGATCTCACGGCCGGTATTTCTCCGTCAGTTTGTCCATGCTGATTCCGTTCGGATTGTGGGCGATTTTGATCTGGGAGATAACGCTCGGGCTGCCGGCTTGGACTAGTGCTTCATGCATCTCGCGCACGACTTCTAGCAGGTCATTTAGTTCGCCTTCCATCGTCGTTTCGAGCGGGTTCACTTGATGCTTCACACCAGACTTCTGAATAACCTCGATAGCTTTATCCACATAAGGGATGGAATCCTCATTGTTAGGAGTTTTAGGAATAACCTGAATGCTGAGTAGTGTGTTAGCCAATATAATCAATCCTTTCTTAATCTATTATGGTTGAATATGAATACACTTATTTACTGTGCTGCCGGGAGATAATCATTCGTAAACGCTTTGCTGGTATCTACTGGTTTCTCGAGCAGCTTAAGGCCATACATCCAGTCGGCATAGTTTTTCCAGACCTCGGCCTTTTGTTCACCCCAGCGCGGCGCATCATCCTGATATTTTGGACTGAGCCATTTCTGACTGGCCATCACAAGTTTCGGATCGAGGTCAGGGACGGCTTTGATCAGAATATTCGCGGCATCCTCTGGATGATCGATGGCGTATTTGTAGCCTTTGGAGGTCGCTTTAACGAAGGCTTTGACGATCTCGGGATGCTCGGTGATCTCTTTCTCGCTGGTGGTCAGCACAGGTGTGTAATAATCGAGCTGTGGCGCGTAATCCTTTACATAGAGCATGTCGATTGGTTCCCCGCGCAGTTCAGCTTGAATACCGGTCCAGGCATAGAAAATCCAGGCGAAATCAATATCCCGCTTCACAGCTGTAAAAAAGTCGGCTTCGCCCATATTGATGATCTTTACCTTTTTCACATCGGCGCCTTCCGGGTCCATGATAGCTTTGAGTGCTGCTTCTTCCACCGGGGAACCCCAGCCTCCATATGTTTTTCCTTCAAAATCCTTCGGAGAGGTAATGCCCTTGCTCTTCGGAGCCGCAAAACCAGACGTATTATGCTGAATGATGGCGGCAAGCGAGACCAGCGGTACGCCCTGTAGGCGGGCCAAAGTCAGGCCTTCCTGATACCCGATACCAAAAGCGGCTTCACCGGAAGTGACCATCGTGTCTGCACCGGCTGCGCCAGGCTGCACAATTTCAACATCCAGTCCCTCTTCCTTGTAGTACCCAAGATCTCTTGCGACATATAACCCCGTATGGTTCGTGTTCGGTGTCCAGTCGAGCGCGATCTTGATTTTGGTCAGTTCTTGCGGCGTGCCTGACTCCCCGGCGGTCTGAGTGGCGCCAGTGTTTGTCTTGTCTGCTTCCTTGTTGCTTCCGGCAGAGTTGCCGTTATTGCTACCGCATCCGGCAACCGCGATAACGAGCAAACAGGTCAGGCTCAGCATAAGCAGTTTCTTGACTCCCATTTTTTCTATCTCTCCTTTGATGGTACCGGTCCTCAGCAGTATGACTGCGTCAATTCCGGCGAATTTCCCGTCTTCACATCGTCACCCGCTACCTAAAATGCAGGCAGCGCGATTCAATTCCCCATGAAATGCATTAATCGGAAATATACCATAAAAAAAGCGTCCCGAAGATGAACGGGACGCGGCTTTGCGCAAGGATGGCATTGGCCCTAAAGCGGCCATGCTCAATTACGGTTCCTACGCTGGCATTATCCAGATCAGGTATAAGGGTCAGTATCTTGAGGGATACACTCTCAGCCGGCCAATTCCAGCCCCCCTGGTGCTATGAAGTTAACGGGTGATGCTACTTGCTTACGGTGTAATTATAGACGCCCATCTTTTCGTTGTCCAGCAGCTTTGTTGTTCATTTGGCAGCTTAAGGCGCTTCGACTACCCCTGATATTTAATTTTTTTCCGGCGGCGGGCCGTGATGCTGTTCCAGATCTCCCGTACAGTCAGGACAATGCTGATCACAATACCGCTGAAGGTTAATGCTAGCGCGAAATACTGGAAGAGGGAATATTCCATCATTTTGCCCCATTGAATACTGCCCTCCAGATCGTCAATCACCTGATTCATTCCGTATATCCCGCTTACCACAGTGAAGACGGTCAGAATCATCAGCAGCATATCTCGCCGTTTCGACTGGAACTGCACCTGATACTGAAACAGATCATTCAGTGTCTGCTTCACCTCGTCGAACAGCGCATCGTTGCCATAAACTTTGCGGAGCTGGATGAAAATCTCCCGACCCTGCGACCCCGAGATCAGCTCCAGAAAATAGAATTTGGCTGAGAACTTATTGATGTAGAAGATCAGATCCTCAATATCATCATTATCCCGATTGATGCGCAGCCGGGAGTGCATATTGGCAAGTTTCAGCAGGACGATCTTGTGGAACATATTAAGTAGCAGGCCATAATAATATTCCCCGTACATTTGATTGGCAAGCGGTACGGCGAGTGAGCGTTCAGCCCGGCTGATGCAGCAGAAGGTCTGTTCATTGGTTATATAATACGTTTGGGGACCCCAACGGTTATAAGTATGCTCTTGACAGTATTGTTCGATGTATCCAGGATCGCTGGCACTGATGTAGGGGCGATTGGCCGCATCCAGCCCATCAAGCTGGGAGGCGCGAAAGCGTATGTTCAAAGGGATATCATCGGTATCTCCATCCGGTTCCAGACCATAAAAGGCTTGTACCAGCATACGTTCATCTACAAAAAAAGGCAGCGTCTCAAAATAAGCCCCGTTCAGCTCGGATTGGTCTAAGAACGGCTTCAGCCCATCCGCCAGACCATTAAAGATAAAATCCTCGACTTGACGGAAGGACCGTTCTCCGCTGTGAATAACCATCAGTTCATCCTGTACACTGACGTTCTCAAGGGTACGGAAACGGTCGGCAAATTCCAAGGCGATGCTAAAGGGGAGCTTTTCTTCCTCAATCTGCACCCGCAGGGTTACAAAACCGGTCTGAAACGGGCAAATGAACAGATCTGTGGAGAGTACCCGGAAGGCTACGTTCAGTTGTGACATTTCCATTCGGCAGGTCAAATTATTCACGCGTGAAAAGCGTCGGAAAGAATCCTTATCATCATCCTGTGGGAACAGAACATGGGCTGCGAAAGGCAGATAGGTGCGCTCCATCTTTTCGTGGGAGACACGGTATCCATTGCCATAATAAGCGTCTTCCAGTTCTTTTTTATCGAGAGAAAAAGAAGTATATCCGCTCTTCTCCAGTTCGGAAATCAGTCGTGCAGACGCCCCTTGCTTGATGGAGAAGGGGAAAATAAACTGGAGCAGTGCGGTATGTAGTAGGGGTTCGGCAGATAGCATATCCATCATGAGTACCACCTTATGTACAGGATATCAACACAATCTACATTACCCCAAAAAGCAAATTATGATTACCCGGCCTTAATGGCCGGGTGTTGTCTGTGCGGAATCCTGTCCGGGACGTATTCTCCAGGCAGCAAGGCTGAGCAGGAAGAGAACACTAGCCAATGCTGCAAGCAGTCCGGCCGTTTGCGTCACTTGTAGGTGATCCATCGACCAGCCGGTAAGTAGTGGCAGAAGTGCTCCGCCAATCCCGCCGGAGGCGATCATAATACTTGGTGTGGATTCCTCGGTACCCGGCATTAATTTGCTGGAGAAGACCAAGGCGATGGAGAAAAGACCGGACATGAACAAGCCCAGCAGAATGATAATGGCAAAGGCAACAAGACGATGTTCCGTGAATGGAAACAGGGCCAGCAGCAACACGGTCATCAGGCAGCTGCCCAGAACATAGACACGGTAAGATATTTTCTCGGCGAGTACCCCAGCGAACAATCGTCCTATCGACATCGCTAGCCAGAAGCAGGTAACGGTCAGGGCTGCCCCCGATTCAGACATGCCCAGCTTGGCAATGAAGATGGCGGGCATGAAATTTACCAGGCTCATTTCCGTACCCACATAGGTAAAGAAGAAAACAATGAATATTCCGAGTATGAACCATTGCTTTCCCTTGTAGGGAAAGCGCGGCGTATGATTGTCTGAAGCCTCGTTCGTCACCGAACGGCGCGGAGCACGGTCATCCAGTAAGGATTGCAGCTTGCCGAATCGGCCCTTGCTCCAGAAGATTAGGGAGATCAGGGAGAAGGCAGCTACAATCAGGAAGCTTAGTTTCCACCAGCCGGCGACGATAAGTCCGCTGGAGATTAAGGGCATAAGCAATGCGCCGACACCGAATAGAACTTCAAGCCGACTCATGGCAACAGCGGTACCTTCTGTGACTGCAGCAATAATGACCGTGCCAATGACGGCTTCAACCATGCCAAAGCCAAAGCCTGCGACAACAGCAATGAAATACATCCAGCCCCATGGCGGCAGGAAGGTGTAGGCGATCTCGGCTACTAGCAACAGTCCAGTGGCAATGAGAATACCACCGCGCTTGCCAAAGCGGCGATTCAGGAAGGGAGAAGCCAGCACACCGACCAGGAAGCCGGCAAATTGGGCGAAGATCAGTTGTCCACCAGCACTGTAGCTCTGGTCATAATGCTCCAAGAGAACGGGAAGAATAGAGCCCAGTACCACATGGGCCAAGCCGATTACAAAGTAGGAGAGACAGCCAAGCCAAATCAATTTTTTCACGTTGAAATACTCCTTAACAAGTTAAATTTATGGACCTTGTCGGATTCAATGTGCTCAGGACGGGTACACTATCTTAAGTACAATGATTATCATAAGTCTAATTGGGAAATGTGGATATATAAACTTATATTTACACTTGCCAAGGAAGGAGATGTCTTGAGTAATGAATTCCCACGACCTGGAACAGAGCATCATCAAGGCACTGGATGACAACAAGTTTGGCTCTTTCGGAACCGTGGAAGACGGGAACAAACCGAAGGTGCGTTACATGGCAGTCTTTCACGATGGACTTAACATTTATTTGGCAACGGATCGCAAGACCCATAAGGTAGATGAGCTGAAGGGAAACCGGAATGCTTTTCTGCTGCTCGGTTATGAAACCGGTGGAGGCAAGGATATACTGGAGATTGAAGCGACTGTAGACATTACAAAGGACGAGACCCTCCGTTCTAGGGTTTGGAATAAGGATCTGGAGCCTTGGTTCAAGGGTCCGGAAGATCCGGACTATGTCATTCTGGAGCTTACCCCGTCACGTATCGAATATATAGGCAAGAACAAAGAGCATGGCGTCTGGGAGAGACAGCTTGCAGGCAGCGTAAAATAATCCTATATCAGGCGAACAAACAGCAAGCTTCCTATAACGGAGCCTGCTGTTTGTCATTCTCTGTTTATGGTGAAAAAATCATGGAATCTTCCGCTGGAGCGATTAATGCTCACTGCCTGCGGTAGCTGGCGCTTCCATGGACAGCAGATCATCTTTTTCTTATAATAGATGAAAGTGATCGGATGATCCGGTGAATCGACAGATACTGTGGAGGAGGGCGAAGTCATGGAACCAGCGGCAATTGAAGATTGCGACAATACATGCCACGGTTCAGAGTTGGAACCGGAAGACGTGTCCTTGATTCTGCCTGACCGGGAAATAACAGACAAGATGGCCGAGATGTTCAAAGCACTGGGTGACCCGACAAGGGTACGTCTCATCTATGCTCTGTCACAGCGCGAGCTGTGTGTGCATGACCTGTCCGACATTCTGGATATGGGCCAGTCTGCCGTATCCCATCAGCTGCGGTACTTGCGGAACCTGCGAATTGTGAAGCGCCGCAAGGAAGGCAAGACGGTGTTTTATTCGTTGAACGATGCGCATGTGGAGCAGATCTTCCTGCAGACGCATGAGCATATCAGGCATGAATAACTATTAATGTATACAGCAATAGACCGCCTATGGCGGTCTATTTTCATGTGTGGATCTTTAACCGGCGTGATTCAGTCCTGAAGGCACCGGAGTTCTTTTTAAAGAAATAGCAATCCATATGGCATAAGCGGCAAGTACGGCCAGGATAAGAAGATCGTAGCCGATGAAGGCATCGGTGTTATCATTGCCGACAAACTGAATCAGGTTATGTAGGAAGTGGAACAGAATCAGCGGAATAATATTGTTGTTCTTCACCATCAGTAGGGCCAGCACTGTGCCTATAAGTAGGGCATACACGATCTGAAGCAGCGTCTGGGTGAGATTCTGACCAGAAAGAGCATTAAGAATGTGGGTGATCGAGAACAGAATGCTGGAAGTCACTACAGCAGTTTTCACGCTCTTGGTGAGCAGCGTCTTCAAGATCAAGCCTCGGTAAATGCTCTCCTCCACGAATCCCACGAGCAGGGTGAAGAAGAGATAGAACAATACATCGGAGAGTTCGATTCCGCGGAAGCCTTTAAGCATATTGATGATAAGGATCAGCAGCAGAGGGGCATAATAAATCCAGTTCGTTGCAGGAATGCTACCTAGCGGGCGGAAGCCCATGTAGCTCCACTTGTGTCTAATCGTAAAATAAGCGATCAAAACGAGTGCGATAGGAACAAAAGCAATAAGCACAGGGGCAGTGTAACTAAGCTGTTTGATAGTAGCGTAGGTTCCGGCAGCCATCATGGCCAGCAGCAGCAACCCTTCAATAATAATAACGGTCCATATAGGACGTCTCTGTGAAAAAGAAGCTTTAACCTTCTGATTAGACATCGTGTAACGCCTTCCTCTCCATGATATCTTTCAACCACTGCTTCTCCATTTGAAAATGATTCAATCCATAAGCCAGCACAGACACTCGATAATAGTAATCCTCGGGGTTAGGCAGTTCATCTAGCTCTCCGGCGACAATAGTTTTCACGGCCTCAAGCGTTCGGATCTCTTGCTCCATCTTGGAGAGATATTCATTCATCCTTTGCTGGCGGACTGCCTCATCCAGATAGTCGTAGAAGAAAATACGGGTTAGCTGCTCGTTTCGTGATGCCGCCTGCAACGGCCCGCTTAGCCATTCCAGAAAAGCTTCCTTTCCGGCAGGCAATAGTGTGTACAGCTTCTTGTTCTTGGTGCTCCCAGTCTCAATCATGGAGACCCTCCCCTTATCGGTCAACCGTTTGAGTGCAGGGTAGAGACTGCCGTAACTAGCCTTGTAAAAAATCCCTACGGAGCTGTCAATGGTCTTCTTCAAATCATATCCGCTCATGGCCCCTTCCATTAACATGCCTAATAGTACGTGCTCTAACATGGGACACCTCAATTTATATCTAAACGATATATCTATTTGATATATTAATCATTACATTTTTTTGTAAAAAAGTCAAACATTTTTTGCGTGCTAAAAATGCCCCGGCCATAATGGTGGCAGGGGCGCTAATAGTGGGACCAGAGCTGCATGCGAGATCTTACACCTTTAACTTTCCGTGTTGCAATGGGGAAGTCTCGATCTGGATGGTAACGTGACTGATATTATATGTATCCTCGATCAGCGTAATTGCTTGTTTCAATATTGCTTGAGCGTCCCAGTCATCTTCAATCCGTAGGTGGCCGCTTAGGGCATTAAGTCCTGAGGTAATGGTCCAGATATGGAGGTCGTGAACATCAACAACGCCGCTAATTTGCAGGAGGGATTGTTTGACCTGATCGCTATTCACCGCAGTCGGCGTGCCCTCCATAAGGATGTGGAACGAATGTCTCAGCACACCCCAGGCACTTTTAAGTATCAGAAGAGCTACCAGCACACTGATGACAGGGTCAGCTGCATACCAAGAGAATAACTGCATGACCACTCCGGCAACAATCGCCCCGATTGAACCAAGGGCATCACCGATAATATGAAGATAGGCACTGCGCACATTGAGGTTATCCTTAACATCGCCTGTGCGCATCAAAACCCAGGCGCTCACCAGGTTGGCAAACAAGCCGATGGCGGCGATGATTATCATAGAGCCGCTAGCGACTACGGGCGGTTCGAACAAGCGGTGCCAGGCCTCCCGGATCACGAATCCGGCAATCACGAATAGCATGACACCGTTGAACAGTGCGGTCATGACCTCAAAGCGATAGAAGCCGTAGGAATTTTTGGAGGAGGCCGGTTTAACGGCAAATAGCATAGCTACGAGGCTTAAGGCCAGCGAGGCAATATCGCTGAGCATATGACCTGCGTCGGAGAGGAGGGCAAGGCTGTGAGTGAAGAGCCCGCCGAAGAACTCTACGAACATGATCCCCGAGGTAATGATGAGGGCAATCAAGAGCCCTTTTTTATTATTAGGTGCGTGTGAATGTCCATGATGATCATGAGTATGATCGTGATGGGAATGTCCAGGATTTTCATGAGAATGTTTGCCTGAGTGTGTAGGATGATGATTCATGGAAAGACCTCTTTTCAGAATAACATATGAATGACTGCTCATATGTTAGTGATAATTGCTTGAACAAGGGATTACAAGATGTTTTGAACAAAGTGGGGACATTTCGTTATTCTCAGAAAGGAGGAGGGAAATTATGCATACGCACATTGACACTCCAAGATTGGAAGGCATATAATGTGGTTAAGTCAACATATGAACAAATACTCATATATGATTATCTAAGGGAGATGAGTAGTTTGAATACGACTCAGGCAACGATAAAACGCCAGTGGGAGCTGGAAGGGCTGGACTGCGCAAACTGCGCAATGAAAATCGAAGATAAAGTGGGCAAGATCGAGGGTGTGACTTCTTGCTCCGTGAATTTCGTGACAAAGACGCTGACTATGGTTACCGATGAGAACCATGCAGAAGCGGCCGGAGTAGAAGCGGCGCGGACTGTCACGGCACTAGAACCCCATGTGAAGCTAAGAGAGAAGCTGGCTGGAGGTAGAGCGGTCTCGCAGGCTAAATCTGGTCATGGTCATGGGCATTCACATGATGGGAAGGGACATACACATGATCATGGAACCGGTCATCATCATGGACATGAACATGGGCACACCCATGGCGATGAGGATGGCCACGGGCATACGCATTCGCACGGAGAAGGAGACACTCGCCGTATCTTGACCCGCCTAGCAGGCGGAGGGATTCTTGCAGCGGCAGGTATGCTGCTGCCGGTGAACGGAGTTGTCGAGCTGCTGATTTTCCTCGCCGCATACTTTATTGTCGGTGGCGAGGTGGTGCTTCAGGCAGCCAAGAATATCATCAGAGGTCAAGTATTTGACGAGAACTTCCTGATGGCACTGGCGACTATCGGCGCATTTGCGATTGGGGAGTACCCGGAAGGGGTCGCCGTAATGCTCTTCTATCAGGTTGGGGAGCTGTTTCAGGGCCTGGCTGTGAATCGTTCACGCAGATCGATTACGGCGCTGATGGATATTCGCCCCGAGTTCGCCGAGCTTAAAGTCGACGGCGGGACAAGACGTGTCTCGCCAGAAGAAGTGGCAATTGGCGACATTATTCTCGTCAAGCCTGGTGAGAAGGTACCGCTGGACGGGACCATTCTTGAAGGCAGCGCGATGATGGATACCTCGGCATTGACCGGTGAATCGGTCCCACGCTCTGCGGGGCCGGGCAGTAAGGTCTTGAGCGGGTTTATTAACCGCAACGGGGTAATTACCGTGGAAGTTACGCAGACATTTGGAGAGTCAGCGGTCTCCAAGATTCTGGAGTTGGTGCAGAATGCGACCTCCAACAAAGCCAAGACAGAGAATTTTATTACCAAGTTCGCTCGTGGCTATACACCTGTAGTAGTGATTACAGCGCTGCTGCTGGCTGTTGTTCCTCCGCTTCTGATCAGTGGAGCAACCTTCTCGGACTGGATCTACCGGGCATTGGTCTTCCTCGTTATCTCTTGTCCTTGTGCGCTGGTCGTGTCGATCCCGCTGGGCTTCTTCGGAGGTATCGGTGCCGCTTCCCGGAGTGGCATTCTCGTGAAGGGCAGCAATTACCTGGAGGCACTCAATGATGTTAAAGTCGTTGTCTTCGACAAGACAGGTACGCTGACTAAGGGACAGTTCAAGGTCACTGGCATATACCCAGCAGAAGGCAGAACTAAAGACGAACTGCTACGTACGGCCGCCTATGCGGAGAGCCATTCGAACCACCCGATTGCGGAATCCATTCGGGCCGCTTACGCTGATGAAATCGCCAAAGAGGCCATCGCGGATTATAACGAAATCTCCGGTCACGGCATCTCCGTGAATGTGGACGGCAAGGCCGTGCTAGCCGGGAATGCCCGCCTGATGGAACGGGAGGGCATTGCTTATCAGGTGCCGGAGCAGAATGGCACGATCGTGCATATCGCGACTGGCAAGCAGTATGACGGTTACCTCGTCATTGCGGACGAGGTGAAGGAGGATTCAGCGCAGGCTATCTCGGCGTTGAAGGGACTCGGTATTCGCAAGACGGTCATGCTGACCGGCGATGCCGCTTCTGTTGCGGAAGCTGTAGGCCAGGAACTCGGCGTAGACGAGATTCATGCCGAGCTGCTGCCGCAGCATAAGGTTGAGGCTATTGAGCGGCTGGAGCGTGAGAAGAGCGGACGGGAGAAGATTATTTTTGTCGGGGATGGGATCAACGACACTCCTGTATTGGCCAGATCAGATGTTGGTATCGCAATGGGCGGACTGGGTTCCGATGCTGCAATCGAAGCTGCGGACATTGTCATCATGACCGATGAGCCTTCGAAGATTGCTACCGCCATCGGCGTGGCCAAGCGGACACGGAGAATCGTCTGGCAGAACATTGGGTTCGCATTAGGGATCAAGGCGATCTTCCTTCTGCTCGGTGCATTTGGAATCGCAACGATGTGGGAAGCGGTCTTCTCCGATGTTGGTGTCACCGTTCTGGCTGTACTTAACAGTGTTCGCGCACTGAAAGTTGAGCAGCAAGGTTAAATTTATTATAAAACCTCCAGTATTTGCACATTTATGTGTGCTGACAGACTGGAGGTTTTTTGATTTGTTCTTATTCAGGTTTGGGGAGGCTGAGACTGCTGATCCCGGAACGCACAATTTCACAAGAAGCGGCGAATTTAACGGACTCCTCGTCATTCAAGTTCAGCTCCAGCAACTCATGGATACCACTGCGCCCTATAATGGCAGGTACACCTGCGCACACATCCTCTTGCCCGTATTCTCCTTCCAGAATTGCCGAGACAGCAATGATTTTGTTCTCATCGTTCAGGATAGCCCGGGTAATGTAGGCGAGAGCACTGCCAATCCCAAAATGCGTTGATCCCTTACGGGTGAAGATTTCCCAGCCGGCATCCTTCGTCTTGCGGGCAATATCGTCCAGGTCGAGGTGACTGAATCGTTCGCGGTGTTGCTCCATAATGTGCAGAATAGGTTTGCCGCCGATAGTTACATGGGACCAGGCAACGAACTGGGATTCGCCATGCTCGCCTAATGCGTATCCGCTCACGCTGCGAGGGTCGATGGAAAAAACATCGGACAGCAGCGTCTTGAGCCGGGAGGAATCGATCGAGGTACCTGTGCCGATGACCCGGTGCCGGGGGAGTCCGGACATTTTCCATACCATATAAGTAACGATATCGACCGGATTCGCTGCGATGACGAAGATACCGTCGAAGCCACCAGCCATAATCCCGGTCACAATTTCTTCAGTTATCACCGCTGCAGCGTCAAGTACATCCAGCCTGGTCTGGCCTGGCTGCGGGTTGGCGCCCGCCGTGAGAATGACAACGTCCACACCGGCACAGTCACTATAGGTTCCAGCATATACTTTGGTTCGGGTACCCGTGAAATCCATGCAGTGGGAGAGATCCAGCGCCTGAGCCATGGCCCGGTCGTAGGTCCGGTCGATCATCATGATCTCATCGCAGATGGATTGGTTGACCATGGAGTAGGCACAACTGGAGCCCACCATTCCGGAGCCGACAATCGCTACTTTTCTTGTTTTACTCTTCAATTTGTAAATCCCCGCTCTCTCAAAAAAGTCTGCGATTTGCTGCTTTAATTATTCATGCGCATAGCTTTATTTTAGCCGATTATCCAGGAAGTTACCTGACATACTGTGAAAAAAACGGAGGAAGCATGTTCCTATTCACCTCAGGTTGTACATGATATTAGCGGGGCTTTCGTGTGGACAGAAACCATAGAATGGTCTGCATTAAAAAGAGCATCCATCAAACCGCTAGGCTTGCTGAATGCTCTGTCATGGGATAGTGCTGATGCCTTCGGACTAGAATCAGGACTGTGGAATTCTTGTCTCTGGTGGCACGATCACATTGTAGCGCTTATACATGAACAGTCTCCAGTGAACAATCATGCCGAAGGCGAGGATGAAGAACAGTCCCCCGGATTGTGGTACTGAGACATATCGGTTAATGAACTCGTGCAGCAGTGTGCGAACCAGTAACAGGCCGAGCAGAATAAATGCGAAGCTCTTGGAGCGCTGGGCAAATACCTGTCCGTCCCGCTGCTCGAAGCTGGTTGTATGGATAAGCGGGTAGGCAAAGATAAACCAGCCGACCAAAAAAGCGATAGCTGCCCACCATAGCGGGAACCTTACCTCGGGGACGATGAACATGGCAAAGCCAGTTGACATGCCGAGGGGGGGAATCCATATTTTGCGAATGGTAACCGGGCGGGCGCTGGCCTTCAGCCGAATAAAGATCACCATCAATGCCATGATAACGGCCCCCACGGTGGAACCGATATGCAGTAGCGAGGGGTTGATGCTACCCATAATTCACGACCTCTCTGTGATTTGAGTCACTTGTGCTTTCATTATAACAGAAAAATGATGGCAAAACATTGAAGCTTCCGCGATGCTCCCGACACGATACCCCTTAGCATGACGGGCTGCAAGCTCAAAAAAAGCCTACCGGACCCAGGTTCCGGCAAGCCTTCTATTCATCACTCTCAATGAGTATCTATTATAAGTTCCAAAATGCACAGTTTATGAGCGGCTGCGGCCTCCGGTGGAGCGCACGATCAGACTTACAATGAAGATCAGTACGATGGCACCAATCAGGGACGGAAAAACATAGAAATCACTAACCTTGAGTCCCCAGTTTCCCAGCAGCATGCCACCTAGCCATGAGCCGAGAATCCCGGCAATAATATTGCCGATTACGCCTCCTGGAATATCTCTGCCCATAATCAGGCCTGCCAGCCACCCGATAATTCCGCCAACAATCAACATCCATAGAAAACTCATTATGCTTCAGCTCCTTTGTGATGTACTGTACGATGGTAACTATTAACCTGTTACTGATTGTTTTAACCAGTTGTGAAGAAGTGGTTAACGCCTTTGCTTTTCCCTGAATTCTATAGTTTCAGTCTGATGTAATGCCCTGGCAAACATGCTATAGTGGAAAAAAATGATAATCGATAAAGGAGTCGCTGCCATGGAACGCTCTGATGAAGTGTTATTTTATGTTGGTACGTACAGTCCCGAGATTGAACAGGGCATTCGTCTGTGCACCTTGAACCGTAGCACTGGGGGCATGAGAATTCTGGAGGGAACGAGCGGTATCGAGAATCCTTCATACCTGGCGGTGAATCGCGCCGGGAGTGTCTTGTATGCGGTCAGCGAGAAGGATGAGGGAGAGGTTCAGGCATTCGCTATTGATCCTGAATCGAAAGCGCTGTCACCACTGGGCAGCATCCACAAGACGGCAGGCGGCGCGCCGTGTTATGTGTCTATCAGTCCGCAGGAAGATCAGCTCTTCGTGTCCAATTACTCGGGGGGCAATGTCAATGTGTTTCCTATAAATGAAGACGGCTCGATTCTGGAAATGTTGGCTCAGGTCCGGCATACTGGCTCTGGATCACGTGTGGACCGGCAGGAAGCTCCGCACCCGCACTCGGTCATTCCAGACAGCACCGGTGACCGTCTCTTTGTCTGTGACCTTGGTCTGGATCAGGTTGTTATCTATCGCAAGGAGGCGGACAAGCTGGTCAAGCAAGCTGCGGTTGATCTGCCGCCGGGCTCCGGACCGCGCCATCTGACACTTCACCCCTCCGGAAAATGGGCTTACCTGATCAACGAGCTGAACAATACGGTCACGGTGTTCACGAAGGATGAACAGCACGGTGAACTCACTGTCTTGCAGCATGTCAGTACACTGCCTGAGTCCTATATTGCTGGCAGCGACGATTCAGGGGCCGACATTCATATTGCTCCGTGCGGTCGTTACCTGTATGCTTCCAACCGGGGGCATGACAGTATTGCGCTATTCCTTATTGACGCCCTCACAGGCCTTCTGGAGCCTGCCGACTGGCAGAGTACCGGCGGACGGACTCCGCGAAATTTTGCTATTCTTGGCGGGAAGCTACTGGCAGCCAATCAGAACAGTGGTACGATTGTCTCGTTCCATATCGACGGGGATAACGGGCGATTGATTCCTACAGGCAATGAACTAGAAATTCCAGCTCCAGTCTGTATTAAGACGCTTGAACTTGAGTAGAAGCCCTATTTAGTAAAAATAAATACAGGCCATTCCAAGTCCAACCGGGTTACCGGATGGCAGGAATGGCCTGTTCGTAATGATATAAGAGCAGTTTACTTAACGTACATTTTCGGTGCTTGCGCCATAGAATCCGATGTCGTCCAGCATAATTTTGTCGCCTTTTTCTTCAAGATAGAATGTAATTTCGGTCAGGTTCTCCGGTTCCAGAGCGGGCTCTACCTCCTGGAATCGCTCAAAGGGCAGTTCGTAGGTTTGGAAGACGGCCTCCGTAGGATCTCCGTATTTGCCATCGCTAACGCGTTCTTCCAGCCAGGGAAGCAATGTGAACTGAGTGTGCGGCAGCGGCAATACTTCCATAACTTCAGACAATGGCAGGCGCGCCGAGGTATCGTTGCTGTCTGTCAGTTCTACCTCCACCTCCGGTGCTAACGCACTTTCCTCATTCTCCTCTTCATCGTCGTCGGCATTGCGGTTGGCGAGGGAGAAGGAGAGGCCTTCCGCTTCCGTCAACTCAAGGGAGGCAGCGGCTTCTTCCTTCCATTTGATCCGGTAGTAGGCTTCTTCCCCCTTCCCGGCGGTACGTTTCAAAACAACACCATAGGTGGTTTTGCTCTTGTCTTCCCGGTCCTTGGCAAGCTCTTCGGTCCAGGTCATGCCTTCGGCAGAGGCGGTTCCGATGCCTGCGGTATATTTGTTGCGATCCTCGTCAAAGTTGACAAGGGTACGATAGTCTCCGCCCTGGAAACGGCTATAATACGCAGTGTCCGGCAGCCATTGCAGTCCGCTCCGGTAATCGCGGAACAGCCCCCGGTATTCATTCTTGCCGAGCAGTGTCGTCTCCAGAAAAGCTGATACGTACACCTTGGTAATCTGCCGCTGTTCGGCGCCTTCCATGATTAGACTGCGGTCCAGGAACAGCCCCGCAGGCAGCGACTGATCGCGCAGCCCCCAATCGCTGTTGAACTGGCTGTGATTGGCGTCGGCGATGTAAAGCGAGCTCTTGAAGGACGCTGAGCCTTTGGAGTAGGAGGAGCGGATGTATTGCCGATCCCCGTAAAAGTCATGCACATCGCCATCGCGTGCGCCCTGTAGTGTCAGATAGCTGATATCCTTCAGTTTGGCCTGCTGTCCGTCAATAGCTTTATCGGTAGGCGCGAGGGCAACGACGGCAGAGATCTGGAAGCGGTCCGTTACTGTTTTCCATACAGGATCGTTCTTGAACCAACGCCCCGAATCGGCGGCCATTGCTACGGCCTGTCCACCCCGACTGTGGCCTAGCAGAGCCGTTTTGCTGAAATCAATTTTTCCATAGAAAGGATTGCCGGGCTGATCCGAGAATGCTGCGAGTTGTTCCATGTGCTTAAGGATCAACCAGGCACGGACCGTAAAGTCATTGTCGGGAATCCCCGTCCAGGCTGAATAGTTAAGGAAGTTCTCGTCCAGTGAGACGGCGATAAATCCCCGGCTGGCCAGCAGTTCCCCCAGGTAGGCGTAGCCCCCATCAGAATAATCCTCCATCATATGATTGCCGTGAACGATCAACACCAACGGATGTGAACCTTCTCCCTCGGGCATCCAGACCCGGCCGTTCAGCGGCAGGGCACTATAGTCAAAACCCCAGAATAGGCTGCGCAGCTTCGGCCAGCCCTTCTTGATATATGCAGATGCGTCGACTGAGGAAGATATGAGTGGTGCCTCGCTGCCAAACTCCTTGCGGTGCAGATCATTGCCGCTGGCGTAAGTGAAGGAGTCATAAGCGTAAGGACCAGGCTCCGCAGGATTGGCGGCGGTCAGTGGTGGGATAATGCTGCCCCCAGCGGCAGTTGCCTCGGGACTGCCGGGTTGATTCTGTCCTCCACCAGCCAAAGCCAGCTGTGATAACAGAAGTGCTGATGCCAGAAGCACTCCGGCAGCTACCCGCTTGTTCCGCAGCAGTCCCAGAGCGATGCCACCGAGGGCGCTAAGCCCGGTACACAGCACGGTTATGACCGTAGAGGCGATCCAGTCCATATTAGTGCCGTTTAGGACAAGCCATACAATTACTAAATCTGAGAGCAGACAGCCTGCGAATAACCGCGGGATGCGCAGACCCGTTATTGCAATCAGTAAGGCTGCCAGATGTCCTGCCGCGGCCAGTACGATTGTCCCCACCACAGCGGCAAAGATAATGTCGGCCGGGATGCCGAAGCCGGTTGGCATTCCCAGGATGGATACTGTGAAAGCCAAAAAGCTGAGCGTCCACAGTCCAGCCAGTGCGGTTCTCCATAGCGTTGTATCATAACGATAGGTTTCCCTGATTCTTTGTGTGATTACAGCAGAAATTCGCTTGTGCAGCCGCGGCTTTTGCGGCACAGGCACAAGTTCTAAATCCATTCCCATGACAGTGTCCTCCGAAAATTGCAGTGAGATCCTGTTGCTCCCTCATTTTATCTTATAAATTGCAGTAATGACATTACTTTAAAGAAAAAAAGGTTTGACAGGCTAGGAGGGTTTAAGTATTATATCAATCATAACCTACTAATTAGGTAGGAATAATGAATAAAGTTCTTACCGTACAGACGGAGGAGCGCTTATTACAGCTCGCAGACACGTGTCTTTGGGACCGGTTTGACCTGCCATTTTAGGCCTTCCTCCGTCATTTTTTCATGCCTGAATCTACCATGTAAGTCAGAGGAGTCATCGGAAAGAGAAACATGAACTCATCACAACAATATGGGGGGATGGTTAGAATGAAAAAGAGGATCAAGAAGGGACTTTTAACGGGCTTTACACTGTTGTTGGCGGTGGGCCTTACGGCTTGCGGAAATAATACAAATTCGGCGGGAAATCCACCGGCCGAGGCTACCAATTCAGGGAGCAACACAGCAGCAACGGCTGAACCGACTAAAGCTCCTACCAAAGATCCGGTAGAACTACTCAACGTTTCCTACGATCCAACACGCGAACTTTATGAGAATTATAATAAGGCCTTCTCGGCCTACTGGGAAAAAGAACACGGTCAGAAAGTAACGATCAAGCAGTCCCATGGCGGTTCCGGCAAACAAAGCCGTGCGGTGCTGGATGGATTGGAAGCGGACGTGGTGACACTTGCGCTGGGCTATGATATTGACGCCTTGCAGGATGCGGGCCTGATCCACGAGGGTTGGCAGAGCAATTTCGACCACAACAGTTCTCCGTACACCTCAACGATCGTGTTTCTGGTGCGCAAGGGCAACCCGAAAGGCATTCAGGATTGGCCGGATCTTTTGAAGGAAGGGGTAGAGGTGATTACGCCGAACCCGAAGACTTCAGGCGGTGCGCGCTGGAACTACCTGGCGGCTTGGGGATATGCGCTGGACCACAATAATAACGATGAAGCCAAGGCAGAGGAATTTGTAAAAGAGCTGTTCAAGCATGTGCCCGTGCTCGATACCGGTGCGCGCGGAGCGACCACAACGTTCGTTGAGCGTGGGATCGGCGACGTGTTGCTGGCCTGGGAGAATGAAGCCTACCTTTCTGTGAAGGAACTCGGTCCTGATAAATTCGACATCATCAATCCGTCCGAGAGCATTCTGGCTGAGCCGCCGGTAGCTGTCGTAGATAAAGTGGTCGATAAGAGAGGGACCCGTGAGGTCGCCGAAGCCTACCTGAAGTATCTTTACACTGAAGAAGGGCAGAAGATCGCTGCGGAGAACTACTACCGTCCAACGCTGGAAAGCGTGAAGGAAGAGTACAAGGATAAATTCCCGGCAATCAAGCTGTTCACATTAGCAGATAAGTTCGGAACATGGAAGGAAACACAGGAGAAGCATTTCAATGACGGTGGAATCTTCGACAAGATTTATGTACCGGGTAAGTAAAATCCTGTTTGGTTCAGAAGAGATACCAGCAAGTATGTTGTAAGTAGTCTTGAGCTGATCGGTACAAGAGCCGAAGGCGAGAAAGGATGAACAGGGGATGAGTGTCACCGCAACTACCACTGCTGTCGCAACAACCGCGCGGAGGAAGGTTCTGCCCGGCTTCGGGCTGACTATGGGCTATACTGTGCTGTATTTGAGTCTTGTCGTGTTATTGCCGCTGTCGGCGTTGCTCTTTAATTCGACAGGCTTGAGCTGGGCTAAATTCTGGGATGTAGCTACAGATGCACGTGTGCTGGCATCCTATCGTGTCAGTCTGTCAACGGCCGCTGCGGCGGCTTTGGCTGATGCATTTCTGGGGCTGCTGCTGGCTTGGGTCCTGGTGCGGTATGAGTTTCCAGGCAAAAGGCTGTTCGACGCTCTGATCGATCTTCCGTTCGCGCTGCCGACAGCGGTAGCGGGTGTCTCGCTTACCGCTTTGTATGCCAATAAAGGCTGGATTGGTTCTTGGCTGGAGCCACTGGGGCTGAAGGTGGCCTTCACCCCGCTCGGCATTACATTGGCATTAATGTTCATTGGCATCCCGTTCGTCGTCCGCACAGTTCAGCCTGTACTTGAGGAACTGGATCGTGATATGGAGGAGGCGTCCGCTACATTAGGGGCTGGCCGCTGGCGCACCTTCCGCAAGATCGTGCTGCCAGAGCTGTTCCCGCCGCTTTTGACCGGCTTCTCCCTGGCTTTTGCCAGAGGCATTGGCGAGTTCGGATCGGTCGTCTTCATTTCTGGCAATATGCCGATGAGAACCGAGATTGCGCCGCTGCTCATCATGTCCAAGTTGGAACAGTTTGACTACGCCGGAGCCACTGCCGTGGCGCTGCTCCTGTTGTTGATCTCTTTCCTGATGCTGCTGGTGATTAACACCTTACAGCGCTGGGCGCGCAAAACGTCCCGGTAACAGATGATCTTCTGGGAAATGATAAGGCCTGCTTTGTAAAAACGTTGTAAGGAGGAATACCGATGGCGGGCACTGTCCCACTGTATGCTCCCCAATCGCGAAAAAGCGTCTCTTCACCGGCTACACAGGAATCTACGGTCGTAAAGTGGCTTCTGATTACCGCTGCCGGGCTGGTGCTGTTCTGGCTGATTGTGTTGCCGCTGATTGTCGTGCTGACCGAATCGCTGAAAAAAGGAGTGGATGTTTATCTGGCTGCCTTGACCGATCCGGATGCACGTTCCGCCCTGCGGCTGACTCTACTGGTCGCATTGATTACGGTTCCGTTGAATACTATATTCGGTATTGCGGCAGCTTGGGCGGTCACCAAATTCAGGTTCCGTGGCAAGGGCTTCCTTATCACCTTGATTGACCTGCCATTTGCGGTCTCCCCGGTCATTGGCGGGCTCATCTTCATTCTGGTATTCGGGGCTCACGGCTGGTTCGGTCCATGGCTGAGCGCGCATGATATCAAGATTGTTTTTGCTATACCAGGCATCATTCTGGCCACATTGTTCGTGACCTTTCCTTTTGTAGCCCGGGAACTGATTCCCTTGATGGAGGATCAGGGAACGCAGGAAGAGGAAGCGGCCATTACTTTGGGCGCCAAGGGCTGGCAGATTTTCCTCCGAGTCACGCTACCCAACATTAAGTGGGGCTTGCTGTACGGTATTATTCTCTGTAATGCGCGGGCCATGGGAGAGTTCGGAGCAGTGTCTGTCGTGTCAGGACATATTCGCGGAGAGACGAATACGCTGCCGCTTCATGTCGAAATTTTGTATAACGAATATCAATTTTCGGCATCCTTTGCGGTTGCCTCGCTGCTCCTGTTATTGGCTTTGGTAACAATGATTCTCAAGAGTTGGCTGGCGCGCAAAAATGCTCATTGACGTGCTTTTATATCCGTGCTAAGTTAATTCGTAGTATACA
The DNA here is from genome assembly GCF_042649265.1 of Paenibacillus sp. GCM10012306. Taxonomy (NCBI): domain Bacteria; kingdom Bacillati; phylum Bacillota; class Bacilli; order Caryophanales; family Paenibacillaceae; genus Paenibacillus; species Paenibacillus sp. GCM10012306. The sequence goes on along the minus strand of NZ_JBHRYW010000011.1, from coordinate 24,234 downwards.
AATTGGTAATAAAGGATTTGAAATGAACATCTCCCCGGATATGGGGGAAGGGAGGCTGGGGAATGGCTAAACCACTGAAGGTGGATGAGGTATGGCTGGAACGTATAGCGGGGCTTTTGGATGATATGGAATTTGGTTCGTTGCAAATCGTCGTACATGAAGGACAGATTGTGCAAATGGAGCGTACGGAACGCAAGCGTTTTGAGAATGGTAATGCACGCTATAATGGTGAGACCGTTAGCCGGCGTACCGATACCCGTCCAGCGAGACGAGGGTAGGTCATTCGCTGTCGCTGCTGAATGATGACCGTCCTTTGCATCCACTATAACCGGAGATATGAAATGGCCCGTTTCCCAACAGAGGGAGCGGGCCATTTCTGCGATCATGGAGTTGACTTTATTGTTTAGTAGCGGCGTGTTCGCTGTGAAACTATAACGCTCTCAACGAACAGACAGATGGCAGTGATACCGTGCATGATCCAGCCGACTACAGGAATCAGGGCTACGACAGAGGTAATAACACCGAGAGCGTTGCCGACGAATGGCCCCCGTTCTTTCATCATCACGATAACCGTAACTGCATGCAGTAGAAAAGCGATGCCCAGCGGAGTCCAGCCGTTCGCTACAACGAATATGCCGCCCACAAATGGGATCGCGAGAAATGCTTCATAGAGGAAGGTTACCCATTTCAAAAGCTTTGCCAGGGAAGACATTAGACTTCACCAACCTTATATAAAAGTATTGTTAAAATAGTCCTTCGAAATAGGTTACGCAGCAAGCGCCAGATTGTTTCAAATGATGGATAGTGTACTCTTGTTGTGGACAGCTTAGTCGTATATAGTGGGTAACAGAAATGCTGTGCAGGAAACATGTGTTTTTTATTCGGAAACTAGAAGGGGGAGAGGATATGGAGATCCAGGGCAAGCTGGTTATCCGCCATGCGCCACCTTCGGTCGAGCAGTATTTGGCGCTACGGGTTCAAGCAGGGCTTAGTCCAATGAGTGAGGAAGGGGCGGCCATCGGGTTGCCGCGGTCCATCTTTGCGGTTACGCTATTTGAGGACGATGTATTGATTGGTATGGGACGGGTCATCGGAGACGGCGGATGCTTCTTCCAGGTGACCGATATCGCTGTGCAGCCTTCTCATCAAGGACAGGGACTGGGTAAAATCATCATGCGCGAGATCAGGGAGTTCCTGGATACACTGCCTGACAAATCTTATACCAGCCTTATTGCTGACGGAGAAGCGTCGCGGCTGTATGCTCAGTTCGGGTTTGCACCTGTCGCTCCCAAATCACAGGGGATGGCCTTCAAGCGCTGAGCTGCGAGGTGTCTAAGTAACCCTATTAGCGGATCATTGACAGGCCGCGGTATAGTGGACTGGTCAGAGCCTGGTGCGCGTCTAAGTAATTCTATTAGCGGATCATTGACAGGCCGCGGTATAGTGGACTGGTCAGAGCCTGGTGCACGTCTAAGTAATTCTATTAGCGGATCATTGAACAGGCCCCCTTATCCAGGGGGTTTTCGTATGCCTGCTGTTGTCCCCAGGGAATCCGAAATTCTATATACGTGTAGTTATGGCATCATCTTTATCAAAGAGAGAGAGGAACAAGAAAATGGATATAGTGGTATTGGCAGCATCAGGAACGATCGGAAAGGCAATTGTAGAGGAAGCGTTGAAAAGAAAACATCAGGTGACGGCGGCGATGCGTCATCCCGAGAGCTTTGCTTTTGAGCATGAGCGCCTAAAGCTTGTGGCTGTGGATCTTCTGGACCCTGTATCTGTAGCGTCTGCGGTGCGAGGGCATGAGGTTGCCATCAGTGCGTATGGGCCAAAGGCTGGCGAGGAGAACGAGTTGCTCGCGGCAGCCGCTTCGTTGGTAGAGGGTTTGCAGGCAGCGGATATGGATCGCCTGGTGATTGTGGGCGGTGCAGGCAGTCTGAAGACGGAATCCGGCGAATGGCTGATGGATACGCCAGAATTCCCGGAACATGTACGGCCGTTGGCTGCAGCCCATGCGGATGCCTATGAAATCTATAGAGGCTCAGATCTGGACTACACCTATGTGAGTCCTGCGGCTTCGATACAACCTGGACGTCGTACGGGGATGTTCCGCATCGGTCTTGACCGGTTGGTCGTCGACGAGAACGGGCAAAGTGCGATCAGTGTGGAGGATTTTGCTGTAGCCATTATTGATGAGGTAGAGGAAGGAAACTTCAGCCGCGAAAGATTCACGGTGGCTTACTAGAATACGTTTTGTACAGCAATGCTATGAGTATTCCGTACAGCTAGAAGCGATGTAATCGGAGAAATCTAGTGGCAACAATGACCGGAAGCCCAAACATTACCGTTGTGACGCTGATCCTTGTTAATAGCTTGAATCAATTTCATAATGCGGATTTCTAACCGGACTAGGTTCATTATCTAGGTATACCTAAACCATGTACAACTAGATATCGATGATTAGACGCTCACTTATGAATTTATGAAATTGATTTGTTTAAGTTCAATATATTCAGGCACCGGGTACAGTAGAAAGGGGCGGAGCAATGTATCTTGTAACTGCAGAGCAAATGAGAGAGCTGGATCGTATCACGATTGACAAGCTGGGTATCCCGGCGGTTGCATTGATGGAGAATGCAGGACGTGCTATTGCCGAGGAGATCATTGAGCTGTGCCGTAAGCGGAACGGCGGCGTTGCTGGCGGGGGCAGTTGGCGTACTGTTGACAACGGGACTGGTCAAGGCGTGACCGGTTTTGACGTCAGCGGAGATCGTGCGCTGACCTTGGATACTGCCGCCGCTGAACACTGGCTTGTTCTAGTCGGCAAAGGCAATAATGGCGGCGACGGACTGGTCGCCGCCAGGTATCTCCGCGAGGCGGGCATTGCCGTCACGCTGGTGTATGCCATGCCGCCGGAGTCGCTGACCGGCGAGGCCGCCCTGCAGCGCGATGCCGCTGCAGCTCTGGGCTTGTCCGCCGCCGTCTACGGCCAGGACCGCCTGGACTTTGCCGCATGCAGCGGCATCCTGGATGCGCTGCTCGGCACTGGCGCCGTTGGCGCGCCTCGCGGCGCCTACGCGGAGCTGATTGCCGCCGCTAACGCCAGCGGCAAACCGATTGTGTCCGCGGACATCCCGAGCGGGCTGAACGCGGACACGGGGGAGACGCATGCGCCGTGCGTGCATGCGTCAGTGACAGTCTGCCTCGCGTTTCTCAAGCGAGGCCTGCTGCAGTACCCCGGCGCGGGGGCTGCGGGGACTGTGGTGGTTCGCGCCATCGGCATCCCCGTGTCTCTGGCGCGCGAAGTTGGCCTGCAGAGCTACTGGCTGACGCCGGAGGTGCTGCAGGCGGGGCTAGGCGTGAATGTGTCACGCCAGCGTTCACCCGAAGGGCACAAGGGCACCTACGGCCATGTACTGGTGGCCGGTGGCACGCTGCGCATGAGCGGTGCAGGTCTATTGGCGGCTCGGGCAGCGCTGCGGGCAGGCAGTGGTCTGGTAACCTGGGCGCTGCCACAAAAGCTGATGCCTGCCGTTATTGGCGCCGCACCGGAGCTGATGCTGGCTGAAGTCGGCGGGGATGAGCAGGGCAACTGGAACGCCGGAACGGCTGCGGAATTACTCCGATTGAGTGCTGAACGGGATGTAACAGCCGTTGGGCCTGGCCTTGGGCGCTTTCAAGGAGATACCGGCTGGCTCCGGACCATATGGGAAGGAACAGAAGGGCCGCTGGTCATCGACGCTGATGCTCTGAATATTCTGGCTGAGGCGGATTACAGTCTTTGGGCTAGCCGCCGGGGACCAGTTGTTCTGACACCCCATCCCGGGGAGATGGCCCGGCTGGCCGGTATTTCCACCGCTGAAGTGCAGCGTGACCGGATTGGGCTCGCGGAAAGCTACGCCCGGGAGCACGGCGTGATCCTCGTGCTTAAAGGGGCACATACCGTGATTGCCAGCCCGGACGGGGAGATCTATGTCAACACCACAGGACATCCCGGTATGGGGACTGGCGGTGCGGGTGATGTGCTGACCGGCATCATCGCCGGCTTGCTGGCCCAAGGACTGAATGCCATACAGGCTGCGGCGTTTGGTGTCTATTTGCATGGCCTGGCTGGAGAACGCGCAGCAGGTCTGCGAAGTCATCCGGCGTCATTGATTGCCGGAGATATCATTGAGGCACTGTGAAGAGGGCCGAAAAGACTGAGTTCACCGAATGCTGGATCGAATGCTGGATCAAGCGATAGAAGCATATTGCTGGAACGCTGTAACACTAAGGAGTCTAGATACGGAGTAGCTGGAAGCTATAACTTACTGAGCTAACTATATAAGACGAACTTAGGATTTGAATTCAAGGTTCGAGCTCAGGAGTCGAACTCGAGATTCGGACTTAAGGTTCAAACTCAAGATTCGGACTTAAGGTTCAAACTCAAGATTCGGACTTAAGGTTCGAACTCAAGATTCGGACTTAAGGTTCGAACTCAAGATTCGGACTTAAGGTTCGAACTCAAGATTCGGACTTAAGGTTCGAACTCAAGATTCGGACTTAAGGTTCGAACTCAAGATTCGGACTTAA
>NZ_JBHRYW010000011.1:0-19560 GCF_042649265.1 Paenibacillus sp. GCM10012306 | reverse complement strand
AGGTTCGAACTCAAGATTCCAACTTAAGAGTTGAACTCAAGACTCGAGCTCAAGAGTTGAACTCAAGATTCGAGCTCAAGAGTTGAACTCAAGATTCGAGCTCAAGACTCGAACTCAAGGCTCGAACTCAAAATTCGGACTTAAGGTTCAAACCCAGGATTCAAACTTAAAGTCCGAACGTCATTACGGTGATGTATAGACTCTAAGATCCTATATGGAACGCACTCCTGAAGTGTAATTAACGGCATTTTTGTACCCTAATTGTCTCTGCAGCCAAGGGTTTGAGGGAATTAAGGGCAATATTGTACCTTAAATCTTCCACAGTAGCCCTTTCAGGGTGATTTCTTTGAAAATAAGATGCAATAATGCCCTTATTTAACTTATTGGCCTATATTTGATGAATATAAGGTACAAAAATGCTGTTATATTTGCCGAACAAAAGAAACCAAGGTAGAAAAGAAGAACGAAGGGGGAAGTCAAACATTCCTCCGTAGTAACGACGAGCTTTACGTTTGGTTCTTAACTTCGTCTTTATAGCTGAACGATATGCCGTAAAGCCACAACTAGCGAAGCCGTATCTAACGGAAGCCATATCTATTTAACCAGCTCGTATCTATCTAACTAACTCATGTCTATCTAACTAACTCATGTCTATCTAACTAACTCATGTCTATCTAACTTGCTCATACCTATCTAACTAACTCATGTCTATCAAACTAGCTCATATATCTATCTAACTAACTCATATCTATCTAACTAACTCGTAACTAACGGACCGCATTTTAAATGGGGACATTGGCTAACAGGATCTAGGCCATAGCCGATCAGTTAAACAGCACCAGGCACAGGAGCGGAACGAACAAAGCGAATACAGGTAGAAATAGTGGAAGCCGCTCCACGGCGATTTGTGCCGTGCGGAACAAGAGTAGACCGATGATGCCAGCGGCTGCACAGAGCAAGGGGGTGCCGCCTTGTTCTGCAGCCAGCCAGAGACCTGCTCCTAGGCCTGCCGCGGCGTAGACGACGAAGGCTACGGCCAGGAGGCGGATGCGCAGAATACGCAGCAGTCCATCTGCGACCAACGCAGCCGGCAGGCCATAGGCATAAATGGCGTAGGCGGCAGAGACAGGCCATTCTTCACCCGGTGAGCCTTCGCTTGCGGGGTAGACCAGCGTCAACAGGGATAAGAGTAAGAACAACAGGCCTGCACAGGCCAATTTGCTCAGGGCATACATTCCGGCAGTCAACCTGACGGAAGTGATTTCGGAGGGTTGGGTTCTATGCATCGTTTTGGCTCCTTTCGGTAAAATTCTCAGCTGGTGATCATGTCTCCACCGTTGACATGAATGCACGCGCCGGTTACGAAGGAGGACTCCGGTCCCGCCAGATACAGGTATGCTCCAGCCAGTTCATACGGCTGTGCTGCCCGCTTAAGCGGGGTTCCTGTACCGAATGTGCTGACCTCTTCGGGTGAAAAACTGGATGGAATCAGCGGTGTCCATGTCGGCCCGGGTGCCACGCTGTTGACACGAATTCCAGTATCAGCCAACGAAATGGCTAGCGCTCGGGTAAAAGAGACCACGGCTCCTTTGGTAGAGGAGTAATCAATAAGCTCCACATTCCCTCGATAAGCGGTAATGGAGGCCGTGTTAATAATGGAAGCTCCTCTTTTCATATGAGGCAGTGCGGCTTGAGTCAGGAAGAAGTAGGAGAGGATATTTGTCTGGAAGGTCAGATACAGCTGTTCTTCCGAGATGTCGAGGATGCTCTTCTGTGGAAAGTGGATCGCATGGTTGTTCACAAGAATATCCAGCTTGCCGAATGTGGCAACGGTATGCTCTACAGCCGCAGTGCAGTTCTGTTTGAAGCGCAGGTCGCCTTCAATTCGCAGACAGCGCTGGCCGAGCTCCTCAATGCGCCGCTGAGTGACCTCTGCGTCGGAGACTTCATTCAAATAGGCGATGGCTACATCCGCGCCCTCTTTGGCAAAGGCAATGGCCGCAGCTTTTCCGATGCCGCTGTCGCCCCCGGTGATGAGGGCAACCTTGCCCTTCAGCTTGCCACTGCCACGCAGTTCCGGGTTCTCGCTAATCGGACGAGGAGTCATCAGACTTTCCAGTCCGGGTCGCTCCTGGTGCTGGGGCGGGAAGGCAATCGGCTGTTCCGTGCAGACGGTTTTTTGTCCGTAGTAGGGGTATACCAGGGGTTGCTTCATGGAACGAACTCCTCCTCGGGCTTCTCTGTGTTCTTATATTTCTATGCGTTCGCCCAGGGAATCGTGCACTCCCTTGTGCACAGGTGCAAGGATTTAATAAGGGAAGAAGGCTTAGGCCAGGCTTTCGGTGTAAAGTAGGGTCGTATTTTGCAAGGGGGTGGGATTAGATGGTGGAAGATGAGCACTGGCTGGATATTTCCTATTTGCAGCAGGGTACAGCACTTCAGAAGGAGGTGCATACCCTGCTGACTGAACTGAATGTGCTTACCGTGTTGAGTCAGTACCACCCTGTACTTGTGGGGACGGTGCCGCTTGGCATTCAGGTGGAGGGCAGCGATCTCGATATTATCTGTGAGGTACATGATCGGGAGGCCTTTGCCGCGCAGGTTGGTCTACACTTTGGTGAGATGGATCAGTATAGCTGCGAATCACGGACCGTTGATGGAACCCCTCGCATTAAAATCAATTTTAGCGTAGGAGGTTGGCCGGTAGAACTGTTCGGACAACCGCGTCCAAGCAGGGAGCAGAACGGGTATATTCATATGGTTGTCGAAGCCCGGGTGTTGAGTATATTGGGCGATTCTTTTAGAAAACAGGTTATACAGTTGAAGCGCCAAGGGGTAAAGACGGAACCGGCCTTTGCCCAGCTTTTGCAGCTGGAGGGTGATCCTTACGAGGCTGTACTTGGACTTGATAAGCTTTCTGAAATGGAGCTAAGGGCTTTGTGCGGGGAGCGGTCTATAACAAATCATACTGGATAAATCGTAAAGGAGTCGTTGTCACATGAATCTGGTGATCCGAAAAGCGTTCAAAAGCGATGCGCCGGAACTCCACCGGCTAATGGTGCAGTTGATCAGCAAGCCTTTGCAACTGGAGGAAGTGGAGAAAAGGCTTGATTTTATAGCTACCAGTCCTATTGAAGAGCTGTATGTGTGCTTAGGAGAGAAGAATGAAGAGTTTTCCGAGGGACAAGAACGCCTTCTGGGGGCTTTAGGTTTCCGTGTGCGGGAAAATATTGAGGATTATACCCGTTATGGCGAAATTTCCGTGCTTGTGACAGATAAGGAAAGCCGCAGGCTGGGCGTGGGACGAAAGCTAGTAGAGTATGCAGAGGAGCTGGCCGCAGCGCGCGACTGTATTGGAACCTGGTTGGTTAGCGGCACCGAACGCGAGGAAGCGCATGCTTTTTACAAAAGATTAGGATATGAAATTACGGGTTACCGGTTTGTAAAGGCAGGTGGGAAATCGTGATCTATAGGTCAATGACAGCTGACGACTACGATGCGGCTTATGAATTATGGGTGAATACTGAGGGGATGGGACTTAACGAGGCAGATTCACGGGCAGGAATCTCACGTTTTCTGGAGCGCAATCCGGAGTTAAGCCAGGTTTGTGTACATGAGGACGGTTCTCTGATCGGTACGGCATTGTGTGGGCATGATGGTCGCCGGGGGTTTCTGTATCATGTTGCCGTTCGTCACGCATCCCGTGGCAAGGGCTCAGGGCGCGAACTGGTGGCCCGTTGTTTGGACAAGCTGAGGGAGGACGGCATTACCAAATGTCATCTCATGGTGATCCAAGACAACCAGAAGGGTCGGCAGTTTTGGGAAGGACTCGGCTGGCAATACCGTGACGACATTGCGCTGTACTCTCGGGATACGTAGGCTATGACTCTTAGTGGAAGGTGCTAAGGCCTGCAGTTTGTCAAAATAATCGCTTGCTCCACTGTGTAGGTTTGGCACCTGTGCAGTATAATAGGGATATGCAAGCGTAGAATATTTGCTTAGCTGTATAAACGGAGGCTTTATCATCATGCGTTTTAAAGATGTATTCTCAATTATCGGCCCGGCTATGGTCGGGCCTTCCAGTTCGCATACAGCAGGAGCGGCCCGGATTGGCCGGGCGGCCCGCCAGGTGTTGGGCGAAATGCCGCGTGAAGCCGAAGTAACTTTCTTCGGCTCTTTTGCTGCGACTTATGAAGGTCACGGTACGGATCGGGCAATTATCGGCGGATTGTTGGACTATACCACCGACGACCCAAGGCTCCCGGATTCTATAACGCTTGCCACAGAGGCAGGTATGGATATCTCCTTCCGCCAGGGAACGGGTTTGTTCCCTCATCCCAATACGGTAAGACTGCGTCTCGTTGGCAAGGACAGTGGACAGGAGCTGACGCTAACCGGGACTTCCATCGGAGGCGGCAACATTGAGATTGTTGATATTAACGGCTTCGGGGTGAAGCTGACAGGCATGTATCCTACGGTCCTCATTGAGCATATGGATTACTTGGGCGTGCTTGCGAGTGTTACGGATGTTATGCGCAGCGGGCAGGTCAATATCGGACATATGTCTCTTGACCGCAAGAACCGCAGTGGCGCTGCACTGACCGTGCTTGAGTTGGATGAATCGGCGACACCTGAATTGCTTCAGGCCCTGGGGGACCTCCCAGCAGTGAAGTCGGTGAAGCTCGTAGATTTGAATGAAGCTGGGCAAGAGGAGAAAGGGAAGGAAAGTACATCATGAATTTTCGAACATTAAGTGAATTGGCTGTATTATGCGAGGAAAGAGGCCTTGGGATTGGCGCCCTGATGCTAGAAGAACAAAGTGCGGAATCGGGTCGCTCCAAGGAGCAGGAATTCGCCACCATGAGCCAGTATTACGGGGTCATGAAAGAAGCTGTACACCGTGGGATGCATGAAGATACAACCTCCCGCAGCGGACTTACCGGACTGGATGCCCAGCGAGTAGGCGCCTATAATGCAGCAGCGGAGCCCCTTCTTGGTGGCCCAGCGGGTCAGGCTATGGCCTATGCACTGGCGGTGTCCGAAGTGAATGCTTCGATGGGTCGCATTATTGCTACGCCAACGGCGGGCTCCTGCGGCATCATTCCAGGGGTATTCCTCAGCTGCCAGGAGCGTTTTGGCTGGAGTGATGATGTCATGGTCTCCGGCCTGTTTGCTGCCGGAGCGATTGGCTATGTTATCGCCAATAATTCTTTTGTATCTGGCGCGGAAGGCGGTTGCCAGGCCGAGGTAGGCTCAGCCATCGGCATGGCAGCGGGCGCGCTAACTGAGCTGCGCGGCGGAACCCCGGCACAGGCCGTACATGCCGTAGGTCTGGCGCTTAAGAACACGTTGGGTCTCATCTGCGATCCTGTCGGCGGGCTCGTAGAGATCCCTTGCATCGTCAGAAACGGTTTTGGCGCAGTGACCGCACTGGCCGCCGCAGATATGGCGTTGGCAGGTGTGCGCAGCGTGATTCCTTCCGATGAAGTGATCAAGGTCATGCTGGAGGTTGGCTCGGCGATGCCGGAGATCCACCGTGAGACCGCCGGAGGCGGACTGGCTCAGACACCTACTGGGCGCAAGATCATGGAAGACCTGCGGCGCAAAAAATAGCGTATCAGGGCAATGTCTTCCTGATCAGAGCAGCTTGAACCGTTCTAACTGATCGAGCTGCCCCTCGCTGCGGAGAATTTCCTTCTGGCGGTGGCCCATGAGATCGAAGTGAGGGAACGGTGAGCGGTTATGAATATATTTGGCAGGCAGACCATGTTGCTTGCACCAATGGGCGAGCCGATCCAGGTCGCTGCAGCCAACCTTGGTCACGGTGGTCATGCCGGGAAACCGGGGATCAATCCAGTAATGGGTCAGGAAGGCTATCTCTCCCGCAGAGACAGCCTTCTTCCATGCTTGCAATTCTTCTCTTTTGATTCCGAAGGCCATAATTGTTCACGTCCTTAAACTGTTTGAAATATATAGTTTCAGCTGTAATTGTTTGTTAACAATAATAATAAGCATGAAAGGGGGATGTCATCATGAATGGACAAAACAGGGCGGATATCCGGCCCGGACTTGAGGTAGACATCGTACTGAAGCAGGATCAGGCTACAGGTAAGCTGACCCATGGTCAGGTTAAGGATATCCTGACTAATTCCCCGCGGCATCCGCATGGCATCAAGGTCAGGCTGACCAGTGGCCAAGTCGGGCGGGTCAAGAATATCACCGGTTAAAGTTTATCCATCCGCTCGCTTCAAGACGTAACTGTCTGCGTGCGGGGTTCTATGACACCTATCACTAAAAACGCTCCGATGCCTTGGCTTACGCTGTCCAGAGACAGCAGCTTGCCGGGGGACTGGAGCGTTTATTTGTTATGGGGAAGTAGAAGTAGCTACCTTTTTCTGCCCATAAATTCCTCGACATCCTTATCTGCCTTGGTCTGGTTGCACAGGCTGCAGGCACATACACAATTGTCCGGTGTCGTATGGCCGCCCTTGGCACGCGGAAGCAAATGGTCGATGGTATCTCCGTAGAGTCCGCAGAAATAGCAGGTATAGCGGTCCCTGTTCAGGATCAGGGCACGGAAGGCCTTGTTGCTGTACAGGCGGCGGATGGTCCGCCGATTGACGACTACTGCAGCATGCTCCTTAACCAGTGTAACCGCCAGTTCCAAGTCAATCTCCTGATGCCAGCGCCTCCCCTTGTCACTATGACCACGCATCAGGATCATACCCTGCGACGAGGGTACCAAGGCTGTGGTATCCGTGGGCTCTGGCTTAGGCCCCCGTTGATGCAGCGGTGTTCGCCGCGGCTCGGCCCCGCGCGGTCGCCCCTTGGTGGCAGGCTTCGCTGCCGTGAGCGAAGCTGCGGCTTTCCGCTCCTTGGCTCGTTCGGCGCGAGAGCGAGTCAGCGGGCCGACGGCCGCCTTTTTAGGAACGTCTCGCGTAGCTTCCGGTGGCGATGGGGGCGCTACGGCCGCCCTTCCAGGCTCCGTCTGGCGTGCCAGCGCTGGCATTGGCGGCTGCAAGGATTGCAGCTGCGTGATACCAGATTCAGCAGCGCGCTGCTTGCGGCAATCCCGACACGCGCCTCGCCGGGCCTGGGCCTTGGAGCGCTTGCCGGTCCGCCTGCGGAACTCGGCGAGAGGCTTAAGCTGCTCACAGTAGGCACATTGTTTGGAAGAAGGCAGAATGATATCGGTCATCGGTATATTTTGGACGAAGAACCTTACAGCCCTGTCCTGTCCCCTCGTAGTATAGATAGCAGTTTCAGTATAACGCAAAGTGCAGACGTTTACACCGCAGACAATAAATGTCGCTAAAGGCCTCTCTATTGTGATTTCTGTCTCGGTATATCCAAGGAAAACACTGTAAAATGAGAGCGAGGTAACGCATAGAGTAATTAAATAGGGCATAAGCACGACTATTCATGGAAAAGAGGGATAGGAATGCAGTCTGAAATAGGCACTTTGCAAAGCCAGACAAGTAACGACAAGAGACCGCCTTCGGTAGTATTGTTGTACATTCTTCAGGCTTTTCTGGGAGTTGGAGCGATTGCAGGTGGTGGCGCACTGGTGGCCGATCCCCAAGGCGGCTTGGTGGGTATGTCGGTAACCTTGCTGACAAGATCACCTTTTCCTGATTTTCTGGTGCCAGGATTGTTGCTGCTTATGGTGTTTGGCTTGTTCCCTTTGTTCACGCTGTACAGCATGATCAGAAGGCCGCAGTGGCAATGGGCTGAGGTACTGAATCCATTTAAAGAACTTCATAGTTCGTGGGTACTTTCACTCTATATCGGCTTTGGGCAGATCATCTGGATTATGGTGCAGACTTATATCCTGAATGCGGTTTACTGGCCTCATGTTTTGTATATGAGTTTGGGACTTCTGATTCAGATCGTTACCCTTTGGCCTCCTGTACAGAGATATTTTATGCTGGACTACCGTAAGGAAAGACGTTAGAATGTCAGTGAACGGAGAGCGTTCTCATGATGAGAGGCGGGAGTGAACCGGATTGACGACTATTTATGATATTGCCAAAAGAACCGGTTACTCTCCGACGACCGTGTCTAAGGTGTTCAATAATTATTCCGATGTGCGCGAGAAGACGCGCCAGGATATCCTCCGCACAGCACAGGAGATGGGGTATGTGCCCAACGCCCATGCCCGAACGCTGACCACGAAGAAATCGTGGACCATCGGCGTGCTGTTCGTGGAGAGCACCGGAGCGGGTATCCGCCATCCCTTTTTCAGCGCGGTGATCGAAAGCTTCAAGCAGGTGGCCGTGGCTAAAGGGTATGCGCTGATGTTCATATCCAAGGATGTGGGCGGTAAGCAGAGCGGATATCTGGAGAATTGCCGGATTCGCGGGGTGGACGGAGTTGTGGTCTTTCTGTCTGATTATGAAGACCCTTATTTTCAGGAGCTACTGGATAGTGATATTCCTACAGTGGTTCTGGACTATGAGACACCGGAATCCCATACCGTATGCTCGGATAACTGGAGCGGCGCAGTGCAGGCAGTGGAGTATTTGATTGGCTTGGGCCACAGCAGAATTGCTCATATTTCCGGCGGTGTGAACACCACTCCGGGAAGTCGTCGGCAAGAGGGGTATGAGGCCGCGATGCTGCAGCAGAAGCTGGAGCTGCGGGATTCCTATATCGTCACAGGCGCCTATTATTCTTTGGAGAGCGGTTACAATGCCATGATGGAACTGCTGCGATTGCCGGAGCGGCCAACGGCCGTGTTTGCTTCGGGCGACTTGTTGGCCTTTGGAGCCGTCAAGGCGGCGCAAGATTCCGGTCTGGCTGTACCTGAAGATATCTCGGTCATGGGATATGACGATATCGAACTGGCGCGCTATGTCACCCCGGCCCTGACAACAGTTAGGCAGGACACGGAACTGTTGGGAAGCCGGGCAGCGGAGATCCTGCTTGCCGCGATCGACAAGATCCCGAACGAGAAGGAAGCCCTAGCATTGCCAGTAGAAGTCATTGTAAGAGATTCCTGTGCACCCCCCGCGAAAGAGGAGTAACTATAATCGGGGCCCATCCGGTCTTAGGCAATAAGCACGGATGGCGCTTCAGATGGCTCTCTGCTATGATTTTTTGCACTAAAGCAAAAAACGCCATTTTTTTTCGAAAAAATCGAAACCGGTTTCGAATCGTTTCGAAAGCAATTATTCCAATTATAAGGAGATATGACAATGACAACAGTTCAAACCGTAGTAACCGCCAAAGACACAGGAGAACGCCTCAGCAAGGTAGACGGAATTGAGTTTAAGGCTAGAGAAGGTAATGCAGCTCAAGTGGAACTGAAGCCTGAAGAATCTTATCAGAAGATGATCGGCTTCGGCGGAGCATTCACTGAAGCGGCTGCGTATACATTGTCTAGGCTTAGCCCTGAGAAGCGGGCCGAGGTCATCCACCGCTATTTTCACCCTGTAGAGGGACTTAACTACTCGATGGGCCGCGTACATATCCATAGCTGCGATTTTGCACTTGGCAACTACACGTACGTGGAGGACAACGATACAGAGCTGGCTACTTTCGATATTTCTCACGACCATAAGTGGGTGCTGCCGCTAATCAAAGACGCTATGGCTGTTAAAGGCGGCGAGTTCACCATGCTCGCTTCCCCGTGGAGTCCTCCGGCATGGATGAAGACGAATGGAGAGATGAATAACGGCGGACAGCTGAAGCCGGAATATGCCGATGTGTGGGCGCGTTACTACACGAAGTTTATCGAAGCCTATGGCAAGGAAGGTGTGCCAATTTGGGCGGTTTCCGTACAAAATGAACCGGCTGCTGTTCAGACGTGGGATTCTTGTGTGTACAGTGCGGAAGAAGAGCGTGACTTCGTGAAGAACCACCTGGGACCGGTGATGCACAAAGAGGGCTACGGCGACGTGAATATTGTAATCTGGGATCATAACCGGGACATTATGGTTGAACGTGCGTCAGCAGTGCTATCCGATCCTGAAGCTGCAAAGTATGTATGGGGTACAGGTATCCACTGGTACGGCGGCGAGGAGTTCGAGAAAGTGGGTCAGGTGCATGACCTGTTCCCTGACAAGCATCTGTTGTTCACAGAGGGCTGCCAGGAAGGCGGCGTGAGACTTGGAGAGTGGTTCACAGGCGAACGCTACGGACGGAATATGATCGGCGACCTCAATCATTGGACCGAAGGCTATCTGGACTGGAACCTGGTGCTGGATGAGACTGGAGGCCCTAACCATGTTAACAATTTGTGCGATGCTCCAGTAATTGCCGACACGACTACGAACGAAATTCATTATAACAGCTCGTATTACTATATCGGGCATTTCAGCAAATATATTGCTCCAGGCGCGGTGAGAATTGGTTTGCAAAATTCTGCTGAAGGCGTCCTGTCCACAGCTTTCCGCAATCCGGATGGCAGTCTTGCCGTCGTGCTGATGAACGAAGGGGAAGAGTCCCGCGAGGTTACTTTGGGACTGGGTGATGAGGTTGCCCGCTTCGAGCTTCCGGCGCATTCCATCATCACGCATCTCATTACACAATAGTTCATTCAGGGAGGGGTAGCAGTATGAGTCATTATTATTTTGATTCCGGCAAATTCGTGATAGAGCAGTTCCATGAAGGCAAACCGTTTGCCAGTTTCCTGCCTGGCCTTGCCGGTTTGAAAGGAATTCCGATGTGGTCCTTCTATGTCAATCGGGGTCAAGGGGTATGTAGCTTCGGGATTCGCGACAAAAACTCGCCGATCATGGAATTCTCTCCGGCGAACATTTCTTACAAGAATGTGGCCAACTCCGGTTTCCGGACCTTTATCAAGATCAAGGGGGAACGGGAAATTTACGAGCCGTTCCAGTCGGCGCGTCCTGATGCCGAGGCTAAGCGGGTTATGACCATTCTTCCAAACGGTCTGACCATCGAGGAAAGCCATGCTGGGCATGGGCTGAAGACGACAGTCCATTACTTTAATCTTCCGAATGAAGATTACGCTGCACTGGTACGCCGGGTGACGATTGAGAATATCGGGGGCCAGGAGATCGATTTTGAACTATTGGATGGTCTTCCGGAAATTCTGCCGTTCGGTGTCGAGAACAGTGGCTACAAAGACATCGGCAACCTTCTGCGGAGCTGGATGGATGTCTACAACCTAGAGAACGGTATCCCGTTCTATAAGCTGCGTTCCAGCACCAATGACGATGCGGAGGTCAGTGAGATTACGAAGGGCCACTTCTACCTGTCCTTTACTGGAGAGGGAGAGAAGATCTCGCCGTTCGTAGATTTTGAGGTTGTATTTGGTGGCAACACTTCCCTGTCCTATCCCGACCGGTTCGCGGAGTTATCGTTGTCTGGTCTTGCAGAACTGCGTCAATATCCAGTCAATAAGGTCCCTTGTGGCTTCAGTGGCGTAGCGCGGACGCTGGTTCCAGGGTCCAGCCTGACGGTGAACACCCTGATCGGCCACGTCAGTGACATTGAGAAGATCAATAAAAGGTCGGCGCACATTTGCCGTGACGCCTACATTTCCGATAAAGCTGAGGAAGCGTCCAAACTCACTGAGGATCTGACTGAAGATATTGCAACAAAGACTTCTTCTCCGATCTTTGATGCTTACTGCCGTCAGTCTTATCTCGACAACTTCCTGCGTGGAGGCTACCCGTTCATCTTCGATAACGGTGGAGATGGCTTCGTAGTGCATCTGTATTCCCGTAAGCATGGCGACATGGAGCGCGACTACAACTTCTTCTCGTTAGCGCCAGAATACTATTCTCAAGGCAACGGGAACTTCCGGGATATGAACCAGAACCGTCGCAATGATGTGTTCTTCAATCCGAAGGTCGGCAGCTTCAATATCAAAATGTTTTACAGCCTGATGCAGGCTGATGGGTACAATCCACTGAGTGTTCAGGGAACGACTTTTGAAATTTTGCCGGAGAATCGCTCTGCGCTGGAAGCCTGGATTGAGAAAGGCGCTGCGAATCAGCACGAAGGACTTGGCAAGCTGCTCAGCGGCGTATTCACCCCAGGTGGTCTGATCAATTACATCGCCGACCATCATGTCGAGCTGAAAGTAGAAGAGCAGGAGTTCTTGTTCGGTGTGCTTTCTTTGTCCAAACAGAACATTGAAGCTTCCTTCGGGGAGGGCTTCTGGTCCGATCACTGGACATACAACCTTGATCTGGTTGAGGGGTACCTGGATATTTTCCCTGACCGGCGACAAGAATTGCTCTTCGGAGACGCTACCTATGCGTTCTATGACAGTCCCGCCTATGTTCTCCCACGCAGCGAGAAATACGTCATCAGTGACGGGAAAGTACGTCAGTACGGCGCGCTGCTTGAGGACGAAGAGAAGCTGCACAAGCTGAAGCGTAAAGCCGGAAGCACGGAGTGGCTGCGGACGGAACGCGGTCGTGGCTCGGTGTATAATACGAACCTGTTTGTAAAAATAGTGTCGCTGGCCCTGAACAAATTCGCTACACTCGACCCTTACGGAATGGGTGTGGAAATGGAAGGCAACAAACCGGGCTGGAATGATGCTATGAATGGCTTGCCGGGATTGTTCGGATCCGGGATGAGCGAGACCTTCGAGCTTAAGCGGACAGTGTCCTTCCTGCTCGATGTGCTGGACAGCCCGGACAATGCGGAAGGCACAGCACGCTTGCCGGAAGAAATAGCGCTTCTGCTGGAGCAGGTAAACACCGCTGTTACTTCTGTGTTGGAGGGAGAACTGACCCAGTTTGCATACTGGGATACCGTAGCTTCGGCCCGTGAAGCTTACCGCGAGAGCATCCGGTTCGGCATTACGGGAAGTGAGTCTGAAGTTGCCCTTACCCACATCCGTGGTGCCTTCTCCCGGTTCCTGCTCAAGCTTGACGAGGGTATTGAGCGAGCGGTGAAGCTGGGGAACGGACTGACACCGACTTATTTCCGCTTCGAGGCTACCCGGTTTGAGCCTGTGGTAGATGCGGAAGGTGGACCGGTACTTAGTGGATACGGTCTGCAAAAAGCAGTGGTGCAAGAGTTTGAGGCCAAGCCGTTGCCTTATTTCCTGGAAGGACCGACCCGCTGGCTGAAGACCTTGAAGGATCCGGTGAAGGCCAAGGAAATCTATAATTTGATTAAGGGCACCGGACTATATGATCCTCAGACATCGATGTACCAAACGTCTGTAAGTCTAGAAGAGGAATCTCATGAAATCGGGCGGATGCGCGCCTTCACTCCGGGCTGGCTGGAGCGGGA
Source organism: Paenibacillus sp. GCM10012306 (assembly GCF_042649265.1). Lineage (NCBI taxonomy): Bacteria > Bacillati > Bacillota > Bacilli > Caryophanales > Paenibacillaceae > Paenibacillus > Paenibacillus sp. GCM10012306. Next base: position 6,336 of record NZ_JBHRYW010000011.1, on the reverse strand, counting down.
GTCCAACTTCCTGCACATGTCTTACAAATATTTGCTAGAGCTGCTGAAGGCAGGACTGTACGAGGAATTCTATTCGGAATTGAAAACCTCACTCGTGCCATTCCTTGATCCGGCAGTATATGGTCGGAGCACGCTGGAGAACTCGTCGTTTATCGCTACGGGAGGCAACCCTGACCCTGGCACGCATGGCCGTGGCTTCGTAGCCCGGCTAAGCGGATCGACGGCAGAATTCCTCAGCATGTGGCGCAAAATGATGGCTGGCAGCAAGGCCTTCTCCGTCGTAGACGGAGAATTGGCGCTTTCCCTCAACCCTGTGCTACCGGGCTGGCTGTTTGACGAGCAGGGAGAACTGAGCTTCACCTTCCTGGGTCAAACCAAGGTGACGTATTATAACCAACGCAAGGCCGATACCTTTGGAGACGGCGGAGCAACCATCCGTAGTATGACGCTTCAGTATACGGATGGCACCGTTAGCACGATTAACGGCGCTTTGCTACGCGGAGCAGCGGCAGAAGCGCTTCGGCATGGTGAAATCAGCCTGATCAAGGCTGAATTGGCATAGAAGGTGAATAAGCGTCCTCCTCCTATACAATTAGGTAGAGGATACTGTGTTAGCTTTGTCACAAGAGAATAATATCAAGCGGACAGTCCCTTCGCTTGCCAGTGAAATGCAGGCAGCAGCCTCCCGGTCATCCGGAGGGCTGCTGCTTTCTTGTTTCTTTGCTGCGATGGCTATTTCTGATTAGCGTATCCAAAAGGAGATATTTTTACAACTACTACTAAATACTTGAACATTTGCTCCTCTGTGCGAACGATTATATTATGGGATTACGGGCTGCCTAGATACATAGATTTGGAGGGGATTTGAGGATGGAAATGATTCAGGGCAATTTGATTACGGTGGAGACATTGGCGGAGGATTTTCGCCGCCTGGGAGTGCAGGAGGGAATGACGCTAATTATGCACTCTTCATTTAAATCGCTTGGAGAGTGGGTAGCAGGTGGGCCTGTTGCTGTTATTTTGGCGCTTGAAGAGGTATTGGGAGAAGAGGGGACGCTAGTTATGCCTACGCATTCGAGCGATTTATCCGATCCTTCGGGCTGGTCAAGGCCCCCGGTTCCAGAAGCTTGGTGGACTTCAATCCGTGAAATGATGCCTGCGTATGATCCTGATATGACTTTGCTAAGGGGGATGGGGGTCATACCAGATACCTTCCGTAAGCAAAAGGGGGTCAAGCGCAGTAGTCACCCTGTCCATTCATTCGCAGCCTGGGGTAAGCACAGGGATGTGATCATAGACGGACATGGACTGGACTTCGGGTTGGGAGAACATTCACCTCTGGCCCGCATCTATGATCTGAATGGAAGTGTTCTGCTGCTCGGGGTGGAGAACCTCAACAACACCTCACTGCATCTGGCGGAATGCCGGGCTTCTTTTCCAGGCAAACAGGAAATCGTCAGTGGAGCGCCAATGATGGTAGACGGGAACAGACAGTGGGTGGAGTTCAAGGAGCTCGACTGGGAATCCGAGGATTTTGTCGCCCTGGCTGAGCAATTTCAGGAGGATACAGGCCGAATTGCTTTGGGCCCGGTTGCAGCGGCTCCGGCTAAGTTGATTCCTCAGCGAGAGATCGTGGATTATGCGATAAGATGGATGGAACGGAATCGTACATAAGGAGGATTAATCATGAGCACAACTACAATTTATTTGACACGGCACGGGCAGACCGAATGGAATGTGCAGCACCGCATGCAAGGTCATAAAGATTCGGCGCTGACACCGCTCGGTGTCCAGCAGGCAGAGTGGCTGCAACGTGGCCTGGCCACCGAACGATTAGATGCTGTCTATGCAAGCCCGAGCCCGAGGGCTTGGCGAACAGCAGAGATCATTATCGGGGAGCGGAATATTCCACTTCAGTCTGCCGAAGAATTCCTGGAGATCGGGATGGGGATTTGGGAAGGCTGTGACTCCACAGAGCTTGAGGTGATCCACCCGGATCAGTACGAATATTTCTGGAAGGATCCTGCCAAATTCAAGGTGAAAGGCAGCGAGACCTTTGCAGAGGTACAGGAACGGGCACTGGACAAGCTTGCAGCAATTGTGGATGCCCATCAGGGTGAAGCTGTACTGATCGTCACCCATACGGTGGTGATCAAGCTGTTAATGGCGTACTTCGAGGGCAGACCCCTCCCTAAGCTGTGGGATCTCCCGTATATCCATCCTACCTGCCTAAGCCGGATTGATTTTACAGGGGACATACCGGAAATTCTGTTGCATGGAGATATCAGCCATTACGAATCTAATGCTGACGAGGTAAAATCCTGACAGATCATCGTATACTATTGAACTATTACTTATAGAGTTGTTGATCAAAAGGAGATGTTCCGTTATGCCGGTACATCTCCTTTATTCGTTGTTAGATGTTGTTTTAATGTGTGTTTTGCCTCCAGGTCTGACAGATCTCCGTTAATTCCGTTTAGAACAGGTAGTAGCATTGCTACTCCTGAACACAGGATAGGAATCAGACCGGCAGACAGGAAAAGAATAGGCAGACCGTAAGCATGTGCTATTGCTGCTCCGCCCATAGCACCGATTGGTTGCAGACTGCCGCCAATCAGGAAGCGGATTGAGTTGACCCGTCCCTGCAAATGGGACGGAACTAAGCGTCCATGCAAGGAAGAGCTTAGTGAACCAAAGAAGGGGGCTGCCACTCCAGAGGTGAACAGGGCCGCCAGTACCAAGGGATAACTCGAAGCAAATCCTATTAATGTCGTAGCGAGACCAATAACCATGAGGCTTGATAGCATGACCGTCTGCCTTTGTTTGATTTCTCCTAGGAATGAAATCATGGTCAGCCCGACTAAGGTGCCCAGTGCAAAAACTGTAGTCAGGATGCCTATAGTGGCGGCACCCCTATTCAGCACATCGCTTACAAAGGGAATGATCATCGTCCAGACAGCAATATTGCACATATTACTGATTGCCACCATGCACATGATCACCAGCATGGCTGGAAAGCTCTTATAGAAAGAGAAGCCTTCAGTAATCTCCCGGATGTAGCGAGCCAAGGATAAATTGTTCTCGTTTTTTACAGGTGTCTGCATCTTGGGCAGCCACAGTAAAGTAACGATGGCTCCCGTGTAGCAGACGGCGTAAATACCCATGGCCGGCAGCGCTCCGGCGGCGGCTGTCAGAGCGCCGGCCATGGCAGGGCCAAGTAAGGCAGCTGCGTTCTTGAATCCGTCGATTACGGCAAATGCGCGCACTAGCTTGCGAGCGTCCGCCACGTCGGGCACGATAGCCATCGCCGTTGGGATAAAGAGGGCGGCACAAGCACCGCTGAGTCCGGCTGCAAGAAACAGATGCCACAGCTGAAGCTGTCCGGCCAGACCCATCGTCAGCGGCACTAGTATGGCCAGCAGACGCACTGCTGCCAGGCCGGCCATAAATCGGCTGCGGTGCAGCCGATCAGACAACGGTGAACCGATGAGCCGGAGGACGAATTCGGGAATGCTGGAGCTGAGCGCTAAGGCGCCCATGGCCAGCTTGGAGCCGGTCAAATCATAGACCAGCCACTCCATTGCCAGCAGCCCGAAGGTATCGCCCAGGGAACTAAGCGATATTGTGGCCAGCAAACCGTAGTAACCACGTTTTAACATAGGATTCCTCCCTTAAGCTTGGGTTCTCCCCAAATGTGTCTTTCCCATTAGATCTTCATATAGTTACTGATTTGCCGGGGCAGATCGCTCAGCGCCTCCAGGCGCAGGCTATAGTCTGTGGTCTTATTGTTAAAGTGCACGATAACCAGTCCTGCTGCCCGAAGGGTGATGAGATGGTAGTGGACCGTGCTTTTGGACAAGCCGACCTCCCGAACGATCTCCGTAAACGTAAGCTGTTTCCCTGCCAGCAAGCGAAGGATGCAGAGTCTTGTTTCATCCGACAGCGCATGTGTTAGCCGCAGTAGTTCTGCGGGCGGCCGGCCTGCTCCGGGCGGAAGAACATCGCAGGAATAGCTGGTGAAAATAACCTCATCATAAATAGCACTGGTCACGAGTGGACGTGTATGATACTGGGGGATGATCACAACTTGCTTCAGAAGATCCGTAGGATATAGCCGCATGCCTTGTGTAGCCTGCTCATAGACCTCCATACTGTTATCTTTGTTCAACATTTCGCGCCTGTACTCGGCTTCGCGCGCAAGACCCTCAATGATAGCCTGGTCGATGCCGCTGAAGTAATGGGTGTTCCAAGCCCGTAAAGCCTCAGAGGCTAGGTCGCGTATTTCTGGAAGATTAGGCGGAACACTGAGATTATACCGGGCAGCGATCTCATAAAGCTCGCCCGAGGAGAGGGCGTCCAGCCAATCCAGGAAGCCGGTAACAGAACGATCGCCTGGACAGTTCCAGATATAGGGATAGAGATTGGACTCATCCGTTGCATCCATGGCTTTTCGCATCTTTTGTAGCAGCGCAGGTGATAAGTGCTGCTGAACTTCCCGAACCCAGAGCTTTCCTGAATCCATGACCGCATGACTCTGCTTGCGGAGAAACGCGTTGAGGCTATTCACACATTCATAAATGGGTGCAAAATCTACTTCCACGATGTAGTTGGTAGGGGGCATAGGTTCACTTGTCCTCTCAGAGATAATTGATGTTGATTAGTTAGATTAAATACGATCATTATGTATGTTCTATAAATATAGAACTGAATATTGGTTTTATTATAATGGAACAATTTTGAAAATTCAATCCCGATTTTAATATGGAAATAGCGGTTGTGTTGCAGACCTGACCTGATGTAGGCTCCGGTCATTGCAAAATAATAAGAGGGCCCCGGACGAAACTTTCGCCCAGGTCCCTCTTTATTGATGCTTTACAATCTGTGGTTTAATGATGGATCGACTTAGAGTCTAGTTGATGAAATGAAGTGACTTCAGAGTCTTCTCCAGCATGGTTACGGCTTCTGCACGGGTTGCCGCTTTTTGTGGAGCGAAAGCTCCGTCAGGTGTTCCCTGGATGATGCCAGCGGCCGCAATTTCTGCTACGGCTTCGCGCGACCAGGCCGGGATACCGGCTGCATCGCTGAACTTGGCCAGCACCGCAGGGTCTGCATTCAGGGTTGCGCCTGTATACTTGATGGCTTTAGCAAGTACAGCCGCCATTTCCTGACGCGAAATCTGACTGTCTGGACGGAAAGTACCATCCGTATAGCCAGAGATCAGGCCAGCTGCAGAAGCCGTCTGGATGGCGCCCGCATACCACTTGGACGAGCTAACATCGCTGAAGGTTGTTCCGCCGCTAACAGTTTCCAGACCCAATGCCCGTGTGATCAATGCTGCGAATTCAGCACGGCTGACCGATTGTGAAGGGGAGAAGGTAGTGCTGCTTGTTCCGCTCACAATCTGTTTGGAAGCCAGCAGATCAATAGATGACTTCGCCCAGTGTCCGGCAGTATCTCCGAACGATTTGCTAGACTGGATCACAGTATAGATGCTGTTGCTGTTGCGTGTAATTGTTACTTCTGTTGTTCCGTCTGCTTTGGCTGTGAAGACAGATGGCACGAAGATCAACTGTCCGCTAGCTTGGTCGAAGACCACTGCTGTAGCGTTCTGTGCATTCAAAGTGCCTGGAACTATGATTGTCCGCTTAACGTACGTGCTGCCAAAAGCGTTTACTGGTACTTTCTTTGTTCCCGCTTGGGCTGTGACGCTGAATTCAATCACAGGTCCGGCTAGGGTAATGGAGCCTTGCTGTGTTGCAGCTTTGTTCACGCTGCTTAGCGTAGCAGAGTCAGCTGCTGTCATGGAAACAGTAATTGTAAAGTCACTTGTACCCAATTGATCAGCAAGTGCAGCTCCTTTGATGATGCTTACAGGCATGGAATAGGAAGTGCTGCCTGCAGTAAAGGTCAGAATAGTATTCGGTTGAGCAGCTGCCTGAGCAACAATAACGCTGCCTGGAAGCACGATTTGTGCACCACCTGCAGAAGCAGTGACCGGGATGACCAGTTCATTGCTGCCAGCAGGTAATTTAGCCAATTGTGCAGTCAACTCAGATTGTGTAATGGTTGTCACCTGTTGCGTTGCCGTTGGAGCTGGCGTAGCTGAAGGTGTTGCACTTGGTTTTGCTGTTGCACTTGGTGTAGATCCTGATCCGGATCCTCCGGATGGAGCCGTTGGTACCGGCGTCGGAGTTGTCTCCGGCAGTGGTGCACCTTTCAGATCAACAATTCGGCCTTCAACTGCGGAAGTGTTCGCAGTGATAGTTCCAACCTTCTGAATATACTTTGTAAATACTTCAAAGTCCGGTAGGTACAGCAGGTTCACGCGACCTTCTT